>NZ_QMFZ01000021.1:0-146946 GCF_003294055.1 Burkholderia reimsis
CGAGACCAGGACGTTGATAGGTCAGGTGTGTAAGCGCAGTAATGCGTTCAGCTAACTGATACTAATTGCCCGTAAGGCTTGATCCTATAACAAGTCTGCCTTGTAGATCGGCGCCGTGTGAAAGCACCGGCCGCAAGATCCAGAGCGACAAGTTGGATTCTCGTGTGTGATACACACAACCTAAATTACTGCTTCTTCCAAGATTGGTTGTGCTGCGAAGCCAGCGCAACAACCCTCTTTGCCTGATGACCATAGCGAGTCGGTCCCACCCCTTCCCATCCCGAACAGGACCGTGAAACGACTCTACGCCGATGATAGTGCGGATTCCCGTGTGAAAGTAGGTAATCGTCAGGCTCCCTAAGCCAGAAACCCCCGCCCGACCAGGCGGGGGTTTTTGCATTGGCGCGGCGGAAATGCGTGAGTGATCGGGATCGGTGGCATGGCTGCTGCTCGAGCTGGGGCCGGGGTGCCGATTCTCCAGGATTGCCTTTGCGAGACTGACGCAGATCAGACCGATCGGGTTGGCCTTGCACCGCTCGCTGGCGCCGACCAAGACCCGCCATCCAAACATCCATCCACTTGCTGTTCACGAAGACGACGATCGGATCGAGTCGCGACTCCACCGCATTTCTGACCACGTCTCGTCATGGCCAGGAGTGGCATGGCCAGTTGCACGAATACCCGTTATTGTGCGCAGTTTCTCTGCGTATTGAGCACTTCTCCGCCCAAAACCACCGTTGCCGTATCCGAGGGGCACGCCTGGCGGTTCCCGTTGCGCCATGAGCCATCAGTGTGACCTGGGCAGCGAGTGGCGAAAATCCGCCGTTCGGCGTCCTTATATGCCGAAAGCTCCAGGCGACTACTGCCAATCGAGCGCACGAAGTCAGGTTTTGTCCAGGACGGCATCTTGTAGCGATCTAGGCTTGTTTGTTTCTCAACTCGTCGCATCTTCTCTCAAATCGATCCTTGCAAAGAAGATGGGGCGCTTTCGGCGTGCCACATGGAAGTCGTTGATACATAGCGCGAACCGGACGTACGCGAGTTCCTCAACCAGATGGCATCAAAAATTCGCGCCGTTTCTTTTGATGGGCGCAGGCCGGCCGTCTTGAAACACGCAGACTTCTTCGATGAGCGAATAGCCGGTGCCGCGAAAGCAGTCCCGACTTTCGCCTATCGACGCGAAGGGCGTGCCCCCGCATCGACGCCAGTAGATCGCGCCCTGCCTGGGGTATCCAGATCGCAGAGTGCGGAGCCATTGCCTGGCGCGAACCGGCGCGTCGTATTCAGGCCTTGATCCCCGGTCCGCGCGCGCAAAGTCGGGCAGCTCGCAGCGGTCGAGCGGAAGTTGCAGGCCTGCTTTCTCGCGTCTTCGGATCGATGCCGTGCGGAAAACGCGCAGGCGTCGAATCTTGCACAAGTATCTGCGTTCAGCTGCTCGAGGCGGGCGTCGTACGGGCATGGGGGATGTCTTGTATATGCGGCGGAATCGCCTCGATAGGTCGGCCAGACGCTGATGTTGGTCGGCTTGCGCGGGGGCGAAGTGCAGTCGCCCACGCGCTAAAGAACGTGCGCCGAGATTGCCGCGGCAAACCTGCGCGGCAGCTCCCGGCACGGCCGTATGTCGTCGCTGTCGATGAAGGTTGGGCAGCAGGATTCGTCTGTCGACGCGTCATCACCGGCGCCGGCGGCAATGAAGTACATGGCGGCATCGTTGATCAGCATGCATAGGCGACCGCATCCTGACTCCACGAGGGTGCCTTGGTCGCCCCGGCGTGTACCGAACCGGCGCCCTTGGCATTGCGCGTGAGCTTCAATCTTTCATATGCGACGGCGCGGCTGCTACCGGGCGTCCCGGGGCGTGGCTATCAGCCAGCGCCTCCTGACGGGTCCAGGCGATCGTGCTTGGGCGGCACTGGCGTCTGTCGGCCGGGCGGCGTGTGCGGTCAAAACCATGAAGGACGGAAAAAGATCACGCAGACGCATGAGGATCCGAACCAGGGCGGGCAGGTGGCTCGGGATAGTACGGTTCCCCTGTCTCTGAAGCCGGCAAAGCCCAGCGCCGCCATCGCGATTTCTCGTTGGCAGCGTTGCTCAAACTCATGATGCGATTGCTGGAAAGCGTTCGAAAGTCGTGTCACGTCAATCGCTGGCGGGTCGGGCCAGACAACCCTAGAAACCAGCAATGGACTCCCGGGAGGCATCTAAAAACAGATCATGGCAGCCGCCCGGCACGAAATTTGCGGAAATTTTGCATCTACCCGCTTGGCAGAGTGCTCAAGAGATCGTATGATGGCGGTCTTTCGTTTTCAGCGCAGATGCAGATCGACGCTGAAAGCGGAGTCTGACGAAGATGTGACACTGATCAGTAGCACCCATGCTTGCCTTAGCCGGGCAAGGGCGGGAGATCGGTGGTCAGGCAGGTATCAGGAAGGGGATGAAAATAATCTTCCGGATGTGCTTGACAGGGGTGCGATGTACCCCCATAATCGTCAGTTCTCTACGGAGGGGTGCCCGAGTGGCTAAAGGGGGCAGACTGTAAATCTGTTGGCTTACGCCTACGTTGGTTCGAATCCAACCTCCTCCACCAAGATATCAGCGCAGTGAGCGGTAAGGAATCGTTTGTGGCCCGTGCGGGTGTAGCTCAATGGTAGAGCAGAAGCCTTCCAAGCTTACGACGAGGGTTCGATTCCCTTCACCCGCTCCAGACCGCGAAGTTGAAGCGTAAAGCGCCCATGTGGCTCAGTGGTAGAGCACTCCCTTGGTAAGGGAGAGGTCGGCAGTTCGATCCTGCCCATGGGCACCAGCAGTAAAAAGTCAGTGTCTTGTTGTTTGCGCGCGGCGCAACCTGTGAAATTCCTTTTGGGAGTTGAAAATGGCCAAGGAAAAGTTTGAGCGGACCAAGCCGCACGTGAACGTTGGTACGATTGGTCACGTTGACCACGGCAAGACGACGCTGACGGCAGCGATCACGACGGTTCTGACGAAGAAGTTCGGCGGCGAAGCGAAGGCGTACGACCAGATCGACGCGGCACCGGAAGAAAAGGCACGCGGCATCACGATCAACACGGCACACGTCGAGTACGAAACGGCTAACCGCCACTACGCACACGTCGACTGCCCGGGCCACGCTGACTATGTGAAGAACATGATCACGGGCGCAGCGCAGATGGACGGCGCGATCCTGGTTTGCTCGGCAGCAGACGGCCCGATGCCGCAAACGCGTGAGCACATCCTGCTGGCGCGTCAGGTTGGCGTTCCGTACATCATCGTGTTCCTGAACAAGTGCGACATGGTGGACGACGCTGAACTGCTCGAGCTGGTCGAGATGGAAGTTCGCGAACTCCTGTCGAAGTACGACTTCCCGGGCGACGACACGCCGATCGTGAAGGGTTCGGCCAAGCTGGCGCTGGAAGGCGACACGGGCGAGCTGGGCGAAGTGGCGATCATGAGCCTGGCAGATGCGCTGGACACGTACATCCCGACGCCGGAGCGTGCAGTTGACGGCGCGTTCCTGATGCCGGTGGAAGACGTGTTCTCGATCTCGGGCCGTGGTACGGTGGTGACGGGTCGTGTCGAGCGCGGCATCGTGAAGGTCGGCGAGGAAATCGAAATCGTCGGTATCAAGCCGACGGTGAAGACGACCTGCACGGGCGTTGAAATGTTCCGCAAGCTGCTGGACCAAGGTCAGGCAGGCGACAACGTCGGTATCCTGCTGCGCGGTACGAAGCGTGAAGACGTGGAGCGTGGCCAGGTTCTGGCGAAGCCGGGTTCGATCACGCCGCACACGCACTTCACGGCTGAAGTGTACGTGCTGAGCAAGGACGAAGGCGGCCGTCACACGCCGTTCTTCAACAACTACCGTCCGCAGTTCTACTTCCGTACGACGGACGTGACGGGCTCGATCGAGCTGCCGAAGGACAAGGAAATGGTGATGCCGGGCGACAACGTGTCGATCACGGTGAAGCTGATTGCTCCGATCGCGATGGAAGAAGGTCTGCGCTTCGCAATCCGTGAAGGCGGCCGTACGGTCGGCGCTGGCGTCGTCGCCAAGATCATCGAGTAAGCCAGTTATTCGTTGATCGACAGTTTTGGGGCTGGCAACAGCCAGCCCCAGTATGGTTTAGGGGTATAGCTCAACTGGCAGAGCGTCGGTCTCCAAAACCGAAGGTTGGGGGTTCGATTCCCTCTGCCCCTGCCAAAAAATAGCCACGTGTCCTACGTGGCATTTGTTTTAAGGTGTTATGGCGAATCCATCCGTCGAAACTGTAAATACCTCCGGCGATAAGCTGATGCTGGCCCTGGGCGTATTGCTGGTCTTGGCCGGATTCGTGGGCTTCTTCTGGCTGGCCAATCAGCAGTGGTATGTCCGCGGTGCCGCGTTGGCGGTAGGGATCATCGCCGGCGTGGCCGTCGGGCTGATGTCCGCCCCTGGCAAGAGCCTCATCGCCTTTGCCAAGGATTCGTACAAGGAAGTCCGGAAGGTCGTTTGGCCCACCCGCAAAGAAGCAACGCAAACCACACTCGTCGTGTTCGGTTTCGTGCTCGTGATGGCGATTTTCCTCTGGTTGAGTGACAAATCGATCGAATGGGTGATTTTCTCGGCGATTCTGGGTTGGAAATGATATGAGCGATACTCCGGCATCCCCGAGCGGAAAGCGTTGGTACGTCGTGCACGCCTACTCCGGTATGGAGAAGAGCGTGCAACGTGCGCTTCAGGAGCGCATCGAACGTGCTGGCATGCAGGACAAATTCGGTCAGATCCTGGTTCCGACCGAAGAAGTGGTCGAAGTCAAAGGCGGCCACAAGGCAGTGACCGAGCGTCGATTCTTCCCCGGCTACGTGCTGGTGGAGATGGAAATGACGGACGAAACGTGGCACCTCGTGAAGAACACCGCGAAGGTTACCGGTTTCGTCGGCGGTGCACGTAACCGCCCGACCCCGATTTCCCCGAAGGAAGTCGAGAAGATCATGTCGCAGATGCAGGAAGGCGTCGAGAAGCCGCGCCCGAAGACCCTGTTCGAGGTCGGCGAGATGGTGCGTGTGAAGGAAGGCCCGTTCACGGACTTCAACGGCACCGTCGAAGAAGTCAACTACGAAAAATCGCGCGTGCGTGTGTCGGTCACCATCTTTGGCCGATCCACCCCGGTCGAACTCGAGTTCGGCCAGGTCGAAAAAGTTTGATCCCGATTCGGTGGGCAGCCTCGGCTGCCCACCTTCGCGCTTACGGCCCGCGTCATGGCCGTTGAGGAGCGTCAGTAGCCAGAGGCGAAAGCGCGTTATCACTCACCGAACGCCCTTCCGGCGTTCCAATGAGGTTCACAAATGGCAAAGAAGATTATCGGCTTTATCAAGCTGCAGATCCCTGCAGGTAAAGCCAACCCGTCGCCGCCGGTCGGTCCGGCACTGGGCCAGCGCGGCCTGAACATCATGGAGTTCTGCAAGGCGTTCAACGCGCAGACTCAAGGCATGGAGCCGGGTCTGCCGGTGCCGGTGGTCATCACGGCATTCGCTGACAAGAGCTTCACGTTCGTGATGAAGACGCCGCCGGCGACCGTCCTGATCAAGAAGGCGGCGAAGGTGGACAAGGGCTCGAGCAAGCCGCACACCGACAAGGTCGGTTCGATCACGCGCGCTCAAGCCGAAGAAATCGCGAAGACCAAGATGCCGGACCTTACGGCAGCTGATCTGGACGCAGCCGTTCGCACCATCGCTGGTAGCGCACGCTCGATGGGCATCACTGTGGAGGGCGTGTAAATGGCTAAGATCTCCAAGCGCCGTCAGGCATTTGCCGCCAAGGTCGATCGTCAGAAGCTGTACGCGATCGAAGACGCACTGAGCCTCGTGAAGGAATGCGCGAGCGCGAAGTTCGATGAGTCGATCGACGTCGCAGTCCAGCTCGGCATCGATGCGAAGAAGTCGGACCAGGTCGTTCGTGGTTCGGTCGTTCTGCCGGCAGGTACGGGCAAGTCGGTTCGCGTTGCCGTGTTCGCGCAAGGCGAGAAGGCTGAGCAAGCGCGTGCAGCAGGCGCGGAAATCGTCGGTATGGAAGACCTGGCCGAGCAGATCAAGGCTGGCCAGATGGACTTCGACATCGTGATCGCTTCGCCGGACACGATGCGTATCGTCGGTACGCTGGGTCAGATCCTCGGCCCGCGCGGCCTGATGCCGAACCCGAAGGTCGGTACGGTCACGCCGGACGTCGCAACCGCCGTCAAGAACGCGAAGGCTGGTCAGGTGCAATTCCGTGTCGACAAGGCCGGTATCATCCACGCGACCATCGGCCGTGCATCGTTCGAGCCGACCGCACTGCGTTCGAACCTGTCGGCGCTGATCGAAGCGCTGCAGAAGGCAAAGCCGGCAACGAGCAAGGGCGTCTACCTGCGCAAGATCGCACTGTCGAGCACGATGGGCGTCGGCGTGCGTGTCGACCAGGCTACGCTGGCAGCACAGTAAGCAAGATTTCGGGCCGCTTCGTTCGCGAAGCGGCCTACATGGGCTTTGGGCGGTTGTTCGCGCAGCAGGGCGGGCAACCGGTTATCAAAGACCGTTGGTGGGGCGCAGCAGTCAGGTGATCCCTTAATTCAAGCCAACGCAGATGGCGAACCCGAAAAAGTTTTGCAGTGGTGAAGCCGCAGGCCGTGAAGCGATTCGCGGCATGAGGTGGAAATACTCCTAACGAGGTCGGACGCCGTTGTTGAACGAGGTACGTGAGGTTTCGGCCATGCCGGCCACGCCGAACGTATCGTTTCTGGAGGCTAACCGTGCCGCTTAATAGAGAAGACAAGCAAGCCGTCGTCGCTGAGGTTTCCGCGCAAGTCGCGAAGGCCCAGACCGTTGTGCTGGCTGAGTATCGTGGAATTGCGGTTGGCGATCTGACCAAGCTGCGCGCGAAAGCGCGCGAGCAACAGGTTTACCTGCGCGTGTTGAAGAACACGCTGGCGCGCCGCGCCGTTGAAGGTACGCCGTTTGCTCCGCTGGCAGAGCAGATGACTGGCCCGTTGATCTACGGCATCTCGGAAGATGCAATTGCTGCTGCTAAGGTCGTCAACGACTTCAGCAAGAGCAATGACAAGTTGGTCATCAAGGCTGGTTCGTTCGATGGCAAGGTGATGGACAAGGCTGGCGTGCAAGCGCTGGCAAGCATCCCGAGCCGCGAAGAACTGCTCTCGAAGCTGCTGTTCGTTATGCAATCGCCTGTTTCGGGCTTCGCGCGTGCCCTGGCCGCGCTGGCAGAGAAGAAGCAAGCGGAAGCTGCGTAATCGAACGTGCATCAGCGTCATTGATCGCTGGCTGTATCCGAATTCAATTTAGGAGTATTTCAAATGGCAATCGCAAAAGAAGACATCCTGGCAGCAGTCGAAGGGATGACCGTTCTGGAACTGAACGAACTGGTCAAGGCGTTCGAAGAGAAGTTTGGCGTGTCGGCAGCTGCAGTGGCAGTCGCTGGCCCGGCAGGCGGCGGCGCTGCTGCTGCTGCAGAAGAGAAGACCGAATTCACGGTCGTTCTGGCTGAAGCAGGCAGCAACAAGGTTGCAGTCATCAAGGCAGTTCGCGAACTGACGGGCCTGGGCCTGAAGGAAGCGAAGGACGTCGTTGACGGCGCACCGAAGGCTGTCAAGGAAGGCGTCGACAAGGCTGCTGCTGAAGAAGCCAAGAAGAAGCTGGAAGAAGCAGGCGCGAAGGTCGAAGTCAAGTAAGTTTCGGCGCGCTGTGCGAAGGCTGGCGGTATTTTCACCGCCGGCCTTTTTGTGCTTTGTGGGGACGTTATTCTGGCACTCATTCGGGAGCCCGAATAATCGGCCCCAGAAGCCAAAGAAAACCGCCTGATCGTTGTGATTGGTCACGAATGGCGGTTCTCTTTGTCTTCTGAAGCGACTGCAGAAGGCAAGTTTGGTCGGGTAGCGGGCAACACAGGCATCCGCTGCCGTCAGCCAGCGGTTGGTAGCGGCCAACCACCAAGCTTCTCGGCTCGTTCAAGCCGTCGGACGGCCATCGGGTCTCAGTCGGTGAACACTCGGGTTTGAAACGTCCAGGTATTCCGCCTCGATAGCACCCGCCGTGATTCGGAGAT
The DNA here is from genome assembly GCF_003294055.1 of Burkholderia reimsis. NCBI lineage: Bacteria > Pseudomonadati > Pseudomonadota > Betaproteobacteria > Burkholderiales > Burkholderiaceae > Burkholderia > Burkholderia reimsis. The sequence continues at coordinate 8,072 of NZ_QMFZ01000021.1, forward strand.
CGTATGCAATATTCCTTCACCGAGAAGAAGCGCATTCGCAAGAGTTTCGCGAAGCGCCCCATCGTTCACCAAGTTCCTTTCTTGCTGGCTACCCAGCTTGAATCATTCAGCACGTTTCTGCAAGCCGATGTGCCGGCCACGCAACGCAAGCCTGAAGGTTTGCAGGCCGCGTTCACATCGGTATTTCCCATTGTTTCGCACAACGGCTTTGCGCGCCTCGAGTTCGTGAGCTACGCGTTGTCCGCGCCGGCATTCAACATCAAGGAATGCCAGCAGCGCGGCCTGACGTACTGCTCCGCGCTGCGCGCGAAGGTCCGCCTTGTCATCCTCGACAAGGAATCGCCGAACAAGCCGGTCGTCAAGGAAGTGAAAGAGCAGGAAGTGTACATGGGCGAAATTCCGCTCATGACGCCGACGGGCTCGTTCGTCATCAACGGCACCGAGCGTGTCATCGTCTCGCAGCTGCACCGTTCGCCGGGCGTGTTCTTCGAACACGACAAGGGCAAGACGCACAGCTCGGGCAAGCTGCTGTTCTCGGCACGGATCATTCCGTACCGCGGCTCGTGGCTCGACTTCGAATTCGATCCGAAGGACATCCTGTACTTCCGCGTCGACCGTCGCCGCAAGATGCCGGTCACGATCCTGCTGAAGGCCATCGGCCTGACGCCGGAACAGATCCTCGCGAACTTCTTCGTGTTCGACAACTTCACGCTGATGGACGAAGGCGCACAACTCGAGTTCGTGCCCGAGCGCCTGCGTGGTGAAGTCGCGCGTTTCGACATCACGGATCGTGATGGCAAGGTCATCGTCCAGAAGGACAAGCGGATCAACGCGAAGCACATTCGCGATCTCGAAGCCGCGAAGACCAAGTTCATCTCGGTGCCGGAAGACTATCTGCTCGGCCGCGTGCTGGCGAAGAACGTCGTCGACGGCGACACCGGCGAAGTGATCGCGAGCGCGAACGACGAAGTCACGGAAAGCGTGCTCGAGAAGCTGCGCGAAGCGGGCATCAAGGACATCCAGACGCTCTACACGAACGACCTGGACCAGGGCCCGTACATCTCGTCGACGCTGCGTGTCGACGAAACGACCGACAAGACGGCCGCGCGCATCGCGATCTACCGCATGATGCGTCCGGGCGAGCCGCCGACCGAAGAAGCGGTCGAGGCGCTGTTCAACCGTCTGTTCTACAGCGAAGAAGCGTACGACCTGTCGAAGGTCGGCCGCATGAAGTTCAACCGCCGCGTCAGCCGTGACGAGATCACCGGCCCGATGACGCTGCAGGACGACGACATCCTCGCGACGATCAAGATCCTCGTCGAGCTGCGCAACGGCAAGGGCGAAGTGGACGACATCGACCACCTCGGCAACCGTCGCGTGCGTTGCGTCGGCGAACTGGCGGAAAACCAGTTCCGCGCCGGTCTCGTGCGTGTCGAGCGCGCGGTCAAGGAACGCCTCGGCCAGGCCGAAAGCGAAAACCTGATGCCGCACGACCTGATCAACTCGAAGCCGATTTCGTCGGCGATCCGCGAGTTCTTCGGTTCGTCGCAGCTGTCGCAGTTCATGGACCAGACCAACCCGCTGTCGGAAATCACGCACAAGCGCCGTGTTTCCGCACTGGGCCCGGGCGGTCTGACGCGCGAACGCGCAGGCTTCGAAGTTCGTGACGTGCACCCGACCCACTATGGCCGCGTGTGCCCGATCGAAACGCCGGAAGGTCCGAACATCGGCCTGATCAACTCGCTCGCACTGTACGCGCACCTGAACGAGTACGGCTTCCTCGAGACGCCGTACCGCAAGGTTGTGGACAGCAAGGTGACCGACCAGATCGACTACCTGTCGGCGATCGAGGAAGGCCGTTACATGATCGCTCAGGCGAACGCCGCGATCGACGAGAACGGCACGCTGATCGACGAACTCGTGTCGTCGCGTGAAGCCGGCGAAACGATGATGGTCACGCCGGACCGTATCCAGTACATGGACGTCGCGCCGTCGCAGATCGTGTCGGTTGCAGCCTCGCTGATTCCGTTCCTCGAGCACGACGATGCGAACCGTGCACTGATGGGTTCGAACATGCAGCGTCAGGCCGTGCCGTGTCTGCGTCCGGAAAAGCCGGTCGTCGGGACGGGCATCGAGCGCACCTGCGCGGTCGACTCGGGTACGACGGTTCAGGCGTTCCGCGGCGGTGTGGTCGACTACGTCGACGCAGGCCGTATCGTGATTCGCGTGAACGACGACGAAGCGGTCGCGGGTGAAGTCGGTGTCGACATCTACAACCTGATCAAGTACACGCGTTCGAACCAGAACACGAACATCAACCAGCGTCCGATCGTGAAGATGGGCGACAAGGTCTCGCGCGGCGACGTGCTGGCCGACGGCGCCTCGACGGACCTGGGCGAGCTCGCGCTCGGCCAGAACATGCTGATCGCGTTCATGCCGTGGAACGGCTACAACTTCGAAGACTCGATCCTGATCTCGGAGAAGGTGGTTGCGGACGATCGCTACACGTCGATCCACATCGAAGAGCTGAACGTCGTTGCACGCGACACGAAGCTCGGGCCGGAAGAAATCACGCGCGACATCTCGAACCTGGCGGAAGTCCAGCTCGGCCGTCTCGACGAATCGGGCATCGTGTACATCGGTGCTGAAGTCGAAGCAGGCGACGTGCTGGTCGGCAAGGTCACGCCGAAGGGCGAGACCCAGCTGACGCCGGAAGAGAAGCTGCTGCGCGCGATCTTCGGCGAGAAGGCTTCGGACGTGAAGGACACGTCGCTGCGCGTGCCGTCGGGCATGAGCGGTACCGTGATCGACGTCCAGGTGTTCACGCGTGAAGGCATCCAGCGCGACAAGCGTGCGCAACAGATCATCGACGACGAACTGAAGCGCTACCGTCTCGACCTGAACGACCAGCTGCGCATCGTGGAAGGCGACGCGTTCCAGCGTCTCGCGCGCATGCTCGTGGGCAAGGTCGCGAACGGCGGTCCGAAGAAGCTCGCGAAGGGCACGAAGATCGACCAGGCTTACCTGGAAGACCTCGACCACTACCACTGGTTCGACATCCGCCTCGCGGACGACGAAGCAGCGGCATCGCTCGAAGCGATCAAGAACTCGATCGAAGAGAAGCGTCACCAGTTCGACCTCGCGTTCGAAGAGAAGCGCAAGAAGCTCACGCAAGGCGACGAACTGCCGCCGGGCGTGCTGAAGATGGTCAAGGTGTACCTCGCGGTGAAGCGCCGTCTGCAGCCTGGCGACAAGATGGCAGGCCGTCACGGTAACAAGGGTGTCGTGTCGAAGATCGTCCCGATCGAAGACATGCCGTACATGGCCGACGGCCGTCCGGCAGACGTCGTGCTGAACCCGCTGGGCGTTCCGTCGCGGATGAACGTGGGTCAGGTTCTGGAAGTGCACCTCGGCTGGGCTGCGAAGGGCCTCGGCTGGCGTATCGGCGAAATGCTGCAGCGTCAGGCGAAGATCGAGGAACTGCGCGTGTTCCTGACGAAGATCTACAACGAGTCGGGCCGCCAGGAAGACCTGGAAAGCTTCACCGACGACGAGATCCTCGAACTCGCGAAGAACCTGCGCGAAGGCGTGCCGTTCGCGACGCCGGTGTTCGACGGTGCGACCGAGGAAGAAATGGGCAAGATGCTCGACCTCGCGTTCCCGGACGACATCGCCGAACAGCTCGGCATGAACCCGTCGAAGAACCAGGTCCGTCTGTACGACGGCCGCACGGGTGAAATGTTCGAGCGTCGCGTGACGCTGGGCTACATGCACTACCTGAAGCTGCACCACTTGGTCGACGACAAGATGCACGCGCGTTCGACCGGCCCGTACTCGCTCGTCACGCAGCAGCCGCTGGGTGGTAAGGCGCAGTTCGGTGGCCAGCGTTTCGGTGAAATGGAAGTGTGGGCACTCGAAGCGTACGGCGCGTCCTACGTGCTGCAGGAAATGCTGACGGTGAAGTCGGATGACGTGACCGGCCGGACGAAGGTGTACGAAAACCTCGTCAAGGGCGACCACGTGATCGATGCAGGCATGCCGGAATCCTTCAACGTGCTCGTGAAGGAAATCCGCTCGCTCGGTATCGACATCGATCTCGACCGCAATTAATCGGACTACGGAGAGAAAGCAATGAAAGCTCTGCTCGATCTATTCAAGCAAGTCCAACAGGAAGAAGTTTTCGACGCGATCAAGATCGGTCTGGCTTCGCCTGACAAGATCCGTTCGTGGTCGTTCGGCGAAGTGAAGAAGCCGGAGACCATCAACTACCGTACGTTCAAGCCGGAACGCGATGGTCTCTTCTGCGCGAAGATCTTCGGGCCGATCAAGGACTACGAGTGCCTGTGCGGCAAGTACAAGCGCCTGAAGCACCGCGGCGTGATCTGTGAGAAGTGCGGCGTCGAAGTGACGCTGGCGAAGGTGCGTCGCGAACGGATGGGCCACATCGAACTGGCCTCGCCGGTCGCGCACATCTGGTTCCTGAAGTCGCTGCCGTCGCGTCTGGGCATGGTGCTCGACATGACGCTGCGCGACATCGAACGCGTGCTGTACTTCGAAGCATACGTGGTGATCGAACCGGGCATGACGCCGCTGAAGGCGCGGCAGATCATGACCGAAGAGGATTACTACAACAAGGTCGAGGAATACGGCGACGAATTCCGTGCCGAAATGGGCGCGGAAGGCGTGCGTGAACTGCTGCGCGCGATCAACATCGACGAGCAGGTCGAGACGCTGCGCACCGAGCTGAAGAACACCGGCTCGGAAGCGAAGATCAAGAAGTACGCGAAGCGCCTGAAGGTCCTCGAGGCATTCCAGCGCTCGGGCATCAAGCCCGAGTGGATGATCCTCGAAGTGCTGCCGGTGCTGCCGCCGGAACTGCGTCCGCTCGTGCCGCTGGACGGCGGCCGTTTCGCGACGTCGGACCTGAACGACCTGTACCGCCGTGTGATCAACCGTAACAACCGGTTGAAGCGTCTGCTCGAGCTGAAGGCACCTGAAATCATCGTCCGCAACGAAAAGCGGATGCTGCAGGAAGCCGTCGACTCGCTGCTCGACAACGGTCGTCGCGGCAAGGCGATGACGGGTGCGAACAAGCGTCCGCTGAAGTCGCTCGCCGACATGATCAAGGGCAAGGGCGGCCGTTTCCGTCAGAACCTGCTGGGCAAGCGCGTCGACTACTCGGGCCGTTCGGTCATCGTGGTCGGCCCGACGCTGAAGCTGCACCAGTGCGGTCTGCCGAAGCTGATGGCGCTCGAGCTGTTCAAGCCGTTCATCTTCAACAAGCTGGAAGTGATGGGCGTCGCGACGACCATCAAGGCTGCGAAGAAGGAAGTCGAGAACCAGACGCCGGTGGTGTGGGACATCCTCGAAGAGGTGATCCGCGAGCACCCGGTGATGCTGAACCGTGCGCCGACGCTGCACCGTCTCGGTATCCAGGCGTTCGAGCCGGTGCTGATCGAAGGCAAGGCAATTCAGCTGCACCCGCTCGTCTGCGCGGCGTTCAACGCCGACTTCGACGGTGACCAGATGGCCGTTCACGTGCCGCTGTCGCTCGAAGCGCAGATGGAAGCGCGTACGCTGATGCTGGCGTCGAACAACGTGCTGTTCCCGGCCAACGGCGATCCGTCGATCGTGCCGTCGCAGGATATCGTGCTGGGTCTGTACTACGCGACCCGCGAAGCGGTCAACGGCAAGGGCGAAGGCCTGTCGTTCACGGGCGTGTCGGAAGTGATCCGCGCGTACGAGAACAAGGAAGTCGAGCTGGCCTCGCGCGTCAACGTGCGGATCACCGAAATGGTCCACAACGAAGACACGTCGGAAGGCGCGCCGCCGTTCGTGCCGAAGATCTCGCTGTATGCGACGACCGTCGGCCGCGCGATCCTGTCGGAGATCCTGCCGCACGGCCTGCCGTTCTCGGTGCTGAACAAGCCGCTGAAGAAGAAGGAAATCTCGCGCCTGATCAACACGGCGTTCCGCAAGTGCGGTCTGCGTGCGACGGTGGTGTTTGCCGACCAGCTGATGCAGTCGGGTTTCCGTCTCGCGACGCGTGCCGGCATTTCGATCTGCGTGGACGACATGCTCGTGCCGCCGCAGAAGGAAACGATCGTCGGCGACGCCGCGAAGAAGGTGAAGGAGTACGACCGCCAGTACATGTCGGGTCTCGTCACCGCGCAGGAACGCTACAACAACGTGGTCGACATCTGGTCGGCAACGTCGGAAGCGGTCGGCAAGGCGATGATGGAGCAGCTGTCGACGGAGCCGGTGACGGACCGCGACGGCAACGAGACGCGCCAGGAGTCGTTCAACTCGATCTACATGATGGCCGACTCGGGCGCCCGGGGTTCGGCGGTTCAGATTCGTCAGCTGGCCGGTATGCGTGGCCTGATGGCGAAGCCGGACGGCTCGATTATCGAGACGCCGATTACCGCGAACTTCCGCGAAGGTCTGAACGTGTTGCAGTACTTCATCTCGACCCACGGTGCACGTAAGGGTCTGGCTGATACGGCACTGAAGACCGCGAACTCGGGTTACCTGACGCGTCGTCTCGTCGACGTCACGCAGGATCTGGTCGTCGTGGAAGACGATTGCGGCACGTCGAACGGCGTGGCGATGAAGGCACTCGTCGAAGGCGGTGAAGTCGTCGAGGCGCTGCGCGACCGTATCCTCGGTCGCGTTGCGGTTGCGGACGTCGTGAACCCGGAAACGCAGGAGACGGTGTACGAATCGGGCACGCTGCTCGACGAAACGGCGGTCGAGGAAATCGAACGCCTCGGCATCGACGAAGTGCGCGTGCGCACGCCGCTGACCTGCGAAACGCGCTACGGTCTGTGTGCATCGTGCTACGGCCGTGACCTCGGCCGCGGCTCGCTCGTGAACGTCGGCGAAGCAGTCGGCGTGATCGCGGCACAGTCGATCGGTGAACCGGGCACGCAGCTGACGATGCGTACGTTCCACATCGGTGGTGCGGCATCGCGTGCGGCAGTCGCTTCGTCGGTCGAAGCGAAGAGCAACGGTATCGTCCGCTTCACGGCGACGATGCGTTACGTCACGAACGCGAAGGGCGAGCAGATCGTCATTTCCCGTTCGGGCGAAGCGATGATCACCGACGATTTCGGTCGCGAGCGCGAGCGTCACAAAGTGCCGTACGGCGCGACGCTGCTGCAACTCGACGGCGCGACGATCAAGGCAGGCACGCAGCTCGCCACGTGGGATCCGCTGACGCGTCCGATCATCACCGAGTACGGTGGCACGGTGAAGTTCGAGAACGTCGAGGAAGGCGTGACCGTCGCGAAGCAGATCGACGACGTGACCGGCCTGTCGACGCTGGTCGTGATCGACGTGAAGCGTCGTGGTTCGCAGGCTTCGAAGAGCGTGCGTCCGCAGGTCAAGCTGCTCGACGCGAACGGCGACGAAGTGAAGATTCCGGGCACGGAGCACGCGGTGCAGATCGGCTTCCAGGTCGGCGCACTGATCACCGTGAAGGATGGCCAGCAGGTGCAGGTCGGTGAAGTGCTCGCACGTATCCCGACGGAAGCGCAGAAGACGCGTGACATTACCGGCGGTCTGCCGCGGGTGGCGGAACTGTTCGAAGCGCGTTCGCCGAAGGATGCCGGCATTCTCGCGGAAGTCACCGGTACGACGTCGTTCGGTAAGGACACGAAGGGCAAGCAGCGTCTCGTCATCACGGATCTCGAGGGCAACCAGCACGAGTTCCTGATCGCGAAGGAAAAGCAGGTTCTGGTTCACGATGCACAGGTCGTCAACAAGGGCGAAATGATCGTGGACGGTCCGGCCGATCCGCACGACATCCTGCGTCTGCAGGGTATCGAGGCGCTGTCGCGCTACATCGTCGACGAAGTGCAGGACGTGTATCGTCTGCAGGGCGTGAAGATCAACGACAAGCACATCGAGGTGATCGTTCGCCAGATGCTGCGTCGTGTGCAGATCACCGACAACGGCGATACGCGCTTCATCCCGGGCGAACAGGTCGAGCGTTCCGACATGCTGGACGAGAACGATCGCATGATCGCCGAGGACAAGCGTCCGGCTTCGTACGACAACGTGCTGCTCGGTATCACGAAGGCATCGCTGTCGACCGACTCGTTCATCTCCGCGGCATCGTTCCAGGAAACGACCCGCGTGCTGACCGAAGCGGCGATCATGGGCAAGCGCGACGATCTGCGCGGCCTGAAGGAAAACGTGATCGTCGGCCGCCTGATTCCGGCCGGTACGGGTCTCGCGTTCCACAAGGCACGCAAGGCGAAGGAATCGTCGGATCGCGAGCGTTTCGACCAGATCGCAGCGGAAGAGGCGTTCGATTTCGGCACGCCGAGCACGCCTGCTGCGGAAGAGCCGCAACAGCACCCGGCAGCCGAGTAAGCGCGGGCGGCGCGAGCCGCCTTGCCTCACCACGCTGTCACCGAGACCGCCCGGTTTTGCCGGGCGGTTTTTTTTCATCTGTCGTTCGCGTGCATGACGCGCCTGTGCCGTGCCGGCCTCGCTTGCTCGCGACGGACGTGCGGCCTGACTGCCAGCGCCGCCGAAGCCGTCGCAATCACTTGCGGCGCGGTCGCTGCAGGCTCGTCATGCACGCGAACGAACCCTGGCCGAATGGCCAAAACCGCACGATTCGCCCCGCGTCCCGCGAGCGGGTTGTTAAAATTGCGGTCATCGTCCAGCCGTCCCCGTCCTCTTCCATGTCCCGCGCCCTCGAAATCCTCGACGAAGTATTTGGTTATCCCGCATTTCGCGGCCAGCAGGGCGAAATCGTCGAACACGTCGCCGGCGGCGGCGATTGTCTCGTGCTGATGCCGACCGGCGGCGGCAAGTCGCTGTGCTATCAGATTCCGGCGCTGCTGCGTCGCGAGGCCGGACAGGGTGCCGGTATTGTCGTGTCGCCGCTGATCGCGCTGATGCAGGACCAGGTCGCCGCACTGAGCGAAGTGGGCGTGCGCGCGGCGTACCTGAATTCGACACTGTCGGGCGCCGAGGCCGCGGCGACCGAGCGGGCGCTGCGTGAAGGCGAAATCGACCTGCTGTATGTCGCGCCCGAACGGCTGATGACGGGGCGCTTCCTCGACCTGCTCGAGCGCGCGAAGATCGGCCTGTTCGCGATCGACGAAGCGCACTGCGTGTCGCAATGGGGGCACGATTTCCGCCCGGAATACATCCAGCTGTCGGTGTTGCACGAGCGATTTCCGTCGGTGCCGCGCATCGCATTGACCGCGACGGCCGATGCGATCACGCGCGACGAGATCATCCACCGTCTCGCGCTCGACGACGCGCGCGTGTTCGTGTCGAGCTTCGACCGTCCGAACATCCGCTACCGGATCGTCGAAAAGGACAACGCGCGATCGCAGCTGCTCGATTTCATCCGCGCCGAACACACGAATGCCGACGGCACGACGGATGCGGGTGTCGTCTATTGCCTGTCGCGTCGCAAGGTCGAGGAAACGGCCGAATGGCTGAAGGCGCAAGGCGTGCGTGCGCTGCCGTATCACGCGGGGATGGAGTTCGAGGTGCGGCAGAAGCACCAGGAAATGTTCCAGCGCGAGGAAGGCATCGTGATGTGCGCGACGATCGCGTTCGGCATGGGCATCGACAAGCCGGATGTGCGCTTCGTCGCGCACCTCGATCTGCCGAAGAGCGTCGAAGGCTACTACCAGGAAACGGGCCGCGCGGGCCGCGACGGGATGCCCGCGAATGCGTGGATGGCTTATGGGCTCGGCGACGTCGTCCAGCAGCGCAAGATGATCGACGAATCGGATGCGGACGACGCGCACAAACGTGTCCAGACGTCGAAGCTCGACGCGCTGCTCGGGCTGTGCGAGACGATCTCGTGCCGCCGCGTGCGGCTGCTGAACTACTTCGGCGAGGAGAGCAAGCCGTGCGGCAACTGCGATACGTGCCTCGAGCCGCCCGCTTCATGGGACGCGACGCGTGAGGCGCAGATGGCGCTGTCGTGCGTGTTCCGCGCGCAGCGCGCGAGCGGCTTCAATTTCGGCTCGAGCCACCTGATCGAGATCCTGCGCGGCGGGCGCACCGAGAAGGTGTTGCAGCGGGGCCACGACCAGCTGACGACGTTCGGGATCGGCGCGTCGCTGTCGGAGCCCGAGTGGCGCGCGATATTTCGGCAGCTCGTCGCGTACGGCTACCTGGCCGTCGATCACGGCGGCTTCGGTGCGCTCGTGCTGACCGAGGCCGCGAAGCCGGTGTTGAAGAACGAGGAGAAGGTCACGCTGCGCCGCTATGTGAAGCCGCAGCGCACGCGCCAGTCGTCGGGCCGCAGCGGCACGCGCGTCGACCCGACCGCCGGCATGGGCACGCGCGAGCGCGCAAGGTGGGATGCGCTGCGCGCGTGGCGCGCGGAAACGGCGAAGACAGACGGCGTGCCGGCCTACGTGATCTTCCACGACGCGACGCTCGCCGAGATCGCACGCAACGCGCCGGAGACGATCGACGACCTGCGCCATATCCCCGGCATGGGGGTGCGCAAGCTGGAGCGCTTCGGCGACGAGATCATCGACGTCGTCGAGTCTGCCTGACACAGGCGTTCCGACCCTTCCGGTAAACCACGCGTCCGGCCGACGAATCACGCAAGCCGTTGACTTAGTTGGTATTTCCGGAATATGATGCTGGGTTCCGGTATTCGGTGGGCCGAGTTGCGTTCGAAAGCTCGCACCCGTTTCGCCGGTTCGGAAGTCAACTGTGCGCCGATTCTCGCTTTGCCCGAAATCGATGTGCAGATTTTGTTCAATTTCAGGAATAAACAATGCCAACCATCAACCAACTGGTTCGCAAAGGCCGTCAGTCGGAAACGACGAAGAGCAAGAGCCCGGCCCTGCAGGACTGCCCCCAGCGTCGCGGCGTGTGCACCCGTGTGTACACGACGACGCCGAAGAAGCCGAACTCGGCACTCCGTAAGGTCGCCAAGGTTCGTCTGACGAACGGCTTCGAAGTGATTTCGTACATCGGCGGTGAAGGCCACAACCTGCAGGAACACTCGGTTGTGCTGATCCGCGGCGGCCGTGTGAAGGACTTGCCGGGTGTGCGTTACCACATGGTTCGCGGCTCGCTGGATACCCAGGGCGTCAAGGACCGTAAGCAAGCGCGCTCGAAGTACGGCGCGAAGCGTGCAAAGGCTGCCAAGTAAGCAGTTTTTGATCAGGGATCGCCGCAGGGCGGTCAAGGCGGGAGTGCCGGATTGCCGGTGCTGTCGAGTAAGTGGTCACCCGGCCAAGCTGGTTAGTCGTGAAGATGTGATCGGGTTTGTTGGTGGCCGCGGAGCTGGAACCAGCTCCAACTGAACAAGTAAAGGAAGAATCATGCCGCGTCGTCGCGAAGTCCCCAAGCGGGAAGTGTTGCCGGATCCGAAGTTCGGTAACGTTGATGTAGCCAAGTTCATGAACATGCTGATGCTGTCCGGCAAGAAGTCGGTCGCAGAGCGCATCGTTTATGGCGCATTCGAACAGATCCAGACCAAGGGTGGCAAGGACCCGCTGGAAGTGTTCACGGTTGCGCTCAACAACGTCAAGCCGGTGGTCGAAGTGAAGAGCCGTCGCGTTGGTGGTGCCAACTATCAAGTTCCGGTCGAAGTGCGCCCGTCGCGTCGTATGGCATTGGCGATGCGCTGGCTGCGTGAGGCTGCGAAGAAGCGCAGCGAGAAGTCGATGGCTCTGCGCCTGGCAGGTGAACTCTCCGAAGCGGCCGAAGGCCGTGGCGGCGCGATGAAGAAGCGCGATGAAGTTCACCGCATGGCAGAAGCCAACCGCGCGTTCTCGCATTTCCGTTTCTAAGCGCCTGGCTGGGCTGTTTGCGGAAATAAATTCCGGGCGGGTGCGCTTTTCAGGCGCCTCGCCCGTTTGTGTTGAAGCATGATGCAGCAGGGCTGCATCGTGTCATCCCAGTAGAGGATCAAAGTGGCTCGCAAGACTCCTATCGAGCGCTACCGCAATATCGGTATTAGCGCTCACATCGACGCCGGCAAAACGACGACGACCGAGCGCATTCTGTTTTACACCGGTGTGAACCACAAGATCGGTGAAGTCCACGACGGCGCAGCCACGATGGACTGGATGGAGCAGGAACAGGAGCGTGGTATCACGATCACGTCCGCTGCTACCACGGCCTTCTGGAAGGGCATGGGCGGCAACTATCCGGAACACCGCATCAACATCATCGACACTCCGGGCCACGTCGACTTCACGATCGAAGTGGAGCGTTCGATGCGCGTGCTCGACGGCGCGTGCATGGTGTACTGCGCAGTGGGCGGCGTGCAGCCGCAGTCGGAAACGGTGTGGCGCCAGGCTAACAAGTACAAGGTGCCGCGTCTTGCGTTCGTCAACAAGATGGACCGTACCGGCGCGAACTTCTTCAAGGTCTACGACCAGCTCCGTCTGCGCCTGAAGGCGAACCCGGTTCCGGTCGTGGTGCCGATCGGCGCGGAAGAAAACTTCAAGGGCGTCGTCGACCTGATCAAGATGAAGGCGATCATTTGGGACGAAGCGTCGCAAGGCACGAAGTTCGACTACGTCGACATCCCGGCCGAGCTCGCAGAGACCTGCAAGGAATGGCGCGAAAAGATGGTCGAAGTGGCTGCTGAAGCCAGCGAAGACCTGATGAACAAGTACCTGGAAGAAGGCGATCTGCCGGAAGCCGACATCGTCAAGGCGCTGCGTGACCGTACGATCGCGTGCGAAATCCAGCCGATGCTGTGCGGTACCGCGTTCAAGAACAAGGGCGTGCAGCGTATGCTCGACGCCGTGATCGACTTCCTGCCGTCGCCGGTCGACATCCCGCCGGTCAAGGGCGAGCTCGAAAACGGTGAAGAAGCTGAGCGCAAGGCGTCGGACGACGAGAAGTTCTCGTCGCTCGCGTTCAAGATCATGACCGACCCGTTCGTCGGCCAGCTGATCTTCTTCCGTGTGTACTCGGGCGTCGTCAACTCGGGCGACACGCTGCTGAACTCGACCAAGGGCAAGAAGGAACGCCTCGGCCGTATTCTGCAGATGCACGCGAACCAGCGTGAAGAAATCAAGGAAGTCCGTGCAGGCGACATCGCTGCTGCGGTCGGCCTGAAGGAAGCGACCACCGGCGACACGCTGTGCGATCCGGCAAACCCGATCGTGCTCGAGCGCATGGTGTTCCCGGAGCCGGTGATTTCGCAGGCTGTCGAGCCGAAGACCAAGGCTGACCAGGAAAAGATGGGCTTGGCGCTGAACCGTCTGGCACAGGAAGATCCGTCGTTCCGCGTGCAGACCGACGAAGAGTCGGGCCAGACCATCATTTCGGGCATGGGCGAGCTCCACCTCGAAATTCTGGTCGACCGGATGAAGCGTGAATTCGGCGTGGAAGCGACCGTCGGCAAGCCGCAGGTTGCATACCGCGAAACGATCCGTTCGACGGCGAAGGACGTCGACGGCAAGTTCGTCAAGCAGTCGGGTGGTCGCGGCCAGTACGGTCACGCGGTCATCACGCTCGAGCCGAACGAACAAGGCAAGGGCTACGAGTTCTTCGACGAGATCAAGGGTGGTGTGATTCCGCGTGAATACATCCCGGCGGTCGACAAGGGTATCCAGGACACGCTGAAGTCGGGCGTGCTGGCCGGCTTCCCGGTCGTCGACGTGAAGGTTCACCTGACGTTCGGTTCGTACCACGACGTTGACTCGAACGAAAACGCGTTCCGCATGGCCGGTTCGATGGCGTTCAAGGAAGCAATGCGCAAGGCGAACCCGGTCGTCCTCGAGCCGATGATGGCTGTCGAAGTCGAGACGCCGGAAGACTACATGGGCAACGTGATGGGCGACCTGTCGGGCCGTCGCGGTATCGTCCAGGGCATGGAAGACATGGTTGGCGGCGGCAAGATCGTGCGCGCCGAAGTACCGCTGTCGGAAATGTTCGGCTATTCGACGTCGCTGCGCTCGCTGACGCAAGGTCGTGCAACGTACACGATGGAGTTCAAGCACTACGCTGAAGCTCCGCGCAACGTTGCTGATGCGATCATCAGCGCGAAGTCGAAGTAATTCGCTATCTCAATCGATAATTTTTGAAAGAAGAGAATCATGGCAAAAGGTAAATTCGAGCGGACCAAGCCGCACGTGAACGTTGGTACGATTGGTCACGTTGACCACGGCAAGACGACGCTGACGGCAGCGATCACGACGGTTCTGACGAAGAAGTTCGGCGGCGAAGCGAAGGCGTACGACCAGATCGACGCGGCACCGGAAGAAAAGGCACGCGGCATCACGATCAACACGGCACACGTCGAGTACGAAACGGCTAACCGCCACTACGCACACGTCGACTGCCCGGGCCACGCTGACTATGTGAAGAACATGATCACGGGCGCAGCGCAGATGGACGGCGCGATCCTGGTTTGCTCGGCAGCAGACGGCCCGATGCCGCAAACGCGTGAGCACATCCTGCTGGCGCGTCAGGTTGGCGTTCCGTACATCATCGTGTTCCTGAACAAGTGCGACATGGTGGACGACGCTGAACTGCTCGAGCTGGTCGAGATGGAAGTTCGCGAACTCCTGTCGAAGTACGACTTCCCGGGCGACGACACGCCGATCGTGAAGGGTTCGGCCAAGCTGGCGCTGGAAGGCGACACGGGCGAGCTGGGCGAAGTGGCGATCATGAGCCTGGCAGATGCGCTGGACACGTACATCCCGACGCCGGAGCGTGCAGTTGACGGCGCGTTCCTGATGCCGGTGGAAGACGTGTTCTCGATCTCGGGCCGTGGTACGGTGGTGACGGGTCGTGTCGAGCGCGGCATCGTGAAGGTCGGCGAGGAAATCGAAATCGTCGGTATCAAGCCGACGGTGAAGACGACCTGCACGGGCGTTGAAATGTTCCGCAAGCTGCTGGACCAAGGTCAGGCAGGCGACAACGTCGGTATCCTGCTGCGCGGTACGAAGCGTGAAGACGTGGAGCGTGGCCAGGTTCTGGCGAAGCCGGGTTCGATCACGCCGCACACGCACTTCACGGCTGAAGTGTACGTGCTGAGCAAGGACGAAGGCGGCCGTCACACGCCGTTCTTCAACAACTACCGTCCGCAGTTCTACTTCCGTACGACGGACGTGACGGGCTCGATCGAGCTGCCGAAGGACAAGGAAATGGTGATGCCGGGCGACAACGTGTCGATCACGGTGAAGCTGATTGCTCCGATCGCGATGGAAGAAGGTCTGCGCTTCGCAATCCGTGAAGGCGGCCGTACGGTCGGCGCTGGCGTCGTCGCCAAGATCCTCGACTAAGATCGACGATCCGCGGGTCCTTCCGGGACCCGCGATCCTGCGGTATGCAGTTGTACCG
This sequence comes from Burkholderia reimsis, assembly GCF_003294055.1. NCBI lineage: Bacteria > Pseudomonadati > Pseudomonadota > Betaproteobacteria > Burkholderiales > Burkholderiaceae > Burkholderia > Burkholderia reimsis. The sequence goes on from NZ_QMFZ01000021.1 coordinate 23,381, forward strand.
TCGAAACCGGGTGTTCAGCTTGCGCTGGCACCCGGTTTTTCTTTATGGCGTGCCGTCCGCACATTGACAAACCCGCACCACCTCTCCGATTTTTCGTGTAGAATCGCGGGCTTAGCAGTGGAAGTACCGTTCGGAACCTGTCGCTTCGCTCCCCGCAGGCAGCAGGTTTCGCGTTCTTTTAGTGTCCGGCGGTGCAACATCGCCTCGCTCTTTTCAAGGAATCGTCATGCAGCAACAGAAAATCCGCATTCGCCTGAAGGCTTTCGACTATCGTCTGATCGATCAATCGGCTGCCGAAATCGTCGATACCGCGAAGCGGACTGGCGCAATCGTCCGTGGCCCGGTGCCGCTGCCGACGCGCATTCAGCGTTTTGACATCCTGCGTTCGCCGCACGTCAACAAGACGTCGCGCGATCAGCTCGAAATCCGTACCCACCAGCGCCTGATGGACATCGTCGATCCGACCGACAAGACGGTTGACGCGCTGATGAAGCTCGACCTGCCGGCTGGCGTCGACGTGGAAATCAAGCTGCAGTAAGGCTTTCGGCGCCTTCCGGCTTGCCGGGTGGCGCTAAGTCTTTGTATTGCTTGCGGAAATCGAGAAGTTGGGCTATACTGCTTGGCTTTTCGCGTATTCGCGTAAAAAAGTTGGGCCTTGCGTGCCCGGCATTTTGTAAATCAGCCCCGACCAATCGCAGTCGGGAATGGAGAAAATGATGAGCCTTGGACTCGTAGGTCGCAAGGTTGGCATGACCCGTATCTTCACGGCTGAAGGGGATTCGATTCCTGTCACCGTGCTGGACGTGTCGGACAACCGCGTGACGCAGATCAAGACTGTTGAAACCGACGGCTACACGGCCGTGCAGGTTGCATTCGGCTCCCGTCGTGCATCGCGCGTGACGAAGCCGCTGGCAGGTCATCTCGCCAAAGCCGGTGTCGAAGCCGGTGAAATCCTCAAGGAATTCCGCATTGACGCGGCCAAGGCAGCTGAGCTGTCGAATGGCGCCGTGGTCGGTGCTGATCTTTTCGAAGTGGGCCAGAAGGTCGACGTGCAAGGCGTGTCGATCGGTAAGGGCTACGCCGGTACGATCAAGCGTTACAACTTCTCCTCCGGCCGTGCGACGCACGGTAACTCGCGCTCGCACAACGTGCCGGGCTCGATCGGTATGGCGCAGGATCCGGGTCGTGTTTTCCCGGGTAAACGCATGACGGGTCACATGGGTGACGTGACGGTGACGGTGCAGAACCTCGAAATCGCTCGTATCGACGCAGAGCGCAAGCTGCTGCTCGTGAAGGGTGCGATTCCGGGCGCGAAGGGCGGCAAGGTCTTCGTGACGCCGGCCGTCAAGACCAAGGGGGCGAAATAATGGAACTCAAGCTCCTGAACGAAAATGGTCAGGAAGGTGCAGTGGTCAACGCATCGGACGTCGTGTTCGGTCGTGACTACAACGAAGCGCTGATCCACCAGGTCGTCGTCGCTTACCAGGCGAATGCTCGCCAGGGTAACCGCGCACAGAAGGACCGTGAGCAAGTCAAGCACACGACCAAGAAGCCGTGGCGCCAGAAGGGTACGGGCCGTGCTCGTGCCGGTATGTCGTCGAGCCCGCTGTGGCGTGGCGGTGGTCGTATCTTCCCGAATTCGCCGGAAGAAAACTTCTCGCACAAGGTCAACAAGAAGATGCATCGCGCAGGTCTCTGCTCGATCTTCTCGCAGCTGGCCCGTGAAGGCCGTCTGTCGGTCGTCGAGGACATCATCCTCGAAGCGCCGAAGACCAAGCTGCTGGCCGACAAATTCAAGACCATGGGTCTCGACTCCGTGCTGATCATCACCGACACGGTTGACGAAAACCTGTACCTGGCATCGCGCAACCTGCCGCACGTGGCAATTGTCGAGCCGCGCTACGCTGACCCGCTGTCGCTGATCTACTTCAAGAAAGTGCTGGTCACGAAGGCTGCGGTCGCCCAGATCGAGGAGTTGCTGTCATGAGCGAGATTCGCAAGAACGATCATCGTTTGATGCAGGTCCTGCTCGCACCGGTGATCTCGGAAAAGGCGACGCTGGTTGCCGACAAGAACGAGCAAGTCGTGTTCGAAGTCGCACCGGATGCCACGAAGCAGGAAGTGAAGGCGGCTGTCGAGCTGCTGTTCAAGGTTGAAGTTGATTCCGTCAACGTGCTGGTTCAGAAGGGCAAGCAAAAGCGCTTTGGCCGTTCGATGGGCCGCCGCAAGGACGTGAAGAAGGCGTACGTTTGCCTGAAGCCCGGCCAGGAAATCAACTTTGAAGCGGAGGCCAAGTAATCATGGCAATCGTTAAAGTTAAGCCGACATCGCCGGGTCGCCGCGCGATGGTCAAGGTGGTCAACAAGAACCTGCACCAGGGCAAGCCGTTCGCGGCACTGCTCGACTCGCAGAGCTCGACCGCCGGCCGTAACAACAATGGCCGTATCACCACGCGTCACAAGGGTGGTGGTCACAAGCAACACTATCGTATCGTCGATTTCCGTCGCACGAAGGATGGCATCCCGGCAAAGGTCGAGCGTCTCGAGTACGACCCGAACCGTAGCGCGAACATCGCGCTGGTGCTCTACGCAGACGGCGAACGTCGCTACATCATCGCCCCGAAGGGCCTGACCGTCGGCCAACAGCTGATGTCGGGTTCGGAAGCGCCGATCCGCGCAGGCAACACGCTGCCGATCCGCAACATTCCGGTCGGTACGACGATCCACTGCATCGAGATGCTGCCGGGCAAGGGCGCGCAAATGGCGCGTTCGGCTGGTACGTCGGCCATGCTGCTCGCACGTGAAGGCGTCTACGCGCAGGTTCGTCTGCGTTCGGGCGAAATCCGCCGCGTGCACATCGAGTGCCGTGCAACGATCGGTGAAGTCGGCAACGAAGAGCATAGCCTGCGCCAGATCGGCAAGGCTGGCGCGAACCGCTGGCGCGGTATCCGCCCGACGGTGCGTGGCGTTGCGATGAACCCGGTTGATCACCCGCACGGTGGTGGTGAGGGCAAGACGGCTGCAGGTCGCGACCCGGTGAGCCCGTGGGGTACGCCGGCTAAGGGTTACCGCACCCGCAGCAACAAGCGCACGACGACGATGATCGTCCAGCGCCGTCACAAGCGTTAAGGAGTAGGCAATGGCACGTTCTGTTAAAAAAGGTCCGTTCTGCGACGCCCATTTGCTGAAGAAAGTTGAGGCGGCTGCAGCTTCGCGCGACAAAAAGCCGATCAAGACCTGGTCGCGTCGCTCGACGATTCTGCCGGATTTCATCGGCCTGACGATCGCTGTTCACAACGGCCGTCAACACGTTCCGGTGTACATCTCGGAAAACATGGTCGGCCACAAGCTTGGCGAGTTCGCACTGACCCGTACGTTCAAGGGTCACGCAGCCGACAAGAAGGCCAAGAAATAAGGGGCAATCAAGATGGAAGTGAAAGCAATTCATCGCGGTGCCCGCATCTCGGCGCAGAAAACGCGCCTTGTGGCTGACCAGATCCGCGGTTTGCCGGTCGACAAGGCGCTGAACGTTCTGACGTTCTCGCCGAAGAAGGCGGCTGGCATCGTGAAGAAGGTTGTGCTGTCGGCAATCGCGAATGCGGAGCACAACGAAGGCGCTGATATCGACGAGCTCAAGATCAAGAGCATCTACGTCGACAAGGCTGCATCGCTCAAGCGTTTCACCGCGCGCGCCAAGGGCCGCGGTAACCGCATCGAGAAGCAATCCTGTCACATCACTGTGACGGTCGGGAATTAAGGAGCCATACGATGGGACAGAAAATTCATCCGACTGGCTTCCGCCTGGCTGTCAGCCGCAATTGGGCTTCGCGTTGGTACGCGAACAACAACAATTTCGCGGCGATGCTGCAGGAAGACATCGGTGTTCGTGAATACCTGAAGAAGAAGCTGAAGAACGCTTCGGTCGGTCGGGTGGTCATCGAGCGTCCGGCGAAGAACGCGCGCATCACGATTTACAGCTCGCGTCCGGGCGTGGTCATCGGCAAGAAGGGCGAGGATATCGAACAGCTGAAGACGGAACTGCAACGCCGCATGGGCGTGCCGGTTCACGTCAACATCGAAGAAATCCGCAAGCCGGAAACCGATGCTCAGCTGATCGCTGACTCGATCACGCAACAGCTCGAGCGCCGGATCATGTTCCGTCGCGCGATGAAGCGTGCGATGCAGAACGCGATGCGTCTGGGTGCCCAAGGCATCAAGATCATGAGCGCAGGCCGTCTGAACGGTATCGAAATCGCTCGTACGGAGTGGTATCGCGAAGGTCGCGTGCCGCTTCACACGCTGCGTGCTGATATCGACTACGCGACTTCGGAAGCGAAGACGACTTACGGGATCATCGGCGTCAAGGTGTGGGTCTACAAGGGCGACACGCTCGGCCGCAACGACGCACCGGTGGTGGAAGAAGTAGCCGAAGACAAGCGTCCGCGTCGCAATGCGCGTCCGGGCGACCGTCGTCCGCGCCGTGACGGCGAAGGCGGCGCTCCGGGTGCTCGTCGTGGCGCACCGCGCCGTGGCGCCGGCAAGCCCGAAGACGGCAAGACTGGAGAATAACGATGCTGCAACCGAAACGCAGAAAGTATCGTAAAGAGCAGAAGGGTCGTAACACCGGCAAGGCGACGCGCGGCAACGCAGTGTCGTTCGGTGAATTCGGCCTGAAGGCGATCGGTCGCGGTCGTTTGACCGCACGCCAGATTGAAGCGGCGCGTCGTGCAATGACGCGTCACATCAAGCGTGGCGGCCGCATCTGGATCCGGATCTTCCCGGACAAGCCGATTTCGCAGAAGCCGGCCGAAGTGCGTATGGGTAACGGTAAGGGTAACCCGGAGTACTACGTCGCCGAGATTCAGCCGGGCAAGATGCTCTATGAAATGGACGGCGTAACCGAAGAACTGGCACGCGAAGCGTTCCGTCTGGCTGCAGCCAAGCTGCCGCTCAAGACGGCATTCATCGTGCGCCAGCTCGGCGCCTAAGGAGAAAACATGAAGGCTTCCGAACTTCTCCAGAAAGACCAGGCCGCGCTCAACAAGGAGCTGGCGGACCTGCTGAAGGCGCAATTCGGCCTGCGCATGCAACTCGCGACTCAGCAGCTCACGAACACGAGCCAGCTGAAGAAGGTTCGTCGCGACATCGCACGTGTGCGGACCGTCATGACTCAGAAGGCGAACCAGAAATGAACGATAGCGTGAAAACCTCGCTGAAGCGGACGCTGGTCGGTCGGGTCGTCAGCAACAAGATGGACAAGACCGTCACCGTGCTGATCGAGCACCGCGTCAAGCATCCGATCTACGGCAAGTATGTCGTGCGCTCGAAGAAGTACCACGCGCACGATGAAGCGAACACCTACAACGAAGGCGATCTCGTCGAAATCCAGGAAACTCGTCCTGTTTCGAAGACGAAGGCCTGGACGGTGTCGCGCCTCGTCGAAGCAGCTCGCGTCATCTAAGCGGGCAGCGCAGTAGGCAGTAACGGGCACTTCTCCACGAAGTGCTTGAAATCGCAAAGTTTTTGCTTGCGTGACCAGGGTTATTTGTTATAATCCTGGTCTTCCCTCTTTATGGGAGCCCCGTCGCGGGCGAAGTTGGTGGGGGAAGCGGACTGGCGCCTGCCTGTCCGAAAGATTCACCGAATTGCGATGGCGGGTTTCGTTTGCCGTCGCTGCTGTTCCAACCCAAGCAGCCGATTGGCTGACGGGACCAAGACTGACCGAATGCATCATGGTGGTGCATCCGGATTAAGTTGGGAAAGACAAACCATGATCCAGACCGAATCTCGGCTCGAAGTAGCCGACAACACGGGTGCACGTGAAGTCCTGTGCATCAAGGTGCTCGGCGGCTCGAAGCGTCGTTATGCCGGCATTGGCGACATCATCAAGGTGAGCGTCAAAGAGGCAACGCCGCGCGGGCGCGTGAAGAAAGGCGAAATTTACAACGCCGTGGTGGTCCGCACCGCCAAGGGCGTGCGCCGTCAAGACGGCTCGCTGATCAAGTTCGACGGCAACGCCGCTGTGCTTTTGAATAACAAGCTCGAGCCGATCGGCACCCGTATCTTCGGGCCGGTGACGCGTGAGCTGCGTAGCGAACGATTCATGAAGATCGTTTCGCTGGCGCCGGAAGTGCTGTAAGGAGTCGCGATGAACAAGATTCGCAAAGGTGACGAAGTCATCGTCGTCACTGGCAAGGACAAGGGCAAGCGCGGCGTCGTGCTGGCTGTCGGTGCAGAGCATGTGACGGTTGAAGGTATCAACCTCGTCAAGAAGCATGTGAAGCCGAACCCGATGAAGGGTACGACGGGTGGCGTGGAAGCGAAGACGATGCCCCTGCATATTTCGAACGTCGCACTGGTCGACGCGAATGGCAAGGCGTCGCGTGTTGGCATCAAGGTCGAGGAAGGCAAGAAGGTTCGCTTCCTGAAGACGACCGGTGCCGTACTGAGCGCCTGACGCAGCGGAGTAAAAAATGGCTCGTTTTCAAGAGTTTTACAAAGAAAAGGTTGTGCCCGGCCTGATCGAGAAGTTCGGTTACAAGTCGGTCATGGAAGTGCCGCGCATCACCAAGATCACGCTGAACATGGGTCTTGGCGAAGCGATCGCTGACAAGAAGATCATCGAGAACGCCGTTGGCGACCTCACGAAGATCGCTGGTCAGAAGCCGGTCGTGACGAAGGCACGCAAGGCAATCGCAGGCTTCAAGATCCGCCAGGGTTACCCGATCGGCGCGATGGTGACGCTGCGTGGCCGTGCAATGTACGAATTCCTCGACCGTTTCGTGACGGTTGCCCTGCCCCGCGTGCGTGACTTCCGCGGCGTGTCGGGTCGTGCTTTCGATGGCCGTGGCAACTACAACATCGGTGTGAAAGAGCAGATCATTTTCCCCGAAATCGACTACGACAAGATCGACGCACTGCGTGGGCTGAACATCAGCATCACGACGACTGCGAAGACCGACGACGAAGCAAAGGCTCTGCTCGCCAGCTTCAAGTTCCCGTTCAGAAACTGAGGTTACCGTGGCTAAACTGGCACTGATCGAACGTGAAAAGAAGCGCGCCCGCCTGGTCGCGAAGTTCGCAGCAAAGCGCGATGCGCTGAAGGCGATCGTCGAAGACCAAAGCAAGTCGGAAGAAGAGCGCTACGAAGCACGCCTTGAGCTGCAGCAATTGCCCCGCAACGCAAACCCGACCCGCCAGCGTAACCGCTGCGCGATCACGGGCCGTCCGCGTGGCACGTTCCGTAAATTCGGCCTCGCGCGTAACAAGATTCGTGAAATCGCATTCCGTGGCGAGATTCCTGGCCTGACCAAGGCGAGCTGGTAATAGGAGAAACGTAAATGAGCATGAGTGATCCTATCGCCGATATGCTGACTCGCATCCGCAACGCGCAGATGGTCGAGAAGGTATCGGTTGCGATGCCCTCGTCGAAGGTCAAGGTTGCAATCGCACAAGTCCTGAAGGACGAAGGTTACATCGACGATTTCGCCGTCAAGGCGGAAGGTGCGAAGTCCGAACTGAATATCGCGCTGAAGTACTACGCAGGTCGCCCGGTCATCGAACGCCTCGAGCGCGTGTCGAAGCCTGGTCTGCGCGTGTACCGCGGCCGTAACGACATTCCGCAGGTCATGAACGGCCTGGGCGTGGCAATCGTGTCGACGCCGAAGGGCGTGATGACCGACCGCAAGGCGCGCGCTACCGGCGTCGGCGGCGAAGTCATCTGCTACGTCGCTTAAAGCCGAGGAGAGAGAAACATGTCTCGAGTAGGTAAGAGCCCGATCGCGCTGCAAGGCGCGGAAGTCAAGCTGGCCGACGGTGCGATCACCGTCAAGGGCCCGCTGGGCACCATCACGCAAGCGATCAATCCGCTCGTGAACGTGGCGAACAACGACGGCACGCTGAACCTGTCGCCGGTGGACGAAAGCCGCGAAGCAAATGCACTGTCGGGCACGATGCGCGCGATCATCGCGAATGCCGTGCACGGCGTGACCAAGGGTTTCGAGCGCAAGCTGACGCTGGTTGGCGTCGGTTATCGTGCGCAAGCGCAAGGCGACAAGCTGAACCTGTCGCTGGGTTTCTCGCACCCGGTGGTGCACCAGATGCCGGAAGGCGTCAAGGCAGAAACCCCGACGCAAACCGAAATCGTGATCAAGGGGATCAACAAGCAACAAGTCGGTCAAGTAGCTGCGGAAGTTCGCGGTTACCGTCCGCCGGAGCCGTACAAGGGCAAGGGCGTGCGCTATTCCGACGAGGTTGTGATCCTCAAAGAAACGAAGAAGAAGTAAGGGTGCGCAATCATGGATAAGACTCAATCTCGCCTGCGCCGCGCTCGCCAGACGCGTATCAAGATCGCTGAGCTGCAGGTCGCGCGTCTCGCCGTGCATCGCACGAACACGCACATCTACGCTCAAGTGTTCTCGCCCTGCGGCACCAAGGTGCTCGCCAGCGCGTCGACGCTCGAAGCAGAAGTGCGCGCTGAACTGGCCGACAAGTCGGGCAAGGGCGGCAACGTTAATGCCGCGACGCTGATCGGCAAGCGTATTGCCGAGAAGGCAAAGGCTGCCGGCATCGAATCCGTCGCCTTCGACCGCTCGGGCTTCCGCTACCACGGCCGCGTCAAGGCGCTGGCTGAGGCAGCTCGCGAAGCTGGGCTCAAGTTCTAAGGAAGGAATTCGTCATGGCAAAGATGCAAGCGAAAGTTCAGGCTGACGAGCGCGACGACGGCCTTCGCGAAAAGATGATTTCGGTCAACCGCGTGACCAAGGTCGTGAAGGGTGGCCGTATTCTCGGCTTCGCCGCACTGACCGTGGTTGGCGACGGCGATGGCCGCATCGGTATGGGCAAGGGCAAGGCGAAGGAAGTGCCGGTCGCTGTCCAGAAGGCAATGGAACAAGCTCGCCGCAACATGTTCAAGGTGCCGCTCAAGAACGGCACGCTGCAACACGAAGTGCACGGCAAGCATGGCGCATCCGCTGTCCTCCTCGCTCCGGCGAAGGCAGGTACGGGCGTGATCGCCGGCGGCCCGATGCGCGCAGTGTTCGACGTGATGGGCGTTCAGAACGTCGTGGCAAAGAGCCACGGTTCGACGAACCCGTACAACCTCGTTCGCGCCACGCTGGACGGTCTGCGCAAGCAGTCCACCCCGGCAGACATCGCGGCGAAGCGCGGCAAGTCCGTCGAAGAAATTTTGGGCTAAGCCCGGGTGGTCACCATGTCTGAAAAAACTGTCAAGGTTCAGCTCGTTAAGAGCCTGATCGGGACCCGCGAATCGCACCGCGCGACCGTGCGTGGCCTGGGCCTGCGCCGACTCAACTCGGTCAGCGAGCTTCAGGACACGCCGGCGGTCCGCGGCATGATCAACAAGGTCTCGTACCTCGTTAAGGTCATCGCGTAAGCGGCCCTACGGATCAAGGAGTTGATATGGAATTGAATAACCTGAAGCCGGCAGCTGGCGCCAAGCACGCCAAGCGTCGCGTCGGCCGTGGCATCGGTTCGGGCCTCGGCAAGACGGCTGGCCGTGGTCACAAGGGTCAGAAATCGCGTTCGGGCGGCTTCCACAAAGTCGGTTTCGAAGGCGGTCAGATGCCGCTGCAACGTCGTCTGCCGAAGCGCGGCTTCACGTCGCTGACGAAGGAATTCGTCGGTGAAGTGCGCCTGGGCGACCTCGAGAAGCTGCCGGTCGATGAGATCGATCTGCTCGCACTGAAGCAAGCCGGCCTGGTCGGCGAGCTGACGAAGAGCGCAAAGATCATCGCGACGGGCGAACTGAAGCGCAAGATCGTCGTGAAGGGTCTCGGTGCCACCAAGGGTGCGCGTGCTGCGATCGAAGCGGCTGGCGGTTCGTTCGCCGAGTGACACGCTAGCGCGTCGTCATTTGCATTCATCGGAGAAGGTACTTGGCTAACAGCCCGAGTCTTGCAAAACCCGGTCGAAGCACGGCGAAATTCGGCGATCTGCGCCGGCGAGCGATGTTCCTGCTCCTGGCGCTGATCGTCTATCGCATCGGCGCGCACATTCCCGTGCCGGGCATCGATCCGGATCAACTGGCTAAGCTGTTCCAGAGCCAGGCGGGCGGCATCCTGGGCATGTTCAACATGTTCTCGGGTGGCGCGCTTTCCCGCTTCACGATCTTTGCGCTGGGGATCATGCCGTACATTTCGGCGTCGATCATCATGCAGTTGCTGGCGATCGTATCGCCGCAGCTCGAGGCGCTGAAGAAGGAAGGGCAGGCAGGGCAACGGAAGATCACGCAGTACACACGGTATTTCACCGTCGTGCTCGCGACCTTCCAGGCGTTCGGTATCGCGGCTGCGCTGGAAAACCAGCCGGGCCTCGTCACCGATCCCGGCATGCTGTTCCGTCTGACGACGGTCGTGACGCTGGTTACCGGCACGATGTTCCTGATGTGGCTCGGCGAGCAGATTACCGAGCGTGGTCTGGGCAACGGTATCTCGATCATCATCTTCGGCGGGATCGCAGCAGGGTTCCCGAATGCCGTCGGTGGGTTGTTCGAGCTGGTGCGTACGGGTTCGATGAGCATCATTTCGGCGATCATCATCGTCGTCCTGATTGCCGCGGTGACTTACCTGGTCGTGTTCATCGAACGCGGGCAGCGCAAGATCCTCGTGAACTACGCGAAGCGCCAGGTCGGCAACAAGATCTACGGTGGGCAGTCGTCGCATCTGCCGCTGAAGCTGAACATGTCGGGTGTGATTCCGCCGATCTTCGCATCGTCGATCATTCTGTTCCCGGCAACGATTCTCGGCTGGTTCAGTACCGGTCAGCCGACGGGAAGCTGGATTTCCAACACGTTGCATAACGTTGCGGAAGCGCTGAAGCCGGGCCAGCCGGTCTATGTGTTGCTGTACACGCTGGCGATCGTGTTTTTCTGCTTCTTCTACACCGCACTGGTGTTCAACAGCAGGGAAACCGCAGACAACCTGAAGAAGAGCGGCGCGTTTGTTCCGGGTATCCGTCCGGGCGATCAGACCGCACGATATATCGACCGCATCCTCACGCGTCTGACGCTGGCCGGTGCGATCTACATCGTCTTCGTGTGTCTGCTGCCGGAATTCCTGGTGCTGCGCTGGAACGTGCCGTTTTATTTTGGTGGAACGTCGCTGCTGATCATTGTCGTCGTCACGATGGACTTTATGGCGCAGGTGCAGTCGTACGTTATGTCGCAACAGTATGAGTCACTGCTCAAGAAGGCTAACTTCAAGGGCGGCAACATCCCAATGCGTTAATAAGGACTATGGCCAAAGACGATGTAATCCAGATGCAGGGCGAGGTGATCGAAAACCTCCCGAATGCGACCTTCCGCGTGAAGCTGGAAAACGGCCATGTCGTGTTGGGGCATATCTCCGGAAAGATGCGGATGCACTACATCCGCATTCTCCCGGGCGACAAGGTGACGGTTGAATTGACGCCTTACGATCTGTCTCGTGCGCGGATCGTGTTCCGGGCGAAGTGATTTGAAAAAAGGGTATTATCATGAAAGTGATGGCATCGGTTAAGCGCATTTGCCGCAATTGCAAGATCATCAAGCGCAAAGGCGTCGTTCGCGTGATCTGCAGCTCGGATCCGCGCCACAAGCAGCGCCAAGGCTGACCGCGCGTTTGTTTGCGCTTTTTGTTTGAGGAAAAACAATGGCTCGTATCGCAGGGGTTAACATCCCGAATCACCAGCATACCGAGATTGGCCTGACGGCTATCTTCGGTATCGGCCGCACCCGTTCGCGCAGCATCTGCGTGGCAGCTGGCGTCGATTTTTCGAAGAAGGTCAAGGACTTGACCGACGCAGACTTGGAAAAGCTGCGTGAAGAAGTGGGCAAGTTTGTCGTCGAAGGCGATCTGCGCCGTGAAGTGACGATGAACATCAAGCGCCTGATGGACCTCGGTTGCTACCGTGGTGTTCGTCATCGCAAGGGCCTGCCGATGCGCGGTCAGCGTACGCGTACGAACGCACGTACTCGCAAGGGTCCGCGTCGTGCAGCGCAAGCGCTGAAGAAGTAAGCGGAACTGACAGTTACAGGAAAACGTAATGGCTAAGGCTTCGAACACCGCGGCGCAACGCGTTCGCAAGAAGGTTAAGAAGAACGTCGCTGAAGGCGTGGTTCACGTTCACGCGTCGTTCAACAACACGATCATCACGATCACCGATCGCCAAGGCAACGCACTGGCATGGGCGACGTCGGGCGGTCAGGGCTTCAAGGGCTCGCGCAAATCGACGCCGTTCGCTGCCCAGGTCGCAGCCGAGTCGGCTGGCCGCGTCGCGATGGAATACGGCGTGAAGAATCTGGAAGTGCGGATCAAGGGCCCGGGCCCGGGTCGTGAGTCGGCAGTGCGCGCACTGCACGGCCTCGGCATCAAGATCACCGCGATTTCGGATGTCACCCCGATTCCGCACAACGGCTGCCGTCCGCCGAAGCGTCGTCGTATCTAAAGATGTGCTGGCACGTTCGTGCTGGCACATTGCCTGTCGCCGCGTAGCGTCGACGGGCGTTGCTTTTTTGATTGACTAAGCCCACCGTTCGCCCCAAAGGGAGCGAACTAGCGCGGATTTCGATCCGCGTGACTGATTGATAAAGGAATGCAAAGTGGCACGTTATATCGGCCCTAAGGCCAAGCTGTCCCGCCGTGAAGGCACCGACCTGTTCCTGAAGAGCGCGCGCCGCTCGCTCGCCGACAAGTGCAAGCTCGACAGCAAGCCGGGCCAGCACGGCCGTACCTCGGGCGCACGTACGTCCGACTACGGTACGCAGCTGCGTGAAAAGCAGAAGGTCAAGCGCATTTACGGCGTGCTGGAGCGTCAGTTCCGTCGCTACTTCGCTGAAGCCGACCGCCGCAAGGGCAACACGGGTGAAAACCTGCTGCAACTGCTCGAGTCGCGCCTCGACAACGTCGTGTATCGCATGGGCTTCGGCTCGACCCGCGCTGAAGCGCGTCAGCTGGTGAGCCACAAGTCGATCACCGTGAACGGCGTCGTCGCAAACGTCCCGTCGCAGCAAGTGAAGGCGGGTGACATCGTCGCGATCCGCGAAAAGGCGAAGAAGCAAGCGCGTATCGTCGAAGCGCTGTCGCTGGCCGAGCAAGGCGGCATGCCGAGCTGGGTTGCAGTCGATGCGAAGAAGTTCGAAGGCACGTTCAAGCAAATGCCGGAACGCGCTGAAATCGCAGGCGACATCAACGAAAGCCTGATCGTCGAATTGTATTCGCGTTAATCCGATTGACGGCCGAGGTACCCCGATTGCGTTGCGCAAGGAGGGGCCTCGGCTGTTTATTTTCTGGTTGTTACCGGTCAGCCTTATCGGTGTAACGAGCCGAGGGTATTGAAAAGGAAAGCCCATGCAAACCAGTTTGCTGAAACCCAAGATCATCGCCGTGGAATCGCTGGGCGAGAACCACGCGAGGGTGGTCATGGAACCGTTCGAACGCGGTTACGGCCATACCTTGGGCAATGCGCTTCGCCGCGTGCTGCTGTCGTCGATGGTTGGCTACGCGCCGACCGAAGTGACGATCGCGGGCGTGGTGCACGAGTACTCGACGCTGGATGGCGTGCAGGAAGACGTCGTCAACCTGCTGCTGAACCTGAAGGGCGTGGTGTTCAAGCTGCATAACCGTGACGAAGTGACGGTTACGCTGCGCAAGGAAGGTGAAGGCGTTGTCACGGCCGGCGATATCGAGCTGGCTCACGACTGCGAAGTCATCAACCCGAATCACGTGATTGCGCACCTGTCGAAGGGTGGCAAGCTCGACGTTCAGATCAAGATCGAAAAGGGTCGCGGCTATGTGCCCGGCAACGTCCGTCGCTACGGCGAAGACACGGCCAAGATCATCGGCCGCATCGTCCTCGACGCATCGTTCTCGCCGGTTCGCCGCGTGAGCTATGCGGTCGAAAGCGCACGTGTCGAGCAGCGTACCGACCTCGACAAGCTCGTGATGAACATCGAAACGAGCGGTGTGATCACGCCGGAAGAAGCGATCCGTCAATCGGCCCGCATCCTGGTCGACCAGCTGTCCGTGTTCGCGGCGCTGGAAGGCACGGAAACGGCAGCCGAAGCGCCGTCGCGTGCACCGCAGATCGATCCGATCCTGCTGCGTCCGGTGGACGATCTCGAGCTGACGGTTCGTTCGGCGAACTGCCTGAAGGCCGAGAACATCTACTACATCGGCGATCTCATCCAGCGCACGGAAAACGAGCTGCTGAAGACGCCGAACCTCGGTCGCAAGTCGCTCAACGAGATCAAGGAAGTGCTCGCTTCGCGCGGTCTCACGCTGGGCATGAAGCTCGAAAACTGGCCGCCGGCTGGTCTCGACAAGTAAGCCCGCTTGTAGCGCTGCTGTTGCTGTAGTTGGCAAAGATGCGGATTTTCCTTTAAAATCCGCATCTTGCTTTTTTCGTTACCGGCCCGTGCACCCATCGAGGTGCGATAGAAGAGCTGGATCAAAACTTTGAATCAAGGAAACTGAAATGCGCCATCGTCATGGTCTGCGGAAACTGAACCGCACGAGCAGCCACCGTCTGGCTATGCTCCGTAACATGTCCAACTCGCTGATCGAGCACGAAGTCATCAAGACGACGCTGCCGAAGGCGAAGGAACTCCGTAAAGTCGTCGAGCCGCTGATCACGCTCGGCAAGAAGCCGTCGCTGGCAAACCGTCGCCTGGCGTTCAACCGCCTGCGCGATCGTGACTCGGTGGCGAAGCTGTTCGACGTGCTCGGTCCGCGTTTCGCGAACCGTCCGGGCGGCTACCTGCGCGTGCTGAAGTTCGGCTTCCGCGTGGGCGACAACGCACCGATGGCACTGGTCGAACTGCTCGATCGTCCGGAAGTCGACGAAACGGAAAACGTGCAAGAAGCTGAATAAGCTTCCGGTACGCAGCAGTATCTGAAAGGGGCCGAGCAATTGCTTGGCCCTTTTTGTTTTTGAAGCGGCGGCTGCGATCGATTGTCGCAGGGTGGTGCCGGCAGCGTTGCGCGGGCTGCGCTACGATACGGGGCAGCCGGTGCGCTCCCGGGTGGGCAATGTGCGTCGGCAGGAGTCAGGTGCCGATAGACCAGCCAGGAGGGCGCGGATGATAGTGGTGCTGATGCTGACGACGGTGCCCGATGCCGCGACCGCCGAAGCGCTTTCCGCCGGTGCGCTCGATGCGCGGCTTGCCGCGTGTGTGTCGGAGCTCGGTGCGATCAGGTCGCGCTATCACTGGCAGGGCAAGGTCGAAACGGCCGACGAGATCCAGTTGCTGTTCAAGACGAGCCCCGTGCGGGCGCTCGAACTGGAACGATTTATTCTCGAGCATCATCCATACGAGACACCTGAAATCGTCTCGTGGCAGGCGACGGCCTCGGCCGCTTACGGCCAGTGGGTGACCAGCGAAACTCAACGTCTATTTCATGTTTAACGGTATGGCGCTTTCCGTGCGCGTGCGCGCGCTGCGGTTCCTCGCAGTCCTGTTGTCGTTCATGCTCGCGCTGGGCGGCGGCCTGTCGGTCGCGCGTGCGGCCGACGATTTCCTCGATCCGTCGGTGGCGTTCAAGTTCAGCGCGAGCGAATCGCCGGGGCAGGTGGACGTTCGCTTCAAGGTCGCCAACGGCTATTACCTGTACCGCGAGCGGTTCGCGTTCGCGGTGAAGCGCGGGCAGGCGACGCTCGGCGAGCCGCAGTTCCCCGCCGGCCATGTGAAGTTCGACCAGACGTTCCAGAAGAACGTCGAGACCTACCGCGACGAAGTCGTCGTTCACGTGCCCGTTAAGCAGGCGTCGGGGCCGTTCGAGCTCGCGGTGACGTCGCAGGGCTGCGCCGACGAAGGGATCTGCTATCCGCCCGCCGAGCACGTCGTGAAGGTCGACGGCGCCGCACTGGGTGCGGCCTCGTCTTCCGGCGATGCGGCTGCCGAGGGCAGTTGGTTCGACAAGGTCACGAGCGCCGATTTCGCGCAGTCGCTGCTCGAGGGGCACGGCTTCTTCACGATCGTCGCGCTGTATTTCGTCGCGGGCGTCGTGCTGAGCCTCCTGCCGTGTTCGTACCCGATGATCCCGATCGTGTCGGCGATCATCATCGGCCAGGGCACGCGCGCGACGCATGCGCGTGGCTTTGCGCTGTCGCTGACGTACGTGGTCGGCATGGCGCTCGTCTATACGGTGCTAGGCATTGCCGCGGCGCTGGTCGGCCAGAGCCTCGGCGCGTGGCTGCAGAACCCTTGGGTGCTCGGCGCGTTCGGCGTGCTGCTCACCGCGTTCGCGGTGTCGCTGATTTCGGGCAAGGACATCGCGCTGCCCGCGCGCTGGCAGAACGGTGCAGCCGAAGTGTCGAGCGCGCGACAGGGCGGTCACTTCGTTGCGGTTGCCGCGATGGGCGCGTTGTCCGCGCTGGTGGTCGGCGCATGCATGACGGCGCCGCTGTTCGCGGTGCTCGCTTTCATCGCACACACGGGCAATGCGCTGCTCGGCGGTGCCGCGCTGTTCGCGATGGGGCTGGGGCTCGGCGTGCCGTTGCTCGTGGTCGGCATCGGTGCGGGTACGGTGCTGCCGCGCGCAGGTGCATGGATGGACGGCGTGAAGGTGTTCTTCGGCATCGTGCTGCTCGCGGCCGCGCTGTGGATCGTGTGGCCGGTGCTGGCCGGCGGCCTGAAGATGGTGCTCGCCGCGTTGTGGCTGCTCATCGCGGCCGCGGCGCTTGGCCTGTTCACGCCGCATGCCGGCGCCGCGTCGATCTGGCGCCGCCTCGGCCGTGGCCTCGGCGCCGCGCTCGCGATCTGGGCGGCGACGCTGCTGGTCGGTCTTGCAGCGGGCTCCAACGACCCCGTGAAGCCGCTGGCTGTCCTTGCTGCGCGCACGGTCGCGTCGGGCGATGTGTCGGCAGCCGGTGCGGCTGCCGGGCAGCAGGGGCCGGCGTTCGCTTCGGTGCGCTCCAGCGGCGAACTCGACACGCTGCTGAAGACGTCGGGCCAGCCCGTGATGCTCGACTTCTACGCCGACTGGTGCGTGAGCTGCAAGGAGATGGAGCATCTGACGTTCACGGATTCACGCGTGCAGACGCGGCTCGCGCAGCTTCATCTGGTACGTGCGGACGTCACCGCGAACAATCCGGACGACCAGGCGCTGCTCAAGCGCTTCAACCTGTTCGGGCCGCCCGGCATCATCTTCTTCGATCGCAACGGCAACGAAATCGGCCGTGTGGTCGGCTATCAGGCGGCCGAGACGTTTCTGCGCAGTCTCGATCGCGCGGCGGTACCAACGGTGTAGCGCACGCTTGTCGGTGGCTTGTCCACCGACTGCAAACGAAAACGGCGGGACACTGAAGTGTCCCGCCGTTTTTCGTCGCGCTGCCGGCGCGTGGTTCAGCGCTGCGCTTTCAGGAGGCGTGCGGCGTCGAGTGCGAAGTACGTGAGCACGCCGTCGGCGCCCGCACGCTTGAACGCGAGCAGCGATTCGAGCACGACCTTGTCGTGGTCGAGCCACCCGTTCATCGCTGCGGCCTTCAGCATCGCGTATTCGCCGCTCACCTGGTACACGTAGGTCGGGAAGCGGAACTCGTCCTTCACCCGGCGCACGATGTCGAGATACGGCATGCCGGGCTTGACCATCACCATGTCGGCGCCCTCGTCGATGTCGAGGCGCACTTCGCGCAACGCTTCGTCGCTGTTCGCCGGATCCATCTGGTAGGTCATCTTGTTGCCCTTGCCCAGGTTGGACGCCGAGCCGACCGCGTCGCGGAACGGGCCATAGAACGCCGATGCGAACTTGGCCGAATAGGCCATGATGCGCGTATGGATATGGCCGTCGCTTTCCAGCATCTCGCGGATTGCGCCGATGCGGCCGTCCATCATGTCCGACGGCGCGACGATGTCGACGCCGGCTTCCGCCTGTGCGCGTGCCTGATCGATCAGGATCTCGATCGTGTCGTCGTTGATCACGTAGCCGTTCTCGTCGAGCACGCCGTCCTGGCCGTGGCTCGTGTACGGATCGAGTGCGACGTCGGTCAGCACGCCGAGTTCGGGGAAGCGCTTCTTCAGCTCGCGCACCGCACGCGGGATCAGGCCTTCCGGGTTGGCTGCCTCGCGGCCGTCAGGCGTTTTCACCGACGGCTCGATGGCCGGGAACAGCGACAGCACAGGCACGCCGAGTTCGACGCATTGCTCGGCGACATGCATCAGCAGATCGACGGACACGCGTTCGACGCCGGGCATCGACGGCACCGGCTGCCGTTCGTTGGTGCCTTCGACGACGAATACCGGATAGATCAGGTCGTCGGTGGTCAGGCGGTTTTCGCGCATCAGGCGCCGGGAGAAGTCGTCGCGGCGCATCCGGCGCGGACGATGAAGCGGATGAAAGCTCATGGCGATTGGGTAGAAATCAGGGCAAGAAGGACCTTACGGAACCCTTCGGTCATTTTCGGGAGCGTTGGTATATGATAGCGATCGAGCGGCACGCGTCGCGTGCAGCTCCCCGCTTCTCCTCCCTGAGCGGGTGCCTGTCGTTTTTCGATTAGGCTGTTTGACCCGCCGTTCAACGGCGGGTTTTTTTATGAGCCGGCCGAATCCGCAGGCGCCGTCAGGTGCGCGCCGCCGATCCCGGCCGCGCGTTGCCCGATCATTGTGCTACAGGCTCGCTTTTTTCGTCGGCGGCGGACGGCCGCACCCAGCTCTCGATCAGTTCGTGCGCCTCGTCGAGCCCCGTGCGCTTCATCGCGGAGAACAGCTGGACCGTCAGCTTGCCCTGGACGCCCTGGTCACGATACGCATCGAGCCCCTTTTGCGTGGTCCGCAGCGCATTGATGCTTTCTTGCCGCGTCAATTTGTCGCACTTCGTCAGCAGCGTGTGGATCGGCTTGCCGGTCGGTACGAACCACTCGATCATGCGGCGATCGAGGTCGGTCAGCGGGCGGCGCGAATCCATCATCAGAATCAGGCCGCAAAGCTGCGAGCGGGTTGCCAGGTAGGACGACAGCAGCATTTCCCAGTGGGCCTTGGCGGCGCCGGGCACTTCCGCGTAGCCGTAGCCGGGCAGGTCGACGAGATTCGCGACGGGCTCGGCGGCCGGGCCGACGGAGAAGTAGTTGATATGCTGCGTGCGGCCGGGCGTCTTCGACGCGAAGGCCAGCCGCTTCTGGTTGCACAGCACGTTGATCGCCGTCGACTTGCCGGCATTCGAGCGGCCCGCGAACGCGATTTCCGGCTGGACCGTCGGCGGCAGGTCGCGCAGATGGTTGACGGTCGTGTAGAAGCGGGCTTGATGGAGCAGAAAGGCCATGGGAACCGGAAGGACGGGCGGCGCGAGCCGCTTGGTGGAGGCGGGGTAGCCCCGATAGGCGCGGGAGCTTTCAACACGATATTGTACAATACGGCGGTTTTACCGAAGGCCACAGGGCGCCTGCCTCGCGCTTTTATGTGGCTTCTGCGGTAGACTGAACGCCGTCGTTTTTTGCAGAACCTCAAATTCCCACAAGACGAAACAGGGTGTGCGAATGAATCGACTGTGCAAGTCTCTGATGGTGCTTCAGGTTGCAGCAGGGTTCGTAGGTTTCGTAGCGGAGGCAAACGCGGCGGAGGCGGCAAAGCCGGATCTCGACCGCGGCAAGGCGATTGCCGGGCAGGTGTGCGCATCGTGTCACGGTGCCGATGGCAATAGCGCGTCGGGCAGTTTCCCGAAGCTTGCCGGCCAGCATCCCGAATATCTGGTCAAGCAGTTGAACGACTTCAAGACGCAGCCGGGCGCGAAGGGGCCGGTGCGGACCAGCGCGGTGATGGTCGGATTCGCGAGCGCGCTGAGCGCGGACGACATGCGCAACGTCGCCGCGTACTACGGGTCGCAGACGACGAAGCTCGGCACCGCACGCGATGCGGCGACTGTGCCGATCGGCCAGAAGATCTATCGAGGCGGCATCGCGGAGAAGGGCGTACCCGCCTGCGCGAGCTGCCACGGGCCGACAGGGCAGGGTCTCCCGGTCCAGTACCCGCGTCTGTCGGGGCAGTGGGCCGATTACACGGTCGCGCAGTTGACCGCGTTCCAGCAGGGTGCCGGCGCGCGCAACAACAACGAGGCGATGCATCAGATCGCGACGCGGCTGTCGGACAACGAGATCAAGGCCGTCGCGGATTACATCGCGGGCCTGCGTTGAGCGGTCAGCCGCGAATGAAATGACCGGACGCCCGAAGGGCGGCCGGAGTCAGAACAAGAAAAGGGTGGGGCGCCGCGCAGTCGCGGCCGCCTTGCCCTTTTTTGTTGTCAGTCGGAGTTTGAATGAGCGTTACCACGTCGGGGTTGCAGTCGAAGTCGGGTCAGGGTGCGTCGAAGCGCGCGGTCGAGCTGCTGAGCTCGATGCGCTTCGCGATTGCGTTGCTGGTGGTGCTGTCGATTGCGAGCATCATCGGCACGGTCCTGACCCAGGACGATCCGTATCCGAACTACGTGAACCAGTTCGGGCCGTTCTGGGCGGACATCTTCCGCTCGCTCGGCCTGTACAACGTGTACAGCGCGTGGTGGTTCATGCTGATCCTGATCTTCCTCGTCGTGTCGATCTCGCTGTGCGTGATCCGCAACGCACCGAAGATGCTCGCCGATGCAAAGAGCTGGAAGGACAAGGTTCGCGAAGGCAGCCTGCGGGCTTTCCACCACAAGGCCGAGTACACGGCGTCGGGCACGCGCGCGACCGTCACGGCAACGCTCGCCACTTTCGTCACCAAGGCCGGCTACAAGCACGTCGTGCGTGAAAACGACGGCGCGACGCTGATCTCCGCGAAGCGCGGCGCGATGACCAAGTGGGGCTACATCTCCGCGCACCTCGCGATCGTCGTGATCTGTATCGGCGGCCTGCTCGACAGCAACCTGCCGATCAAATTCCAGATGTGGATGTTCGGCAAGAGCCCGGTCAACACGAGCGCGACGATCAGCGAGATCTCGCCCGACCATCGCCTGTCCGCGTCGAACCCGACGTTCCGCGGCTACGCGTGGGTGCCCGAGGGCCAGTTCGTGTCGACCGCGATCCTGAACCAGCCGAGCGGCTCGCTGATCCAGGACCTGCCGTTCTCGATCCAGCTCAACAAGTTCATCGTCGACTACTACACGACGGGCATGCCGAAACTGTTCGCGAGCGACATCGTCGTGATCGATCGCGAGACCGGCCGGAAAATCCCGGCGCGCGTCGAGGTCAACAAGCCGTTCACGTACAAGGGTGTGTCGATCTACCAGTCGAGCTTCCAGGACGGCGGCTCGCAGATGCAGATGACGGCCTATCCGATGACGGGCGGCAACGCGAAGACCTTCCCCGTGCAGGGCACGATCGGCAGTTCGGCGCCGCTGCAGATGCCGGGCGCCGACGGTGACACGATCGAGTTCGCCGATTTCCGCGCGATCAACGTCGAGAACATGGCCGACGCGAACGGCAAGCCGGACGTGCGTGGTGTGGCGACGACGAGCTCGCTGAAGGAAGTGTTCGACGAACGGCTCGGCTCCGGCGCGAAGACGTCGAAGCCGACGCAGCTCCACAACATCGGCCCGTCCGTGCAGTACAAGATTCGCGGCAAGGACGGCCAGGCGCGCGAATTCAACAACTACATGCTGCCCGTCGACATGAACGGCGAGCGCGTGTTCCTCGCCGGCGTGCGCACGAGCCCGAACGACCCGTTCCGCTACATGCGGATTCCGGCCGACAGCCAGGATTCGATCGGCGAATGGATGCACCTGCGCGCCGCGCTCGAGGATCCCTCCGTGCGCGCCGAAGCCGCCGCGCGCTTCGCGCAGCGTTCGCTGCCGGGCACCGACGCATCGCTGCGCGGCCGCCTGCAGGACAGCGCGTTGAAGGTGCTGACCCTGTTTGCGGCGAGCGACGACAGCGTCGGCCGCGGCGCCGACGGCCAGCCGATCGGCGGCTTCCAGGCCGTGGCGACGTTCATCGATCGCTCGGTGCCCAAGGCCGAGCAGGAGAAGGCCGCGAGCCTGCTGCTGCGGATGCTCGAAGGCTCGATGTGGGAGGTGTGGCAGATCTCGCGCGAGCGTGCGGGGGAGCCGGCGGCACAGCAGGGCACCGACACGATCCGTTTCGTACAGAACGCGATCAACGCGCTATCCGACAGCTTTTTGTATGGATCGCCGGTCTATTTGCAGCTTGACTCATTCAAGCAGGTGCAAGCTTCGGTATTTCAGTTGACGCGCGCACCCGGCAAGAATCTGGTGTATCTTGGCAGCCTGCTGCTGGTCGCCGGCATCTTCTCGATGTTCTACGTGCGCGAGCGGCGCCTCTGGTTCTGGCTGAAGGACGCCGGTTCGGGCGTCGATGTGGTGATGGCAATGTCCACGGCCCGCAAGACCTTCGATTTCGAGAAAGAATACGTGCAGACGCGCGACGCGGCCGGTGCCGCCTTGCACGCCGCACCTCGCGATGCCGCGCCGGCCGGTGCGGCATCGACGGCCCGTTCGCCTGCCGGCGGCGGTTCCGATTCCGAGAATTCCACCCGGTAACATCATGGATCTCACGCAAGTTTCCTCTTCCCATCGGGCGTCGGCCCAGGCGCCGGTCACGGCACCGCTGTTCGACGATCGTCCGTTCCTCGCGCGCCTGTCGTTGCTCGACTGGCTGTTCGCACTGGCGCTCGTGGTGGGCGCGGGCTATGCGCTCGTGCACTACAACGCGCACATGGATTACTACGACAAGGCGGTGATGATCGGCACCGTGCCGGCGCTCATCGCGCTCGGCTGGCGCTGGAAGCCCGCGCGGCTGATGATGGCGTCGATCGCCGTGCTGGCGCTGCTGTCGATCCAGATCTACCAGGGCGATCTCGCGCGCGCCGATTCGGCGTTCCTCCTCAAGTACTTCCTGTCGAGCCAGTCGGCCATCCTGTGGATGAGCGCGCTGTTCGTGCTCGCGACGATCTTCTACTGGATCGGCCTGCTCGCGCGTTCGGAATCGGGCTCCGCGATCGGCCAGAAGCTCACGTGGGTTGCCGTGCTGATGGGCTTCACCGGCCTGATGGTGCGCTGGTACGAGTCCTACCTGATCGGTGCGGATGTCGGGCACATTCCGGTGTCGAACCTCTATGAAGTGTTCGTGCTGTTCAGCCTGATCACCGCGCTGCTCTATCTGTATTACGAAGGCCACTACGGGACGCGTTCGCTCGGCGCGTTCGTGCTGCTGGTGATCAGCGCGGCGGTGGGCTTCCTGATGTGGTATTCGGTCGCGCGCGATGCGCAGCAGATCCAGCCGCTCGTGCCGGCGCTGCAGAGCTGGTGGATGAAGATCCACGTGCCGGCGAACTTCATCGGCTACGGCAGCTTCGCGCTGTCGGCGATGGTGTCGGTCGCGTACCTGATGAAGGAGCGCGGCGTGCTCGCCGATCGTCTGCCGACGCTCGACGTGCTCGACGACGTGATGTACAAGTCGATCGCGGTCGGTTTCGCGTTCTTCACGATCGCGACGATCCTCGGCGCGCTGTGGGCGGCCGAGGCATGGGGCGGCTACTGGAGCTGGGACCCGAAGGAAACCTGGGCGCTGATCGTGTGGCTCAACTATGCGGCGTGGCTGCACATGCGCCTGATGAAGGGCCTGCGCGGAACGGTGGCCGCGTGGTGGGCGCTGACGGGCCTGCTCGTGACCACCTTCGCGTTCCTCGGCGTCAACATGTTCCTGTCCGGGCTGCACAGCTACGGCAAGCTGTAAGATTCCCGCTGCTCGTCCGACTATGAGACCGCCGGTGCACTGCGTGCCCGGCGGTTTTCTTTTGTAACGGACGGGCGATCCGGCCATCGAACGGCGCAAGATGAGGCGGGTCGAACGCCCATGAAGCTGCGCGTGGCGCAGGCAGGAGGAGCAGCACGATGTGGATCAAACGCCCTTTGCTGAACGTACTGACCGGTGGCGATATCGCGCCCGGCGAAATCACGCCGCGCGCGGTCTTCGAGAACCGGCGGCGCGTGTTGCAGGCGGCCGGCCTAACTGCGGCGGGCGGGCTGCTCGGCGGCAGCGGCGCGGCATTTGCCGCCTATGCGTCGCCCGACGCGCGGGCGGCGAAGCTCGCGGCGAAAACGAACCCGAAGTTCGTCGCGGCCGACAAGGTGACGCCGTTCAAGGACATCACGTCCTACAACAACTTCTACGAATTCGGCACCGACAAGAGCGACCCCGCGCAGAATGCGGGCACGCTGCGGCCGCGCCCGTGGCGCGTGAGCGTCGAGGGCGAGGTGCTGCATCCGAAGGTGTTCGATCTCGACGAACTGCTGAAGCTCGCGCCGCTCGAGGAGCGCGTGTACCGGTTGCGCTGCGTCGAGGGATGGTCGATGGTGATCCCGTGGATCGGCGTGCCGCTGTCCGAGCTGATCAAGCGGGTGCAGCCGACCGGCAATGCGAAATACGTGCAGTTCATCACGCTGGCCGACCCGTCGCAGATGCCCGGCCTGTCGACACCCGTGCTCGACTGGCCGTACTCGGAAGGGCTGCGGATGGACGAGGCGATGAATCCGCTGACGCTGCTGACGATGGGCGTATACGGGCAGGTGCTGCCGAACCAGAACGGCGCGCCGGTGCGTATCGTCGTGCCGTGGAAGTACGGCTTCAAGAGCGCGAAGTCGCTCGTGAAGATTCGCTTCGTCGACAAGCAGCCGAAGACGAGCTGGAACACGTATGCGTCGAACGAGTACGGCTTTTATTCGAACGTGAACCCGAACGTCGATCATCCGCGCTGGAGCCAGGCGACCGAGCGGCGCATCGGCGAGGACGGTTTTTTCACGCCGAAGCGCAAGACGCTGATGTTCAACGGCTACGGCGACCTGGTCGCGTCGATGTATCAGGGCATGGACCTGAAGAAGAATTTCTGAGGGCGAAGGTGAGAAACGACATGCCTCCTTCGACGCTGACGCCCGCGCGTGCAGCGGGCGCCGGCCCGGCTGCACGTGCCGTGCGGGCCGGTGCGACTCGCCCTGCCGCGCCGCGCTGGCTCGCACCGGCCAAGGTGCTGGTATTCGCGGCGGGCCTTTATCCGCTCACGCGTCTCGTGCTGTTCGGGCTGACCGACCGGCTCGGCGCGAATCCGATCGAGTTCATCACGCGCTCGACGGGCCTCTGGACGCTCGTGATGCTGTGCGTCACGCTCGCCGTCACGCCGCTTCGGCGCATGACGGGGTTCGCCACGCTGCTGCGCTTTCGCCGGATGATCGGGCTGTTCGCGTTCTTCTACGCGACGCTGCACTTCACGACTTACCTGTGGTTCGACAAGTGGTTCGACGTCGTCGCGATCCTGAAGGACGTCGGCAAGCGCCCGTTCATCACGGTCGGTTTCGCCGCGTTCGTGCTGCTGATTCCGCTCGCGGCAACGTCGCCGCGCGCGATGGTGCGCCGGCTCGGCCGCCACTGGGCGACGCTGCACAGCGCGGTCTACGCGATCGCGCTGTTCGGTGTGCTGCACTTCTGGTGGATGAGGGCCGGCAAGCACGATCTCGCGCAGCCGAAGCTGTATGCGGCGATCGTCGTCGCGCTGCTCGGCTGGCGGCTGGTTGCATGGGGATCGCGGCGCGTGCGCGCGTGATGGCGCAGCCAAAAACAAAAGGCGATGACCGGGAAGTCATCGCCTCGTTTCGCGAGCCTGCGCAGGCGGCGCGTCGTTACTTCGCGACAGCCGGGCTCGATGCCGGTGCAGCCGTGGCGGATGCCCCGCTCGACAATTCGGGCGACAGCATGAGCGGCGTGCCGGACGAATCGGGCACACTGTCGGACGATGCGTTTTCATCGGTCGGCTTCACGTCCGACGGCGGTGTGTCCTGCTGCTGGAGTGGCTTGGGCAGCGGAGGCACGGTGGGCAGATAGAGCGCGCCGCTTTGACCGCAGCCGGCAAGAATCGCCAAAGCCGCTACAATCGCGCTCATCCGGAAAACGACTCGCATGATCGTCCCTGAACAATTGAACCGATAGAGTTTAGCATGTCCGATACCGAATACCTGACCCGTGCCGAGGCCGTGCTGGCGGCCGTCGAGCGTACCGTCGACGACGCCAACGACGGCGATCACGACATCGATCTGGAGCGCAACGGCAGCGTCCTGACGCTGACGTTCGAGAACGGCTCGAAGATCATCGTCAACCTGCAGCCGCCGATGAAGGAGGTGTGGATTGCCGCGAAGGCCGGCGGTTTCCATTACCGGTTCATCGACGGCGCATGGCGCGATACGCGCACGGGCACCGAGTTCTTCTCGGCGCTCACCGAATACGCGACGCAGCAGGCCGGCCTGCCGATCACGTTCAGCGCATGACGATCGGGGCCCGCCCCGACGCATGACCCAACGAAAAAAGCGCCCCGCGGGGCGCTTTTTTCATGTCCGGGCCGACGGTCAGTGCGCCTGGAACAGGTTCATGATGTCCTGCTTTTCCTGCTCGTCGACGTGCGGCACGGTCGCGTCGACGTTCTGCGCGGCCGGTGCCTGCGGCACGCCGACCGTCGACACGAAGCCGTGACCCGGTGCGAACTCGGTGAAGTACAACTCGCCGCCGAGCGATTCGACGCCGTCCGGCATCGTCGGCTTGAACTCGGGCACACCCTTCAGCGCGGCACCCATGTAGTCGATCCAGACGGGCAGCGACAGGCCGCCGCCCGTTTCGCGATCGCCGAGGCTGCGCGGATTGTCGTAGCCGATCCACGCGATCGCGGCGAGCGTGTGCTGGTAGCCGGCGAACCACGCGTCGTGCGAGTCGTTCGTCGTGCCGGTCTTGCCCGCGAGGTCGGTGCGCTTCAGCACGTTGGTCCGTGCACCCGTGCCGCGTTGCGCGACGCTCTGCAGCAGGCTGTTCATCACGTACGCGTTACGCGCGTCGATGGCGCGCGGCGCATTCTGTTCGGCGACGAGCGGCTGCGCGCGCACGACGATCGCGCCGCTCGGATCGGTGACTTCGGCGATCAGGTACGGATTGACGCGGTAGCCGCCGTTCGCGAATACCGAATACGCGCCCGCCATCTGCAGCGGCGTGACCTGGCCCGCGCCGAGTGCCATCGGCAGGTACGCCGGATGGCGTTCCGCGTCGAAGCCGAAGCGCGTGATGTACTGCTGCGCGTACTTCGTGCCGATATGGTTCAGGATCCGGATCGACACGAGGTTGCGCGAGCGCTGCAGCGCGGTGCGCATCGACATCGGGCCTTCGAAGCCGCCGCCGTAGTTCTTCGGCTCCCACGGCTGGCCGCCCGTTTCGGCCGCGCTGAAATACAGCGGACCGTCGTTGATCACCGTCGCCGGCCCGAGGCCCTTGTCGAGCGACGCCGAATAGATGAACGGCTTGAACGACGAACCCGGCTGCCGCCACGCCTGCGTGACGTGGTTGAACTTGTTCTTGTTGTAGTCGAAGCCGCCGACGAGCGAGCGGATCGCGCCGTCCTGCGGGACGATCGACAGGAACGCCCCCTCGACCTGCGGCAACTGCGTGATCGACCATTTGCCGGCGTCGTTCTTCACGACGCGGACGATCGCGCCCGGGCGGATGCGGCGATTCGGCTGCGCATTGGCCGACAGCGCGCCCGACGCGAAGCGCAGGTTGTCGCCTTCGATCGTCGCATTGCTGCCGTCGATGAACGCGACCGTGATCTGGCGCGGGTTTGCGGCCGTGACGACCGCTGCAATCAGTTCGCCGTTGTCGGGGTGTTCAAGCAGCGCATCGTCGATCGCCTGTTCGCGGTCGTCGGCGCCGGCCGGCAGCTCGATGAAGCCTTCCGGCCCCCGATAGCCGTGCCGGCGTTCGTAATCCATGATGCCCTTGCGCAGCGCGGTATAGGCGACCTGCTGATCCGCGGAGTCGATCGTCGTGACGACGTTGAAGCCGCGCGTGTAGGTTTCCTCGTGGTATTGCGCGTACATCATTTGTCGGACCATTTCCGCGACGTACTCGGCGTGCACGCTGAAATCGCGGCCCGGCCCCTTGACGACGAGCGGCTGTGCGACGGCCTCGTCGTACTGCTCGCGCGAGATGAAGTTCAGCTCGAGCATCCGTTGCAGGATGTATTCCTGGCGCACCTTCGCGCGCTTCGGGTTCACGACCGGGTTGTACGCGGACGGCGCCTTCGGCAGCCCCGCGAGCATCGCCGCTTCCGCGAGCGTGATGTCCTTCAGGTCCTTGCCGAAGTAGACCCGCGCGGCGCTCGCGAAGCCGTATGCGCGCTGGCCGAGATAGATCTGATTCATGTAGACCTCGAGAATCTGATCCTTCGTCAGCGCACGCTCGATCCGGTACGCGAGCAGCATCTCGTAGATCTTGCGCGTGTAGGTCTTCTCGCTCGACAGGAAGAAGTTGCGCGCAACCTGCATCGTGATCGTGCTCGCCCCCTGCGACGCATGGCCGTTCGTCAGCGCGACGAAGCCGGCGCGCACGATGCCGGTGAGGTCGACACCGCCGTGATCGTAGAACCGCGCGTCCTCGATCGCGAGGATCGCCTTCTTCAGCGAGTCGGGCACGTCCTTGAAATGGACGACGTCGCGGCGCTCTTCGCCGAATTCGCCGATCAGCACGTGATCGGACGTATAGATGCGCAGCGGCACCTTCGGGCGATAGTCGGTCAGCGCGTCGAGCGACGGCATGTTCGGCCACGCGACGACGAGCGCGTAGCCGAGCACGAGGCCGCCGGCCACGACGAGCGCCACGCACATCGTGGCGAATCCGAGCAGGACTTTTTGCCACCAGGGCCGCTTCTTCGGCTCCGGGGCGGGAGGCGGGGACGTAGGAGTCGTGGATTGCATAGGCATACCGGAAAACAGTCCCGCGATTATAGCTGCCCGGTAAGACCGGTCCTGACGCGGGGGCCGCCCGCCCTGAAGCCGCGGGCCGGCGCACTTCCAGCATAGCCCGCGCGCGGCCGTCGCGAGCGGATGCTGGCCGTTAGGCCGACTGTCGGCCCGACGCGCCGTTTTGCAGAATCAGTCTCGGAAACGCGGCGTGGGCCGCGACGAGCTCGGGAGGCTGGGATGGCGGGAAGATGGCGGGCGCGGTTTGCGCAGGGTGGGCATCGGTCGACGGGAATCGACGTCGGTGCGGACGAGGTGAGGGTGGTCGTGCTGAGCCGGCGTGGCCGGGGCGCCGAGGTGTGCGTCGAGGGGCTGGAGCGGGAGCCGGTCGGGTTGGCGGGCGGACCGGAGGATGCGCGTTGGGCGGCGGTTGCGCGGGCGCTGGCCGCGGCCGTGTCGAGACTGTCGGCGGCCGACGTGCGGTGTAGCGCGCGCGGCGTGATGGCGTTGCACGATGACGAGATGCGCACCGCGATGCTGGACCTGGCCGGGCGGGACGACATCGAGGACGCCGCGCGGCAGGCGGCCGAACGCATTTCGGGGCTCGCGCCGGACAGTCTCGCGTTCGACTGGCGGCAGGACGGCGGTGCGGGGGAGATCGAGGTTGCCGTGGCCTCGCTGGCGCTGCTCGAACGGCGGGTCGATGTGGCCGCGCAGGCCGGTATCGATCTGACGGTGGTCGACGGCGAGTCGGCCGCGGCGCTGCGTGCGTTGCGCTATGCGGCGCAATGCGAACTCGACGCGCAGGCGGGCCCCTGCGCGGCGCTCTGGTTCCATGACTCGGGCGTGCAAGGCTGGCGAATCGACGGTTCGTCGGCCGTACCGGTGCTGACGCTGTCCGGCGCGGCGCCGGGGGCGTTTTCCGATGCATTGCGCCGGCGCGCGCTCGGGGCCGTGTGCTGTGTCCTCGTGGCCGGGGACGAGCGCTGTATCGCCCGCTTCGATACGTCCGTCGCCGAGATCGGCGACGTGGTCGGCGCGGTTGCGGTGCCGTTCGACTGCACGGGCTGGAGCGCGCAATCGTGCCTGTCCACCGGCATGCCGGGCGGCCCGGCATTGGCTGTTGCATTCGGGCTGGCATTGCGCGGAGTGTGGGAATGACGGCCCTCCGTGCGGAGCCGGGCGGCTTCAACCTGTTGCCGTACCGTGAGCGGCTGGCGCGGGCGTTGTGACGTCGTCGGGCCGCGCAGTGCGGTACGGCGATTCTGCTCGGCGTACTCGGCGCCGGCCTGTGGACGGGCGCCGCCAGCGGGGCGCGGTGGCGTGTGGATGCGGAGCGCGCAATCGTGGAGGCGCGGCTGCGGCAGTTGCAGCCACAGGTGGGTGCCGCGACACGCGCCGCCAATGCGGCGGCCGTCGTCGCGCAGCGTGACGCGGAGGCGGCCGCGCGTGCCGCACCTTACCGGCACGTCGCGGGGCTGCTGGCGACGCTGGCGCAGGTGCACGACGGCACGGTTCGGCTCGATGCGCTGCGCACGACGTCGGCGGGTGCCGTGCTCGATGTCCGCGCCGTGAGCTACCGGGCGGCCGCGCGATGGCTCGCGGGGATGGCGCGCGAGCAGCGTGGCTGGCGGATCGATATCGATGCGTTGAAGCCAGCCCCGGATGCACCGGTCGCCGCCGGCGGGATGCCGTTCCGGTTTTCGGTCCAGTTGCGCTGGCACGACGCGATGCCGTCCCGGAAAGCATCGGGAGGCGGCGCATGACGGCGCTCGCGCATCGGCCCGCACCGCATCGCGGCGGATGGCGGAGCGGCGTGCGGCGCGTGTCGCCGGCGACTGCGCATGTCGCAGGCTGCGTGCTCGCGTTCGCGGCCGCGCTGACGGGCGGCATTCATCTGGCGAATGCCGCGGACTGGGGCGGGCTCGCGCACAGCCGCGCGTTGCTGGCGGCGGCGCAGAAACGAGAGGCCGACGCGCAGCGTGTTCTCGTGGCCGCTGCACGGCAACACGACGCGCATCCGGCGGCGGCCGACGGCGATCGCTCGTCGCGTGCGCCGGAATGGGCCGCGTTGATGCTGGAACTGGCCGATCGCGCCGCGTTGAGCGGGCTGCGCGGCGTATCGATCGAACCACTGCGCGCCGAGGGGGGATTGCCGGAAGGGCAGCGCTCGGTGCGCATCGTCGCGGACGGCGGGTTTCGCGCGTTGCTGCAGACGGTCGGATGGCTGGCGCGTTTCCCGGTGCTGGCGGTGCCGACCACGCTGCGTGTCGAACGAGGAAGGGAGGCCGTGCGTGTGGAAATGGCGGTCGACGTGTTTCCGGGGTTACCGGCGACGACGTCCAAGGGCGGGGAGACGCCGGTTCTGGCCGACTCGCCCGGCGCCGATCCGTTCGGCGAGGCCGGCTCGCCTGAAACGGAGGGGGCGGCTGCCCGCCTGGCCGGCACGATTCGCGACAGGCATGCCGGTCTCGCGTTGTTCGACGACAGTGACGGCGCATTCGCGGCCTTGGTGCCCGGCGAAGCCCTCGGGGCCGCGCGGGTGGTGCGAGTCGATCCCGTCGCCGTGACGCTCGCGACGGCGGATGGCGCGTACCGAGTCGCCCTGGACGACGGGAGGCGCCCATGATGAAGCAGGGATGTCGGGTGCTCGCCGTCTGGGCCGGATTGACGGCGGCCGGTGCAAGCGCCTCGTTGCCGCCGCTGCCGGCCGTCTGGCCTGCAGCATCGACGGAGATGCAGGTGCCGGGCCTGCCGTTGCCCCAACGCGCGGTGGACGGGGCGGACGGCCCAGCATCTGCGGAGGCCGGCCTGCCGCCGTTCGACCAGGCGGCTCGCACGGCGCTTCGGGCGGAGGCCGCCGCCCCGGCACCCGGGCTGGAGGGGCCGCCGATCCCGTTGGCGCCGCCGGCCCGGATGGGCGACGCCGCGGCGCGGCAACCAGGCGATGCGGACGACGCACGGCGGATTTCGCTGAATCTGCAGGGAGCGGGGCTTGCGGCCGCGTTCGACGCGTTCGCGCGGTTCACCGGGCTCAATATCGTCGTCGGCGAGCAGGTGCGCGGCACCGTCACGTTACGTCTGAACAATGTCCGCTGGCGCGACGCCTTCGACACGCTGCTCGACACGCACGGGCTCGCGATGTCGCGGCGGGGTAACGTGATATGGGTCACGCCGGCGGCCGAGCTGGCGGCGCGCGAACGCGAGCGCTTCGAAATGCACGCGCGGGCCGCGGATCTGGAGCCGCTTGCGAGCCGGACGTTCGCGCTGCGCTACCCACGCGCGCAGGACGTGCAACGGCTGCTGGCCGGCGCGACCGGCCAGCGCCTGCTGTCGAAGCGCGGCGCCGCGGCGGCGGATCCGCGGACGAACCTGCTGTTCGTCACCGATCTCGCGCCGCGCCTCGACCAGATCGCAAGCCTGATCGAGGCGATCGACCGGCCGTCGCGGCAGGTCAGGATCGAGGCCCGCATCGTCGAGGGCGAGCAAGGCTTTTCGCGCAATCTCGGCGCACGGGTCGCGCTGAGGGCGCAGGCGCGGCCGCCGTCGGGCGAGAGTGCGAGCGAAAGCGCCTCGTTCACGACCGGCGCGCGCAACGCGCTCGACCTTGCTGGGCGGCCGCTCGGCGGCTTCGAAGCGGCGACCGCCGGCTTCACGCTGTTTGCCGCGCCGCTCAGCCGAGTGCTCGACGTCGAACTGAGCGCGCTCGAGGCACAGGGGCGGGGCCAGATCGTTTCGAGCCCGCGCGTGGTGACCGCCGATCGTGTCAAGGCGATCGTCGAACAGGGTTCGGAGCTGCCGTACCAGGCGAAGGTGGGCAATGGCGTGAGCGGCGTGCAGTTCCGCCGGGCGACGCTCAAGCTCGAGGTCGAGCCGCAGATCACGCCGGACGGGCGCGTCGTGCTCGACCTGGACGTGACGAAGGACAGCGTCGGCGAGCCGACGGCGGCCGGCCCCGCGATTCATACGAAGCACGTACAGACGCGCGTCGAGGTCGAGAACGGCGGGACGGTCGCGATCGGCGGGATCTATGAGCAACTGAACCGGAACGATGTGACGCGCGTGCCGCTCTTGGGCAAAATACCGTTTCTGGGCGCGCTTTTCCGGCACCGCGCGCAACGCGACCAGCGCAGCGAACTGGTCGTCTTCATCACGCCGACGGTCGTCGATGCGCGCTGCGATGCACGCGGCATGGGCAGCGCGGATGCCGAAAAAACGGGGCCGGAAGCCGCCGGCGCAGGCTCGACAAGGCAGCCGCTTTGCCAGTAAGCTGCGCCACACACCAGCAAGATTGAAGCAGAGGAAGCCGTTGCAAGCGCGGGACCCACATGCAAACGTATTTTTCGTCGGCCTTATGGGAGCGGGTAAGACCACCGTGGGCCGTGCGGTCGCGCGTCGTCTCGACAGGACGTTCTTCGACTCCGACCACGAAATCGAGGCCCGCACGGGCGCGCGCATTCCGGTGATCTTCGAGCTGGAGGGCGAGGCCGGGTTTCGCGATCGCGAAACGCAGGTCATCGCCGATCTCACGCAGCGCGAGAACATCGTGCTCGCGACGGGCGGCGGCGCGGTGCTGCGCCCGGAAAATCGCGACTGCCTGAAAAGCAACGGTATCGTCGTCTACCTGCGCGCGAACCCGCACGACCTGTGGCTGCGCACGCGCAAGGACAAGAACCGCCCGCTGCTGCAGACCGACGACCCGAAAGGGCGCCTCGAAGCGCTGTATGAAGTGCGCGACCCGCTGTACCGCGAATGCGCGGATTTCGTCATCGAGACCGGCCGTCCGTCGGTCAACGGTCTCGTCAACATGGTGTTGATGCAACTCGAACTGGCGGGCGTCATCGCCAAGCCGCTACAAGCATGATTACTGTCAACGTCGACCTGGGCGACCGCGCCTATCCGATTCACATTGGCGCCGGCCTGATCGGCCGCGCCGAGCTGTTCGCACCTCACATCAAGGGTTCTTCCGTCACGATCGTCACGAACACGACGGTCGATCCGCTCTACGGCGACGCGCTGCGCGCGGCGCTCGCGCCGCTCGGCAAGCGTGTGTCGACGGTCGTGCTGCCCGACGGCGAGGCGTACAAGAACTGGGAGACGCTGAACCTGATCTTCGACGGCCTGCTGACCGACCGCGCGGACCGCAAGACGACGCTCGTCGCGCTCGGCGGCGGCGTGATCGGCGACATGACGGGCTTTGCGGCCGCATGCTACATGCGCGGCGTGCCGTTCATCCAGGTGCCGACGACGCTGCTGTCGCAGGTCGATTCGTCGGTCGGTGGCAAGACGGGCATCAACCACCCGCTCGGCAAGAACATGATCGGCGCGTTCTACCAGCCGCAGGCCGTGATCGCGGACATCGGCGCGCTGACGACGTTGCCCGACCGTGAACTGGCGGCCGGTGTCGCCGAGATCATCAAGACCGGCGCGATCGCCGATGCGGCATTCTTCGACTGGATCGAGGCGAACGTCGACGCGCTGAACCGTCGCGACCCGGCTGCGCTCGCGCACGCGGTGAAGCGCTCGTGCGAGATCAAGGCGAGCGTGGTGGCGGCCGACGAACGCGAAGGCGGCCTGCGCGCGATCCTGAACTTCGGCCACACGTTCGGCCATGCGATCGAGGCCGGGCTCGGCTACGGCGAGTGGCTGCACGGCGAGGCGGTCGGCTGCGGGATGGTGATGGCAGGCGACCTGTCGGTGCGGCTCGGCCTGCTCGACGAAGCGTCGCGGCAGCGCCTCGATGCGGTGATCGCGGCTGCACACCTGCCGACCCGCGGGCCCGCGCTCGGCGACGCGCGCTACATGGACCTGATGCGCGTCGACAAGAAGGCGGAGGCCGGCGCGATCAAGTTCATCCTGCTGAAGCGATTCGGCGATACGTTGATCACGCAGGCGCCGGACGAAGCCGTATTCGCTACACTGGCGCAGACGACCCGCTAACGGGCGGCCCGGATGCCCCGGCGCCCCTGACATGGAGGAGACGTGAGCGAGACATCCAGCAGCACACTGCCCGAAGCCGGCCGCGTATCCGCTGCGCCGGTGGCCGAGCCGCCGACACTGGCGGCGCTGGAAGCCCATCTCGCTCCGTATGCCGCGCACGCGTCGCAGTCGCGCGGCCGCCGCCATCCGGAAACACCGCCGGCGGCGCGCACCGAATTCCAGCGCGACCGCGACCGCATCGTCCATTCGACCGCGTTTCGCCGGCTCGAATACAAGACGCAAGTCTTCGTCAATCATGAAGGCGACCTGTTCCGCACGCGTCTCACGCACAGCCTCGAGGTCGCGCAGATCGCCCGCTCGGTCGCGCGTAACCTGCGCCTGAACGAGGATCTCGTCGAGGCGATCTCGCTCGCGCACGATCTCGGCCATACGCCGTTCGGCCATGCCGGGCAGGACGCGCTGAACGCCTGCATGCGCGAGCATGGCGGATTCGAGCACAACCTGCAGAGCCTGGCGGTCGTCGACGAGCTCGAGGAGCACTACGGCGCGTTCAACGGGCTGAACCTGTGCTTCGAGACACGCGAAGGCATTCTGAAGCACTGCTCGCGCGAGAATGCGCGCAAGCTCGGCGCGCTCGGCGAGCGCTTCCTGCAGGGCCGCCAGCCGTCGCTCGAAGCGCAGCTCGCCAACATCGCGGACGAGATCGCGTACAACAACCACGACGTCGACGACGGCCTGCGTTCCGGCCTGATCACGATCGAGCAGCTCGCGGAAGTCGAGCTGTGGCAGCGCCACTACGAGGCGGCGCTCGCCGAGTTCCCGCACCTCGAAGGCCGCCGTCTCGTGCACGAGACGGTGCGCCGCATCATCAACACGCTGATCGTCGACCTGATCGACGAAACCACGCGCAATCTCGCGCGCGTCGCGCCGGCATCGCTCGACGACGTGCGCGCCGCGCCGCCGCTCGTCGCGCACAGCGCCGAGGTCGCCGCCCAGGCGGCGGCCCTCAAGCGTTTCCTCTTCAAGAATCTCTATCGCCACTACAAGGTGATGCGCATGGCGAGCAAGGCGCAGCGCGTCGTCACCGGGCTGTTCGATGCGTTCATCGACGATCCGCGGCTGCTGCCGCCGCCGTACCAGTCCGACGACGCCGCGCAGCAACCGCGCCTCGTCGCGCACTACATCGCCGGCATGACCGACCGCTTCGCGCTGAAGGAGTATCAGCGCCTGTTCGTCATCAACGACAACTGACTGTCACAAACGATCACTAGACTTCGCCGGTTCAATGGCGATGGGAATGTTGCACACGCTGTTGGTAACGTTTTCATAGGAGAGAGGTCGATGAAGAAGAAGCCTGCGGGGACACTGGTTCGTTCGATCGCGCTCGGCGGCGCGCTGATGTTCGGGGTGCAGCACGTGGCGCTCGCCGCGACGGAAATCCAGTTCTGGCATGCGATGGAGGCCGCGCTCGGCGAGCGGGTCAACGCGATCGCCGACCAGTTCAACGCGTCGCAGAGCGACTACAAGATCGTGCCGGTCTTCAAGGGTACCTACGACCAGGCGCTCGCGGCCGGCATCGCGGCCTACCGCAGCGGCAATGCGCCGGCGATCCTCCAGGTCTATGAAGTCGGCACGGCCACGATGATGCAGGCGAAGAAGGCCGTCGTGCCCGTCTACGACGTGTTCAGGCAGGCCGGCGTGCCGCTCGACGAAAAGGCGTTCGTGCCGACCATCGCGAGCTACTACAGCGACGCGAAGACGGGCCATCTCGTGTCGATGCCGTTCAACAGCTCGACGCCGGTGCTGTACTACAACAAGGACGCGTTCAAGAAGGCCGGGCTCGATCCGAACCAGCCGCCGAAGACGTGGGCCGACGTGAAGGACGATGCCGAGAAACTGCGCAAGTCGGGGATGGCGTGCGGCTTCACGACCGGCTGGCAGGGCTGGATCCAGCTCGAAAACTACAGCGCGTGGCACGGGCTGCCGTTCGCGAGCCGCAACAACGGCTTCGACGGCGCCGACGCCGTTCTGGAGTTCAACAAGCCGCAGCAGATCGCACACGTCTCGTTCCTGCAGCAGATGGCGAAGGACGGCACGTTCACGTACGCGGGCCGCAAGGATGAAGCGTCGGCGAAGTTCTACAGCGGCGACTGCGGGATCCTGACGACGTCGTCGGGCGCGCTCGCGAACGTGCAGAAATTCGCGAAGTTCAGCTACGGCACGGGCATGATGCCGTACGACGCGAACGTGAAGGGTGCACCGCAGAACGCGATCATCGGCGGCGCGAGCCTGTGGGTGCTGGCGGGCAAGGATCCGGCGACCTACAAGGGCGTCGCGAAATTCCTCGCGTTCCTGGCTTCCCCGGCGGTTGCCGCGAAATGGCACCAGGACACGGGCTATCTGCCCGTGACGACCGCCGCGTACGACCTCACGCGCCAGCAGGGCTTCTACGCGAAGAACCCGAGCGCCGAAACCGCGATCAAGCAGATGCTGAACAAGCCGCCGCTGCCGTACACGAAGGGGCTGCGTCTCGGCAACATGCCGCAGATCCGCACGGTGGTCGACGAGGAGTTCGAACAGGTCTGGGCGCAGAAGAAGTCGCCGAAGGATGCGCTCGATTCGGCCGCGTCGCGCGGCGACGAACTGCTGCGCCGCTTCGAGAAGTCGGGCGGCTGAGCCCGCATCGCACCGTGCCGCCGGCCGCGTCGCATCCTGTCCGGATGCACGCGCCGGCCGGCGGCACGGCCACCTTTCCGTTGCGCCTGACCGGATATCCGCGATGCAATCCCGTTCCCGTTTCGGTACGAGCCTGTTGCCGTACCTGCTGATCGCGCCGCAGCTCGCGATCACCGCCGTGTTCTTCCTGTGGCCGGCCGGCGTCGCGCTGTGGCAGTCGACGCAGATGCAGGACGCGTTCGGCACGTCGAGCGAATTCGTCGGCCTCGCGAACTTCACCCACCTGTTCGCCGATCCGCTGTATCTCGATTCATTCCGCACGACGCTGGTGTTCAGTTCACTCGTTACGGTGAGCGGACTGGTCGTGTCGCTGATTCTCGCCGCGTGCGCCGATCGCGTGATCCGCGGCGCGCGCGTGTACCGCACGCTGCTGATCTGGCCGTATGCGGTCGCGCCGACGATCGCCGCCGTGTTGTGGGCATTCCTGTTCAACCCGAGCATTGGCTTGATCACCTATGCGCTCGCGAAGAGCGGCATCGTGTGGAACCACGCGCTGAACGGCGGCCAGGCGATGTTCCTGGTCGTGCTCGCGTCGGTGTGGAAACAGGTGAGCTACAACTTCCTGTTCTTCTACGCGGGCCTGCAGGCGATCCCGCGCTCGCTGATCGAGGCGGCCGCGATCGACGGCGCCGGGCCGGTGCGACGCTTCTTCAACATCGTGCTGCCGCTGCTGTCGCCCACCAGCTTCTTCCTGCTGGTCGTGAACCTCGTCTACGCATTCTTCGACACGTTCCCGGTGATCGACGCAGCCACGGGCGGCGGCCCGGCGCAGAGCACGAAGACGCTGATCTACAAGATCTTCGCGGAGGGCTTCCAGGGGCTCGACATCGGCAGCTCGGGTGCGCAGTCGGTCGTGCTGATGATCATCGTCGTCGGACTCACGGTGATCCAGTTCCGCTTCGTCGAACGCAGGGTGCAATACGCATGATCGAAAATCGCAAGGGCTTCGACCTGTTCTGCCACGCGGTGCTGATCGCCGGTGTGGTGCTGATCGTGTTTCCCGTCTACGTCGCGTTCTGCGCGGCGACGATGAACGCGCAGGAAGTGTTCACGGTGCCGCTGTCGCTCGTGCCGAGCACGCACCTGTTCGAGAACATCGCGTACATCTGGGGGCACGGCAGCGGCGGCACGACGGCGCCGTTCGGCCGCCTGCTGGTGAACAGCTTCGCGATGGCGCTCGGCATCTCGGTCGGCAAGATCGCGGTATCGATCCTGTCCGCTTACGCGATCGTCTATTTCCGTTTCCCGTTCCGCAACACGGCGTTCTGGCTGATCTTCGTCACGCTGATGCTGCCGGTGGAAGTGCGGATCTTCCCGACCGTGCAGGTCGTGTCGACGCTGCACCTGACGAACACCTACGCCGGGCTGACGCTGCCGCTGATCGCGTCGGCCACCGCGACGTTCCTGTTCCGGCAGTTCTTCATGACGCTGCCCGACGAACTGATGGACGCCGCGCGCATCGACGGCGCGGGGCCGATGCGCTTCTTCTGGGACGTCGTGCTGCCGCTGTCGAAGACGAGCATCGCGGCGCTGTTCGTGATCACGTTCATCTATGGCTGGAGCCAGTACCTGTGGCCGATCCTGATCACGACGGAGGCATCGCTGTCGACGGCGGTGGTGGGCATCAAGATGATGATCGCGAGCGGCGACGCCGCGACCGAATGGCAATACGTGATGGCGGCGACGCTGCTGGCGATGATTCCGCCGCTCGTCGTCGTGCTGGCGATGCAGCGCTGGTTCGTGCGCGGCCTCGTCGATTCCGAGAAATGAACCACGGACGGTAACCGGGAGAAGGACCAGGTATGGCTGCGCTGAGCTTGAAGGGCGTCAGGAAATCCTACGACGGCAAGCAGCACGTGCTGCATGGCATCGACGTGGAGATCGCCGACGGCGAATTCATCGTGCTGGTCGGCCCGTCGGGCTGCGGCAAGTCGACGTTGCTGCGGATGATCGCGGGGCTCGAGAGCGTGACGGACGGCGAGATCGCGATCGGCGACCGGGTCGTCAACACGCTGGAGCCGAAGGACCGCGACATCGCGATGGTGTTCCAGAACTATGCGCTGTACCCGCACATGACGGTCGCGCAGAACATGGGCTACGGGCTGAAGATCCGCGGGATCGAGCGCGCGACGATCGATTCGAGGGTGGCCGCGGCCGCGAAGATCCTCGAGCTCGAGCCGCTGCTCGCGCGGCGGCCGCGCGAACTGTCGGGCGGCCAGCGGCAGCGCGTCGCGATGGGGCGCGCGATCGTGCGCGAGCCGTCAGTGTTCCTGTTCGACGAGCCGTTGTCGAACCTCGACGCGAAGCTGCGCGTGCAGATGCGGCTCGAGATCCAGCGGCTGCATGCGCGGCTCGCGACGACGAGCGTGTACGTGACGCACGACCAGATCGAGGCGATGACGCTCGCGCAGCGGGTGATCGTGATGAACCGCGGTTACGCGGAGCAGATCGGCGCGCCGGTCGACGTGTACGAGAAACCGGCGACGGTGTTCGTCGCGGGCTTCATCGGCTCTCCCGCGATGAACCTGATGCACGGCCGGCTGTCGGAAGACGGTGCGACCTTCACGGTCGCGGGCGGCGGCCCCGCGCTGCCGGTCGCCGGTTCGCCCGGCATCGGCGCGGAGATCGCCACCGGGCGCGACTGGGTGCTCGGCGTGCGTCCGGAGCATATGACACCGCAGCCGGGCGTCGCGCAGGCGACGCTGCCGGTCGACTCGTGCGAGCTCCTCGGCGCGGACAACCTCGCGCACGGCCGCTGGGGCAACCATGACGTCGCGGTGCGCCTGCCGCACGCGGACCGCCCCGCGCGCGGCACGGCGCTGGCGGCCGCGCTGCCTGCGCACCGGCTGCATTTCTTCGATCCCGAGACCGGCAAGCGTGCCGGCTGAAACCGCCGCATCCGCCGAGAGACCGACGATGATCACCCGTACCGACTGGCCCTATCCGCGCGTCGTCGCTCATCGCGGCGGAGGCACGCTCGCGCCGGAGAACACGCTTGCCGCGCTCGACGAGGGCGCGCGGCGCGGTCACCGGATGGTCGAGTTCGACGCGAAGCTGTCGGCCGACGACGTGACGTTCCTGCTGCACGACGACACGGTCGACCGGACCTCGAACGGCCACGGAGCGGCGGCGGGCATGCGTTATGCGACGCTTGCCGCGCTCGACGCGGGCGCGTGGCGCGATGCGCGCTTCGCGGGCGAACGGATGCCGACGCTCGCGGCGGCCGCGGCGCGCTGCATCGCGCACGGGCTGGCCGCGAACGTCGAGATCAAGCCGTGCCCCGGGCGCGAGCGCGAAACGGGGCGGCGCGTGGCCGCCGACGCGGCCGCGTACTGGCGCGATGCCGCCGTGGCGCCGCTGCTGTCGTCATTCTCGTTCGACGCATTGCAGCAGGCGCGCGCGACCGTGCCGTGCCTGCCGCGCGGGATGCTCTACGAAGTCGTGCCGGACGACTGGCATGCGCAGGTGATCGATGCGCTGGACTGCGTATCGTTGCATGCAGACCACAGTCGGCTCGACGAACCGCTTGTGCGCGCGATCAAGGCTGCCGGGCTGCGCATCCTGGTTTACACGGTGAACGACCTCGAACGGGCACGCGAACTCGCGCGTTGGGGCGTCGATGCCGTCTGCACGGACCGCATCGACCTGATCGCACCCGATGCGCTGGACGACATCGAGGTCGTCTGATGGCCCCGGCCACGGCGTGAGCCACGCCGGCGTCCGGCGAAACCCTTGCGCGGAACGTGCCTGACGCGAAAAAACGACGCCCCGACGGGATTTCCGCCGGGGCGTTTTGCATCGTGGAGACGTTACGCCAGGAAAAATCCGCTACAAATTGCAGCAGGATTAACCATTCCCCAAATATTCGACTACGCTTAGAAGCGGTAGCCGACGTTCAGGTACGTGACGATCGGGTTCAGCGAGATATGGGCCTTCGACGTTTCCGTCAGCGTGCCGACCGGCGTCCGGCGGGCCGTCGTGAAGGTCGCCGTCACGCTGACCGGGATGTACGAGAGCGACAGGCCTGCGAACCAGTGTTTCGTGAAGTTGTACGTGAAGCCGGCGTTGAAGACAGGCGCCCACTGGTTGCTGGTCGTGGCGCTGGTCGGGCCGCCGAGCACGCCGTTCTCGAAGCTGCTGTTCGTGATCTTTGCACCGGTGAACCAGACGTACGTCGCGCCGATGCCGACATACGGTCGGAACTTCGCGTTGGCGTCGTTGAAGTGGTAGCGCAGCAAGACGGCGGGGCTCCACTGGTACGCACGGCCGAGTACGCCGAATCTATCGAACTGACCCTTGCCGGTAATGTCGAACTTCGGCGGTATCCCCATAACGAGCTCGGTGGAGATATGGTCGGTGATGAAGTAGCCCGTTGCGAGTCCAAGCGTATCAGCGTCGTTGATGCCGGCGCCGGTGTTGGGAATCGATTGGTTGATGGGCGTGCCGCCTACGCCGTAGACGAACAGCGGGTCGCTGCTGTCCTGCGGCGCAAGGTGGAACCAGCCGGTGCTGACGTAGAAATCACCTGCGGATTGTGCATGTGCCGTACCGCCCGCAAACGTGAATGCGAGCGCTGCGGCCCCCGTAATGGCCAGTTTTCGTTTCATTGTGTCTCCTCCGATCAAAGGCGTGCTCATTATGACGACTGCGTTTAAAACCAAACAAGCTCGTAAGTTAGAGTTTTCTCCCTAGGTTTCGTACGACCGTACGCTTTCGCGCCCAGCGGGGACAGGGATTCAACGCAGGTGCGCATTTCGGACCCCCGGGTATTTCCTAACGCGTTCAAACGGACATTCAGCATGGCACGGTTAGCACGACTCTACGTTCCCGACCAGCCGCAGCACGTGATACTGCGCGGCCTGGATCAGCAACCCGCGTTCGTCGACGACCAGGACTACGAACTCTTCATCGATTGCCTGAAGGCCGCCGCACGCGATCATCACCTGTCGGTGCATGCCTACGTGCTGCTGCCGCGCCAGGTGCAACTGCTCGTGACGCCGAGCGACGAAGCGAGCCTGCCGAAAGCGATGCAGGCCGTCGGCCGTCGCTACGTCGCGCATTTCAACCGGCGCTACTCGCGGCGCGGCACCCTGTGGGAAGGCCGCTATCGCGCGACCGTGATCGAAGGCGAGCGCTATTTCCTGCTCGCGAGCCGCGTGGTCGAGATGAGCCCGGTGCGCGCGCAGCTCGTCGCGACGCCCGAGGCCTATCGCTGGTCGAGCTACCGGCACCACGTCGGGCTCACCGTCGACAGCCTGATCACCGACCATCCGCTCTACTGGGCGCTCGGCAATACGCCGTTCGACCGCCAGCGCGCGTACAAGGAGCTGTGCGAACAGCCGCTCGACGAGCGGCAGGCCGACCAGCTGCAGCAGGCGACGTTGAAGGGCTGGGTGCTCGGCGGCGAGAATTACCGCGAGTGGGCGGCGCGTACCGCGAACAGGCGCGTGTCGCCGCTGCCGCGCGGACGCCCCAGAAAGGTGCGTGAAAACACGCCGCCGATCCAGCAGTAACGCAGAAACGGCGGTTCAGGAGGCGGCGCTGCGGGCGCCGCTTCTTTTTGCACCAAAACGATACGACCCCAATAAAATGGCACCAGATCGAGGCGTCCGTTTAATTGGGGTTCGATCAAGCGGTTTTTGTTGCTATTCCCTTGATTCGTCGCGTATATTCCGAATTCCGGTGGCCCGGGCGAAGCATGCCCACCCACTGTCGGCCGCGCCGTCTCCCGTCGGGAGCGGGATCGACGGCAACAAGAAAATGGTTCAACGGCCTCCAGGCCCCCTTTACGACGGTGTCCCCATGAACGACCACCAGCAGCCGCTCGCCGCGGTGCCCGCCGCACAAGGTCTGTACGACCCGCAAAACGAACATGACGCCTGTGGCGTCGGCTTCGTCGCTCACATCAAGGGCAAGAAGAGCCACGAGATCATCCAGCAGGGTCTGAAGATCCTCGAGAATCTCGATCACCGTGGCGCGGTCGGCGCCGATCCGCTGATGGGCGACGGCGCGGGCATCCTGATCCAGATTCCGGACGCGTTCTATCGCGAGGAAATGGCGAAGCAGGGCGTGAATCTGCCGCCGGCCGGCGAATATGGGGTCGGCATGATCTTCCTGCCGAAGGAAAACGCATCGCGTCTCGCGTGCGAGCAGGAGCTCGAGCGGACGGTGAAGGCCGAAGGCCAGGTGGTGCTCGGCTGGCGCGACGTGCCGGTCGACCATGCGATGCCGATCT
This sequence comes from Burkholderia reimsis, assembly GCF_003294055.1. Taxonomy (NCBI): domain Bacteria; kingdom Pseudomonadati; phylum Pseudomonadota; class Betaproteobacteria; order Burkholderiales; family Burkholderiaceae; genus Burkholderia; species Burkholderia reimsis. Next base: position 66,976 of record NZ_QMFZ01000021.1, read on the forward strand.
CGCCGACGGTCAAGGCGAGCGAGCCGCTGATCCGCCAGATCTTCATCGGCCGCGGCAAGGACATCATGGTGACGGACGCGCTCGAGCGGAAGCTGTACGTGATCCGCAAGACGGCGAGCCACCGCATCCAGGCGCTGAAGCTCAAGCACGGCAAGGAATACTTCGTGCCGTCGATGTCGGCGCGCACGATCGTCTACAAGGGGCTGCTGCTCGCGGGCCAGGTCGGCGTGTACTACCGCGACCTGCAGGACGCGCGCGTCGTGTCGGCGCTCGCGCTCGTGCACCAGCGCTTCTCGACCAACACGTTCCCGGCGTGGGAACTGGCTCACCCGTACCGGATGATCGCGCACAACGGCGAGATCAACACCGTGAAGGGCAACGTGAACTGGCTGAACGCGCGTACCGGCGCGATCGCGTCGCACGTGCTCGCCGACGACCTGCCGAAGCTGTGGCCGTTGATCTACCCGGGCCAGTCGGATACCGCATCGTTCGACAACTGCCTCGAACTGCTGGTGATGGCCGGCTACCCGCTCGTGCATGCGGTGATGATGATGATCCCGGAAGCGTGGGAACAGCACACGCTGATGGACGAGAACCGCCGCGCGTTCTACGAATACCACGCCGCGATGATGGAGCCGTGGGACGGCCCGGCCGCGATCGCGTTCACCGACGGCCGCCAGATCGGCGCGACGCTCGACCGTAACGGCCTGCGCCCGGCGCGCTACATCGTGACCGACGACGACCTCGTGATCATGGCGTCGGAAGCCGGCACGCTGCCGATCCCCGAATCGAAGATCGTCAAGAAGTGGCGCCTGCAGCCGGGCAAGATGTTCCTGATCGACATGGAACACGGCCGCATCATCGACGACAAGGAACTGAAGGACAACCTCGCGAACGCGAAGCCGTACAAGAGCTGGATCGACGCGGTGCGCATCAAGCTCGACGAGATCGAGCCGAAGGCCGAGGAAGTCGCGGCCGGCCGCACGCAGGGCGCCGCGCTGCTCGACCGCCAGCAGGCGTTCGGCTATACGCAGGAAGACCTGAAGTTCCTGATGGCGCCGATGGCGCAGCAGGGCGAGGAAGCCGTCGGTTCGATGGGCAACGACTCGCCGCTCGCGGTGATGTCGAACAAGAACAAGACGCTCTATCACTACTTCAAGCAGCTGTTCGCGCAGGTCACGAACCCGCCGATCGACCCGATCCGCGAGAACATGGTGATGTCGCTCGTGTCGTTCATCGGCCCGAAGCCGAACCTGCTCGACACGAACAACATCAACCCGCCGATGCGTCTCGAAGTGTCGCAGCCGGTGCTCGACTTCAAGGACATCGCGAAGATCCGCGCGATCGACCAGTACACGGGCGGCAAGTTCAGCGCATACGAGCTGAACATCTGCTATCCGGTCGCGTGGGGCAAGGAAGGCATCGAGGCGCGCCTGGCGTCGCTGTGCGCGGAAGCTGTCGACGCGGTCAAGTCGGGCTACAACATGCTGATCGTGTCCGACCGCAAGACGGACGCCGAGCATGTGGCGATCCCGGCGCTGCTCGCCACGTCGGCGATCCACACGCACCTCGTCCAGCAGGGGCTGCGCACGAGCACGGGCCTCGTCGTCGAGACGGGCTCCGCACGTGAGACGCACCACTTCGCGCTGCTCGCGGGCTACGGCGCGGAAGCCGTGCACCCGTACCTCGCAATGGAAACGCTCGCGAAGATGGCCGAAGGCCTGCCGGGCGACCTGTCGCCGGAGAAGGCCGTCTACAACTTCACGAAGGCGGTCGGCAAGGGCCTGCAGAAGGTGATGTCGAAGATGGGCATCTCGACGTACATGTCGTACACGGGCGCGCAGATCTTCGAAGCGCTCGGCCTGTCGAGCGACCTCGTCGAGAAGTACTTCAAGGGCACCGCGTCGAAGGTCGGCGGCATCGGCCTGTTCGAGGTCGCGGAAGAAGCGATCCGCCTGCACCGCGACGCATTCGGCGACAACCCGGTCCTGCGCGACATGCTCGACGCGGGCGGCGAGTATGCGTACCGCGTGCGCGGCGAAGACCACATGTGGACGCCGGACTCGATCGCGAAGCTCCAGCACGCGACGCGCAGCAACTCGTACCAGACGTACAAGGAATACGCGCACCTGATCAACGACCAGACCAAGCGTCACATGACGTTCCGCGGCCTGTTCGAGTTCAAGGTCGAGCCGACCAAGGCGATCCCGATCGACGACGTCGAGCCGGCGAAGGACATCGTCAAGCGCTTTGCGACGGGCGCGATGTCGCTCGGTTCGATCAGCACCGAAGCGCACGCGACGCTCGCGATCGCGATGAACCGGATCGGCGGCAAGTCGAACACCGGCGAAGGCGGCGAGGACGAGAAGCGTTACCGCAACGAGCTGCGCGGCATTCCGATCAAGTCGGGCGAGACGCTGAAGTCGGTGATCGGCGACGAGATCGTCAGCGACATTCCGCTGAAGGACGGCGATTCGCTGCGCTCGAAGATCAAGCAGGTCGCGTCGGGCCGCTTCGGCGTCACCGCCGAGTACCTGGCATCGGCCGACCAGATCCAGATCAAGATGGCGCAGGGCGCGAAGCCGGGCGAAGGCGGCCAGCTGCCGGGCCACAAGGTGTCCGAGTACATCGGCAAGCTGCGTTACTCGGTGCCGGGTGTCGGCCTGATCTCGCCGCCGCCGCACCACGACATCTACTCGATCGAGGATCTGGCGCAGCTGATCCACGACCTGAAGAACGTGAACCCGAGCTCGAGCATCTCGGTGAAGCTCGTGTCGGAAGTGGGCGTTGGCACGGTCGCGGCCGGTGTCGCGAAGGCGAAGGCCGATCACGTCGTGATCGCCGGCCATGACGGCGGCACGGGTGCGTCGCCGCTGTCGTCGGTCAAGCACGCGGGCACGCCGTGGGAACTCGGCCTCGCCGAAACGCAGCAGACGCTGGTGCTGAACCGCCTGCGCGGCCGAATCCGCGTGCAGGCCGACGGCCAGATGAAGACCGGCCGCGACGTCGTGATCGGCGCGCTGCTCGGTGCGGACGAATTCGGCTTCGCGACGGCACCGCTCGTCGTCGAAGGCTGCATCATGATGCGCAAGTGTCACCTGAACACGTGCCCGGTCGGCGTCGCAACGCAGGATCCGGTGCTGCGTGCGAAGTTCAAGGGCCAGCCCGAGCACGTCGTGAACTACTTCTTCTTCGTCGCCGAGGAAGTGCGCGAGATCATGGCGCAGCTCGGCGTCGCGAAGTTCGACGACCTGATCGGCCGCGCCGACCTGCTCGACACCCGCAAGGGCATCGAGCACTGGAAGGCGAAGGGCCTCGACTTCTCGCGCGTGTTCTACCAGCCGGAAGAGTGCGAGGACGTCGCGCCGCGTCACGTCGACGTGCAGGATCACGGCCTCGAGCGCGCACTCGACCACGTGCTGATCGAGAAGGCGAAGGCGGCGATCGAGAACGGCGAGCACGTGTCGTTCATCCAGCCGGTGCGCAACGTGAACCGCACGGTCGGCGCGATGCTGTCGGGCGTGATCGCGAAGAAGCACGGCCACGACGGCCTGGCCGACGACGCGGTGCATATCCAGCTGAAGGGCACGGCCGGCCAGAGCTTCGGCGCGTTCCTCGCGAAGGGCGTGACGCTCGACCTCGTCGGCGACGGCAACGACTACGTCGGCAAGGGCCTGTCGGGCGGCCGGATCATCATCCGTCCGACCAACGACTTCCGCGGCAAGTCCGAGGAAAACATCATCTGCGGCAACACGGTGATGTACGGCGCGATCGAAGGCGAAGCCTTCTTCCGCGGCGTCGCGGGCGAGCGCTTCTGCGTGCGCAACTCGGGCGCGACGGCGGTCGTCGAAGGCACGGGCGACCACGGCTGCGAATACATGACGGGCGGTACGGTCGTCGTGCTCGGCGAGACCGGGCGCAACTTCGCGGCCGGCATGTCGGGCGGTCTCGCGTACATCTACGATCCGGAAGGCACGTTCGCGGCGAAGTGCAACAAGTCGATGGTCGCGCTCGAGCCGGTGCTGCAGCAGGCCGAGCAGGAGCGCACGGTCGACCGCGCACTCTGGCATGCAGGCACGACGGACGAAGCGCTGCTCAAGGGGCTCGTCGAGCGTCATTTCCAGTTCACGGGTTCGCCGCGCGCGAAGTCGCTGCTGGAAAACTGGGACGCGGCGCGCCGCCAGTTCGTGAAGGTGTTCCCGCACGAATACAAGCGCGCGCTGGGCGAGATCGGTGCGAAGAAGGCGGCGAAGGAAGAACTGGCCGCCTGAGCGACGAACGACATAGCGAATGCCGCGCGCGCCTGACGGCCGCGCGCGGCTCCCCCACCCGATACACCGAACAGAAGAGCACCTTATGGGCAAGGCAACCGGTTTTCTGGAGTTCGAACGCCGCCACGAGGCGTACGAAGCACCGCTCACGCGCGTGAAGCACTACAAGGAATTCGTCGCGGCACTGACCGACGCGGACGCGAAGGTCCAGGGCGCGCGCTGCATGGATTGCGGCATCCCGTTCTGCAACAACGGCTGCCCGGTCAACAACATCATTCCGGATTTCAACGATCTCGTTTACCGCCAGGACTGGCAGCAGGCGATCGAAGTCCTGCATTCGACCAACAACTTCCCGGAGTTCACGGGCCGCATCTGCCCGGCGCCGTGCGAGGCGGCGTGCACGCTCGGGATCAACAACGACCCGGTCGGCATCAAGTCGATCGAGCACGCGATCATCGACAAGGCCTGGGCGGAAGGCTGGGTGAAGCCGCTGCCGGCCGAGCACAAGACGGGCAAGAAGGTTGCGGTCGTCGGTTCGGGCCCCGCGGGCCTCGCCGCCGCGCAGCAGCTCGCGCGCGCGGGCCACGACGTGACGGTGTTCGAGAAGAACGACCGTGTCGGCGGCCTGCTGCGTTACGGGATTCCCGACTTCAAGCTCGAGAAGTGGCTGATCGACCGCCGCATGCGCCAGATGGAAGCGGAAGGCGTGACGTTCCGCACCAGCGTGTTCATCGGCAAGGATCCGCTGCCCGAGTCGATCGGCAGCCTCGCGAAGGAAACCATTTCTCCGGACACGCTGAAGGAAGAATTCGACGCGGTCGTGATCGCGGGCGGTTCGGAAACGCCGCGTGACCTGCCGGTGCCGGGCCGCGAGCTCGCCGGCGTGCATTACGCGATGGACTTCCTGCCGCAGCAGAACCGCGTGAACGCGGGCGACAAGCTCGCCGACCAGCTGCTCGCGAAGGGCAAGCACGTGATCGTGATCGGCGGCGGCGATACGGGTTCGGACTGCGTCGGCACGTCGAACCGTCACGGCGCGAAGCAGGTCACGCAGTTCGAGCTGCTGCCGCAGCCGCCGGAAGAGGAGAACAAGCCGCTCGTGTGGCCGTACTGGCCGATCAAGCTGCGCACGTCGTCGTCGCACGAGGAAGGCTGCGAGCGCGACTGGGCGGTCGCGACGAAGCGTCTCGAAGGCAAGAACGGCAAGGTCGAGAAGCTGATCGCTGCGCGCGTCGAGTGGAAGGACGGCAAGATGCAGGAAGTGCCGGGCTCCGAGTTCGAACTGAAGGCCGATCTCGTGCTGCTCGCGATGGGCTTCACGCAGCCGGCGGCGCCGGTGCTCGAAGCGTTCGGCGTCGCGAAGGACGCGCGCGGCAACGCACGGGCGGCGACCGAAGGCGATCGCTCGTACTACACGTCGGTCGACAAGGTGTTCGCCGCAGGCGACATGCGTCGCGGCCAGTCGCTCGTGGTGTGGGCGATCCGCGAAGGCCGCCAGTGCGCGCGCTCGGTCGATGCGTACCTGATGGGGCATTCGAACCTGCCGCGATAAGCTGAATATCGCGAGCGGATTCGACGGAAGCCGGGCGTCCGAAAGGGCGCCCGGTTTTTTTGTGGCTGGCGCCAGCCGGGGCGCTCCGGTTTCACGTGCGAGACGGCGCCGTCCGATCGGGCTGCCTTGCCGTGCCGTCACGCCTCATTTTCGCGAAGCGTCGTCTAACCTGATGACATCCGGGCGCGATTTCTCGTCATCCCAAATCCTTTCGTTTTGTAATAATCCTTGAAAACTGTCATATCATGTCGCCCCTCGGGCCGCGTTCGCGGTCGACGCTCATGACTGACCCTATTTACAAGGAAACCGGATGGAAGCACTCCTGCATGGGCTGATCGACGCCGTCAACGGCGTGTTGTGGAACTACGTGCTGATCGCGCTGCTGCTCGGCGCCGGTGCGTGGTTCACGTTGCGGTTTCGGATGATCCAGCTGAAGGCGCTGTTCCTCAGCATGAAACTGGTCGGCAGCAAGGGCGAGCCGGGCAGCATCTCGTCGTTCCAGGCGTTCGCGACCGGGCTCGCGAGCCGCGTCGGCACCGGCAACATCGCCGGCGTCGCGGTCGCGCTGACGGTCGGCGGCCCGGGCGCGATCTTCTGGATGTGGATGACGGCGCTGGTCGGGATGTCGTCCGCGTTCGTCGAGGCGACGCTCGCGCAGATCTTCAAGGTGTCGCACCCGGACGGCAGCTATCGCGGCGGCCCCGCGTACTACATCCAGACGGGCCTGCGCTCGCGCGGCTTCGGCGTGCTGTTCTCGCTGTCGCTGATCCTCGCGTTCGGTTTCGTGTTCAACGCGGTGCAGGCGAACGCGATCGCCGACGCCTTCCATACGTCGTTCGGCTGGAGCCGCGAGACGGTCGGCCTCGGCCTCGTCCTGCTGTCCGCACCGATCATCTTCGGCGGCATCCGCCGCATCGCGACGGTCGCGCAGGTGATCGTGCCGCTGATGGCGATCGGCTATCTCGCGCTCGCGGTCTATGCGGTCGCGACGCACATCGCGCTCGTGCCGGACGTGATCGCGCTGATCGTGAGGAGCGCATTCGGCCTCGAGCAGGCGGCAGGCGGCCTGACCGGCTACGCGGTCAGCCAGGCAATCGCGATCGGCGTGAAGCGCGGGCTGTTCTCGAACGAAGCGGGGATGGGCAGCGCGCCGAACGCGGCCGCGACCGCGAGCACACGGCACCCCGTCACGCAGGGGCTGATCCAGATGCTCGGCGTGTTCGTCGACACGATCGTGATCTGCAGCGCGACCGCGTTCGTGATCCTGCTGTCGGGCCAGTACGAAGTCGGCACGGGGATGGAAGGCGCGGCGCTCACGCAGCGCGCGATCTCGAGCCACGTCGGCGACTGGGGCGGCATCTACATGGCCGTCGCGATCTTCTTCCTCGCGTTTTCGTCGGTGATCGGCAACTACGCGTATGCGGAGGGCAACGTCGAATTCATCACGAAGCGGCGCGGCGTGCTGCCGCTGTTCCGTGTCGCGGTGCTCGGCATGGTGATGTTCGGCAGCGTCGGGCAATTGCCGCTCGTCTGGGCGATGGCCGATACGAGCATGGGATTGATGGCGATCATCAACCTGATCGCGATCCTCGCGCTCGGCAAGCATGCGCACGCCGCATGGGCCGACTATCGTCGCCAGCGCGCGGCGGGTATCGCCGATCCGGTGTTCACGCGCAACACGATCCCCGAGCTCGCGCGCGTGCTGCCGGCCGACGTGTGGGGCGAGCACGGCCCGCTGCCGCAGCGTCCCGCTTCGGCTGAAACGGCACGCACCCCGCATGCCGCGGTGAGCGAGTCATGAACGGCGACCGGCTCCGTGCGTTCGTCGCGCTGATGCCCGATGCGGCTTCGCGCGACGCGCTGCACGCGTTGCCGGTCACCCGCGGGGCGCGGCGCACGCAGCCCGCGCAACTGCACATGACGCTCGCGTTCATCGGCGCGATCGAACGGGACCGATGCGAGGCGCTGGCCGCGCATCTGCCCGCGCTCGCGGCCGCCCATGCGCTGCCGTTGCTGCCGGTCGAGCGGATCGCGTGGTGGCCGAGCCTGCCGCGCGCGAGGCTGATCGTCGCGGAGCTCGCGGCCGATCCTGCCTGCCTGGCGTTGAATGCCGGGCTGGTTGCGCTGCTGGGCGAACTCGGCGTGCCGGCCGACCGGCGGCCGTTCCGGCCGCACGTGACGCTCGCGCGGCTGCCGCGCGATGCGGTCGGCCAGCCCGCGCACGGCGGTGCGCCCGGTCGGGCGGTCGCGGTGCGTGTCGAAGCGCTGACGTTGTTCGAAAGCCGGCTATCGCACGAGGGCGTGTCGCATCGGCCGGTCGTGTCCGCGCCGATCGCATGGGCGGATAGTGAGGCGGACGGTCTGGCGCCGCAGTGAGCGGCTTGCGCGCCGTGGTGTGATTGCCGGACGCGATGTGTATCGCGTCGGCGATATCGTCCGGTCTGCCGGGTCTGCCGGGTCTGCCGGGTCTGCCGGGCCTGCCGAGCCTGCCGAGCCTGCCGAGCCTGCCGGGCCAGCTGAGCCACTGAGCCGCCGAGCCGCCGAGCCGCCGAGCCGCCGAGCCGCCGAGCCGCCGAGCCGCCGAGCCGCCGAGCCGCCGAGCCGCCGAGCCACCGAGCCACCGAGCCACCGAGGCACCGAGGCACCGAGGCACCGAGGCAGCAGGCCACCGGGCCACCGGGCCTACCGGCCGTAGCGCGCGAGCGTCAGGCCCGACAAGTCGATCTCCGGTTCCCGTCCCGTGACGAGATCCGCCACCACCTTCCCCGACCCCATCGACATCGCCCAACCCGTCGAGCCGTGGCCGACGTTGAGCCAGAGCCCGTCGATCCCGCTCGCGCCGAGCAGCGGCGGCCCGTCGGGCGTCATCGGCCGGCGGCCGACCCAGAAGCGCGCCGATGCGCGATCGGCCGCGTGCGGGAACCAGTCGTCGAGCACCTTCATCAGCGTATCGAGCGCCTGCCGGCGCAGCGCTGCATGCCGATTGCCGAGTTCCGCCGTACCCGCGACGCGCAACGTCGGGCCGAAGCGCGTGATCGCCGTCTTCAGCGATTCGTCCATCAGCGCGGCGTGCGGCGCTTTTTCGTCGTCGACGACGGAAAGCGTCGCCGAGTAACCCTTCACCGGATAGAGCGGCACGTCGATGCCGTGCGGCCGCAGCAGCGCGGCGCTGTCGACGCCGAGCGCGACGACGATCGCGTCGGCGGCGAGCCGCGCGTCGCGTTGCTTGCTGCCGGCGTTCGATGCGTGCGGATGCGCTCGTGCACGATCCGGCGTATCGCCATCCTCGTTGCCGTTACCGACGGTCCGCACGCCGCGCACCCGGCCCGCTTCAACGTCGAGCGCCTGCACGACCGTGTGAAAGCGGAACGTCACGCCGTTTGCTTCGCACAGCGCCCGCAGTTCACGCGTAAAGCGTGCGCAATCGCCCGCTTCGTCGTCGGGCAGGTAGATGCCGCCGACGGGTGCCTGCCGCGCCCAGCGCAGGCCCGGCTCGATCGCCGTGCAGCCGGCCGCATCGAGCTCGCGAAACGCGATGCCGGCGTCGCGCAGCACCTTCAGCGCGGGCTGGACCATCTGCACGTCGAACGCACCGCGCAGCAGCTGGAGGTAGCCCCGGCTCGCGCCGTAGTCGAAAGGATGCCGGTCGCGAAAGGCGTGCAGGCATGCGCGGCTGTAATAGGCGATGCGCTGCATCCGCTGCTTGTTCACACGGAACCGCTCGAATTCGCATTCGCGCAGCCAGCGCGCGATCCAGCGCCACTGCGCGGCTTCGAGCGTCGGCCGGAAGATCAGCGGCGACGCGGGCTCGAACAGGTACTTGAGGATCTTGCCGGGCATCCCGGGGGCGGCCCACGGCGTCACGTAGCCGGGCGCGATCACGCCCGCGTTGCCGAGGCTCGTCTCCTGCGCGACATCGGCCTCGCGTTCGATCACGGTGACCTCGCAACCTGCTTCGCGCAGGTGCCAGGCAGTGGTGACGCCGATCACGCCGGCGCCGAGAACGATCACGTGCATGCGGTTTCCGGAACGTGGCGGTTGCTCAGGACGCGACGGCCGGATCGTCGACGAGCGACTTGCCGCGCGTTTCCGGCAGGACGAGCGCCGCGACGATCACGAGCAGGTAGCCGCCGCCCGCGACGAGGCCGATCGCCTTCACGAGCGACATCGACTGCGACAGCGAGCCGACGAGGATCGGGAAGAACGAGCCGAGCCCGCGCCCGAGGTTGTAGCAGAAGCCCTGGCCCGAGCCGCGGATCGCACCGGGATACAGCTCCGACAGGTATGCGCCGACGCCCGCGAAGATCCCTTGCACGACGATCCCGAGCGGGAAGCCGAGCAGCAGCATCGCGGTGTCGGTGATCGGCAGCATCGTGTACGCCATGCCGAGCGAGAACGAGCCGATCGCGAACAGGATGAACGACGCGCGGCGGCCGAGCCGGTCGGACAGGATCGCGCCTACCACGTAGCCCACGAACGAGCCGACGATCAGCACGACGAGGTAGCCGCTCGTGTTGAACACCGACAGGTGGCGGACGGTTTTCAGGTAGGTGGGCAGCCACGTCGTGATCGCGTAGTAGCCGCCCAGCATCCCGGTGCACAGCGCGCTGCCGAACAGCGTCGCGCGCAGGTGCGGCGGCGAGAAGATCTCGAGGAAGTGGCCCGACACGCGGCCTTCGTCGCGCGCGCGGCGGGTGGCCGTGTAGATGTCCGGATCGCTGACGTTGCGGCGGATGTACAGGATCCACAGCGCGGGCGCGATGCCGATCCAGAAGCATGCGCGCCATGCGACCTGCTCGGGCAGCAGCGCGAAGAACGCCCAGTAGAGGATCGCGGCCGCGCCCCAGCCGAACGACCAGCTGCTCTGCACGGTGCCGACGGCTTTCGCGCGGTGTTCGGGCGAGCGGATCGTCTCGGCCATCATGATCGTCACGACCGACCATTCGCCGCCGAAGCCGAAGCCCTGCAGCGTGCGTGTCGCGAGCAGTTGCCAGAACGAATGGGTGAAGCCGGACAGGCACGTGAACAGCGCGAACGTCGCGATCGTCCACTGCAGCACGCGCACGCGGCCGTAGCGGTCGGCGAGGATGCCGGCGACCCAGCCGCCGAGCGCCGACGAGATCAGCGAGCTCGTCGCGATCATCCCGGCCTCGCTCTTCGTCATGCCCCAGGCCGCGATCAGCGTCGGAATCAGGAACGAATAGATCATGAAGTCGAACGCATCGACCGCGTAGCCGCCGAATCCGGCATACAGCGTCCTGCGTTCGCGTGTCGACAGCTCGTCGAACCACTGGAATGCCTGCATGCTTGCCGTCCCCCTGTTGTCTCGTCCTGTCTCGCGCTGCCGCGTGGCGGTTATTTTACGGGCGGGGAGCGGGGCGCCAAAAAGACGGGAGCGAGGGCGCGGCGGGCGGCGAGGGTAGGAGGGCAGCGTGGAACGGCGGGTGTCCCGGGAACGTGCGAGCGCCGATCGCGCTCGCGTGCCACGCCAACGTCGGCGGCAGCGACGTCCCGCGCGACCGCACGACGTACGGCCGCTCGATTCAGAGCGTCAGGCCGCCGTCGATGTGGACGATCTGCCCGGTGATCTGTCGCGCCGCATCCGACAGGAGGAACGCGATCAGCGCGGCGACGTCGTCGGGTTCGGCGATCCGGCCGAGCGGTGTCGCCTGTTCGGCCTGCGCCCACGCGTCGGCGTTGCCGGCGCTCGGCCCGTGGTCCTTGCGCGTGAAGCCCGGCGCGACCGCGTTGACGGTGATGCCGCGCGCGGCGAATTCGGCGGCGGCGGTGCGCACGAGCGATTCGAGCGCGGCCTTCGCGGCAGCGGTGGCCGCGAACGGCGCGTCGGCGCGGTAGCGGTGCGCGACGAACGAACTGACCGCGACGATCCGCGGCGCGGCCGACGCCTCGAGCAGCGGCCTCGCGCGGCCCGCGAGCGCGGAGAACGCGCCGGGCATCGCCGCGAAGGCGGACGCGAGCGCGTCCGAAGAAAGACCGGAAAAGGATTGCCGCGCGGCGAAGCCGGCGTTGGCGACGAGATGATCGATCCCGCCGAAGCGCGTGGCGGCGGCATCGACGAGCGACGCGGCCACGTCCGGCTCGCCGAGATCGCCGGTGAGCGTGACGCACTCCGCGCCGGCCGCCGTGCACGCGCGGGCGACTTCGGCGAGCCGCACGCGTGCCGCTTCGTCCGCGCCGCGTGCATGCAGCGCCAGTGCGATGCCGGGCGCCGCGAGCCGCCGCGCGAGCGCCGCGCCGATCCCCGAACCGGCGCCGGTGATCAGCGCGATCCGGGCGACGTGCGCGGCGCGTGGCCTCACGCGGCGACCTTGTCGCTGTCGTTCACGCGCTCGACGTTGATCGTGCCGACGTGGAACGCGGCCAGCGACTCGCGGTGCGCGATGCTGACGATCGCGGCCTTCGGCAGCCGTTCGGCGAACAGGTGGTACAGGCGCGCCTCGTTGTCGGCGTCGAGCGCGCTCGTCGCTTCGTCGAGGAACAGGAAATCGGGCTTGTGCAGCAGCACGCGCGCGCCGGCGAGGCGCTGCTGTTCGCCCGGCGACAGCACGCGGGTCCAGTGCGCGGTCTCGTCGAGGCGCTCGGCATAATCGTCGAGGCGGCATGCGCGCAGCGCGTCGCGGCAGGCTTCGTCGCTGAACGCGTCGGCTGTCGCCGGATAGGTGAGCGCGGCCTTCAGCGTGCCGATCGGCAGATAGCTCGTTTGCGGCACGAACATCATCCGCGCGCCGACCGGCGCATCGATCGCGCCGTCGCCGAACGGCCAGAGCCCCGCGAGCGCGCGCATGAACGTGCTCTTGCCGGAACCCGACTTGCCGATCACGAGCCAGCGCGAGCCGGGCTCGATCGTGACGCTGCCGATGTTCGCGAGCGCGTTGCCGTTCGGGAGCGCGAGCTTGAGCGACGACGTCGACAGCTTCGCGGCGTCGACGTAATGCAGGTTGATGCCGCCGTGCTCGGTCGCGGGCGACAGGCTTTCCTTCAGGTGCGACGTGCCCATCACGCGCTTGAATTCGCGCAGACGGTTGACGGTGGCGCGCCACTCGACGAGGGTCGAGTAACTGTTGATGAACCACGAGAACGAATCGCTGACGGTGCCGAACGCGGACGAGATCTGCATCAGCACGCCGAACGAGAACGCGCCCGCGAAATAGCGCGGCGCGGCGACGACGAGCGGGAAGATGATCGCGATCTGCCCGTAGAAGCTCAGCACGAACGTGAGCCGCTTCGTGTACTTCATCACGCGCCACCAGTTGTCGCGGATGCGCATGAAGAGGTTTTGCGCGTTGCCGGTCTCGGTCTTCTCGCCGTCGTAGAACGCGATCTGCTCGGCGTTCTCGCGCACGCGGATCAGCCCGAAGCGGAAGTCGGCCTCGACGCGCTGCTGCTGGTAGTTGATCGACACGAGCGGGTGGCCGACCTTCTGGATGATCAGCGAGCCGACCACCGCGTACAGCGCCGCCGCCCACACCATGTAGCCGGGGATCGTGATCGGCGTCGCGCCGAGCGAGAGCGTCAGCGCGCCGGCGAGCGACCACAGGATCGTGATGAACGACACGAGCGTGACGACCGTCGACAGCAGGTCGAGCGACAGCGCGAGCGTGGTCGTCGAGAACGACTGAAGGTCGTCGGTGATCCGCTGGTCGGGGTTGTCGGCGAGACGGTCACGTTCGATCCGGTAGAACGCGCGATCGCCGAGCCACTGGCCGAGAAAACGGTCGGTGAGCCACTGGCGCCAGCGGAAGCCGAGCATCTGCCGCAGGTAGCGGCCGTACACGGCGAGGATGATGAACGCGAACGCGAGCGCGGAGAACTGCATCAGCAGGTTCGGGAAGTCGTGGACGTCCTTCGACTGCAGCGCGTTGTAGAACTCCGCGTTCCACTTGTTGAGCCGGACGTTGATCCAGACCACGCAGAGGTTGATCGCGATGATCGCGACCAGCAGGCCCCATGCGATTTTCCATTCGGACGATACCCAGTAGGGCTTGATGAGGCTCCATGCGGATACCGGGCGCTCGTCCTGCGGCGCGTCGGAGGCGGAGCGGACGGGATCGATCGATTGGGTCATGTGCTTCCTGATGAGTAGCCGGCGCGCGGGCCGGGCGAAGCCGGGCGCGCGCCGCGATACGGCATGCCGGGACGCGGCGCCGACTGACGGCGGGCGTCCGGATGGTCGCCCGCGTGTCTTAAACGGCACTTAAGGCCGGCGGTGACGCGGCAACCGGCCGCTCGTGCGGCCGGCCTGCGGGCATTGTGCCAGAGCGGCGCGGCACGACGGCGAATTTGCCGCAAGGGGGACAGTTTGCGGCGCTTTCCGCTTTTATGGTCTAATGGCCGACGACGAAACAGGGGTGCTTTGTGGCGCGGCCGGCGGATGTTCCGGGCAGCGCAATGAGGCTGAGAAAGACCCTTCGCACCCGATCCGGGTAATACCGGCGAGGGAAGTTTCTGATCCCGCCGGGTCGCGCTGGCTGCCATCCCACATGGTCAGCGCCCGAGTCCCGCCCGGCCGGCCTTTGCTGCCGGTTTCGTCCTTTTGGGTACGCGCATTGCGCGTTACGGAAGGAATGATGACCGCACAATCTTCAGTCTTTTGCATGGTTCCCGGCCCGATGTCGCGTGCGTTCGCATGCGGCGGCGCGTGCGCGTCGACGTTCGTCGGGCGCGCCCGCGCGGAGGGGGCGCGATGAACGTCCGGGACACCCACCCCGATTTCGCGGTGCTCGGCGGCGGCCTCGTCGGCCGCCTGATCGCATGGCGGCTCGCAGGCGACGGCCATCGCGTCGCGCTTTACGAGCGCGGCGGCCCGGACGGCGAGCAGTCGGCCGCGTGGATCGCGGCCGCCATGCTCGCACCGCTCGCGGAAGCGGCGAGCGCGGAGCTGCTGATCACCGAGCTCGGCGCCGCGTCGCTCGCGCGCTGGCCGCAGTGGCTCGCGGAACTGCCCGAACCCGTCTTCTTCCAGCATCACGGCACGCTCGTCGTCTGGCATCACGCGGACCGCGCGGAGGCGCCGCTGTTCGAGCGGCGCGTGCGCGCGAACGCGCCGGCCGGCCTGTTCGACAACGGTTTCGTGACCCTCGCCGGCGCGCAGGTCGACGCGGCCGAGCCGGTGCTCGCGGGCCGCTTCGCGCGCGGCCTGCTGCTGCCGAACGAAGGCCAGCTCGACAATCGCCAGGCGCTGCGCGCGCTCGCGGCCGGCCTCGCGGAGCGCGGCGTCGACCTGCACTGGCACGTCACGATCGACGATGCGAACCTGCCTGCCGCGCATTTCACGATCGATTGCCGCGGGCTCGGCGCGAAACCCGCGCTGCCCGCGTTGCGCGGCATCCGCGGCGAAGTCGCGCGCGTGCACGCGCCCGGCATCGGGCTCACCCGGCCCGTGCGGCTGCTGCATCCGCGCTACCCGCTCTACATCGCACCGAAGCAGGACGATCTCTACGTGATCGGCGCGACCGAGGTGGAGGGCGAGGACATGTCGCCCGTCAGCGTGCGCTCCGCGCTCGAACTGCTGAGCGCGGCGTTCTCCGTGCATCCGGCGTTCGGCGAGGCGCGCATCCTGGAACTCAATGCGCAGTGCCGGCCGACGCTGCCCGATCATCGCCCGGCGGTGATCTGGGATGGTGCGTCGACGCTCGCCGTCAACGGCCTGTACCGGCACGGCTTCATGATCGCGCCGGAAGTCGCGCACGCGGCCGTCGCGCTTGCCGAAGCCGCGCTCGGCGGCGCGTTCGGCGATCCCGACGCGTTCGCCGCGTGGCGCGACGCCGAGCGCTGGCCGACGCTCCTTCATCACCGCAACGACGCGCGCCAGCCGGCCTGACGCGCACCGCCGACCGAATTCGACGAAGCCTCATGGACATCCAGATCAACCAACAGAACCTGACGTTGCCCGACGGCGCAACGGTGGCCGACGCGCTCGCCGCGTACGGCGCGCGTCCGCCGTACGCGGTCGCGCTGAACGGCAACTTCGTCGCGCGCACGCAGCACGCGGCGCGCGCACTCGCGGCGGGCGACAAGCTCGACGTCGTGCACCCGGTCGCGGGCGGCTGAGCGCCGCCGGTTCGTCCCCGCTCTTTCAGGAAAACGACATGACGTCCCTCACCTCCGCCGACGCGCTGACGCTGTACGGCGAAACCTTCGCAAGCCGCGTGCTGATCGGCACGTCGCGCTATCCGTCGCTGCAGTCGCTGTCCGATTCGATCGCCGCGTCGCGCCCCGGGATGGTGACGGTCGCGCTGCGCCGCCAGATGACGGGCGGCACGGCCGAAGCCGGCTTCTTCGACCTGCTCAAGCGCCACGCGGTGCCGCTCTTGCCGAACACGGCCGGCTGCCAGACCGTCGCCGAAGCCGTGACGACCGCGCACATGGCGCGCGAGGTCTTCGGCACCGACTGGATCAAGCTCGAGCTGATCGGCGACGACTACACGCTACAGCCCGACCCGGTCGGCCTGATCGAGGCGGCCGCGCAACTGGTCAAGGACGGTTTCAAGGTGCTGCCGTACTGCACCGAGGATCTCGTGATCGGCCGGCGCCTGCTCGACGCTGGCTGCGAGGCGCTGATGCCGTGGGGCGCGCCGATCGGCACCGGCAAGGGCGTCGTGAACCCGTACGGGCTGCGCGTGCTGCGCGAGCGCCTGCCGGACGTGCCGCTGATCGTCGACGCCGGGCTCGGCGTGCCGTCGCACGCGTGCCAGGTGATGGAATGGGGCTTCGACGGCGTGTTGCTGAACACGGCCGTGTCGCAGGCCACGCACCCGGAGATCATGGCGCGTGCGTTCGCGCAGGGCGTCGAGGCCGGCCGTGCCGCGTATCTCGCCGGGCCGATGGACGCGCGCGAGACCGCGCACGCCAGCACGCCGGTCGTCGGGATGCCGTTCTGGCACCAGGACGGGGGCGGCGCATGAGCGTGCGTTTCGCCGATGCATTCTGGCCGCCGGCCGACGAACTGGCCGAAGCGGCCGAACGGATTCGCGCCCGGCTGGGCGACTGGCCGGGCGCCGCCGCGCCGTGGCGGCTTTGCGTCGCGGTGCCCGACGCGCCGGCCGACGGCGACGTGCTGATCGTATCGGCCGGCGACCGCGCCGCGCAGGCACGCGCGTCGGCCGCGTCGCGGCCCGCGGCGCCGGGCGCGGTCGCGATCGAATTCGACGAGCAGGGCGCGGTGCTGCACACGGCGGGCGCGCGCCACGCGCTCGACGCCGCGCACCCGCTCGCGGACGACTGGATTGCCGCGCTCGCCGCGTTCCTCGACTGCGGCTTTGCGCCGGTGGACGCGCTGGTGCTGGCGCTGGCCTGGCGCGACGGCGACGAAACGCGCGCCGCCGATGCGTGGCCGGTCGACGCCGCGCAGTTTCCGCGTGTCGCCGGGCTGCCGGCCGCGCCGGAGCCCGCGTTCGCGCCGTGCCCCGCGCAGCTCGGCCTCTATCCGGTCGTGCCGGACGCCGAATGGGTCGAGCGCGTGCTCGATTGCGGTGTGCGGACCGTGCAACTGCGCGTGAAAGGCGCGACGCCGGACACGTTGCGGCGGGAAATCGCACGTGCGGTCGCGGCCGGGCGCCGCCATCCCGATGCGCGCGTGTTCATCAACGATCACTGGCAGATCGCCGTGGAAGAGGGGGCGTACGGCGTTCATCTGGGCCAGGAAGACCTCGAAACGGCCGATCTGGCCGCGATCGCGCGCGCAGGCCTGCGGCTCGGACTTTCGAGCCACGGTTATTACGAAATGTTGCGCGCATTGCACGAGCGCCCGAGCTACCTCGCGCTCGGCCCCGTGTTTGCGACCGCGACCAAGGCCGTCGCCGCGCCGCCGCAGGGCCTGGCGCGGATTGCCCGCTATGCGCGCTTCGCGGGGGCGCGGGCGCCGCTCGTCGCGATCGGCGGGGTGGGGCTCGACGCGCTGCCGGCCGTGCTGGCGACGGGTGTCGGCAGTGTCGCGGTGGTCAGTGCGGTGACGGGCGCGGCCGACTATCGGGCTGCCGTTGTTGCATTGCAGCAATGTTTTCCCGGACAATTTGACAAT
Source organism: Burkholderia reimsis (assembly GCF_003294055.1). Classification (NCBI taxonomy): domain Bacteria; kingdom Pseudomonadati; phylum Pseudomonadota; class Betaproteobacteria; order Burkholderiales; family Burkholderiaceae; genus Burkholderia; species Burkholderia reimsis. The sequence goes on from NZ_QMFZ01000021.1 coordinate 84,839, forward strand.
CATTGACCGCAGGGCCCGGAACGGCGTCACGACATCATTCCAATGCAGGCCCTATAATTCGGCGTTCTGCGTAAAAGGACTGTCAGCTCCGTGAGCCCCACTCCTACCGAGACCCTGCTGGAACTTCGCGACGTCGACTTTGGCTACGGCGACCGCCTCGTCCTGTCCAACCTGAACCTGCGCTTCGGGCGTGGGCAGGTCGTCGCGGTCATGGGCGGGTCGGGTTGCGGCAAGACGACCGTGCTGCGCCTGATCGGCGGCCTCGTGCGCGCGCGCCGCGGCCAGGTGCTGTTCGACGGCGCCGATGTCGGCGCGCAAACGCGCGACGGCCTGTATGCGCTGCGCCGCAAGATGGGCATGCTGTTCCAGTTCGGCGCGTTGTTCACCGACATGTCGGTGTTCGAGAACGTCGCGTTCGCGCTGCGCGAGCATACCGACCTGCCCGAAGACCTGATCCGCGACCTCGTGCTGATGAAGCTCAACGCGGTCGGCCTGCGCGGTGCGCGCGACCTGATGCCGTCCGAGGTGTCGGGCGGGATGGCGCGCCGCATCGCGCTGGCGCGCGCGATCGCGCTCGATCCGCAGCTCATCATGTACGACGAGCCGTTCGCCGGCCTCGATCCGATCTCGCTCGGCATCACCGCGAACCTGATCCGCACGCTGAACCAGGCGCTGGGTGCCACGTCGATCCTCGTCACGCACGACGTGCCGGAATCGTTCGCGATCGCCGACTACGTGTATTTCCTGGCCAACGGCGGCGTGCTCGCGCAGGGTACGCCCGACGAGCTGCGCGCGTCGACCGATCCGAGCGTGCGGCAGTTCATCGACGGCGCGCCGGACGGCCCGTTCAAATTTCATTACACGAGCCCGCCGCTGGCGGCGGATTTCGGGCTCGGCGGAGGGCGCGCATGATCAGCGCGATCGGACGTTACGTCATCGGCGGCCTCGAGCGCGCGGGCTACGGCACGCGGCTGTTCGTGCGCCTCGTGCTGGAATTCTTCCCGCTGCTGCGCCGGCCGCGGCTGGTCACGAAGCAGATCCACTTCCTCGGCAACTATTCGTTCGTGATCATCGCCGTGTCGGGGCTGTTCGTCGGCTTCGTGCTCGGCCTGCAGGGGTACTACACGCTGAACCGCTACGGTTCCGAGCAGGCGCTCGGCCTGCTGGTCGCGCTGTCGCTCGTGCGTGAGCTCGGGCCGGTCGTCACCGCGCTGCTGTTCGCGGGCCGCGCGGGCACGTCCCTCACGGCCGAGATCGGTCTGATGAAAGCCGGCGAGCAGCTCACCGCGCTCGAGATGATGGCGGTGGACCCGATCAAGAACGTGATCGCGCCGCGCCTGTGGGCGGGCATCATCGCGATGCCGCTCCTGGCCGCGATCTTCAACGCGGTCGGCGTGCTCGGCGGTTACTTCGTCGGTGTCGTGCTGATCGGCGTCGATCCGGGTGCGTTCTGGTCGCAGATGCAGGGCGGGGTCCAGGTCTGGGCCGACGTCGGCAACGGCGTGATCAAGAGCATCGTGTTCGGGTTCGCCGTGACCTTCATTGCACTGTTTCAAGGGTATGAAGCGAAGCCCACGCCCGAGGGCGTGTCGCGCGCGACGACCAAGACGGTCGTGTTCGCGTCGCTCGCCGTACTCGGCCTCGATTTCCTGCTGACCGCGCTGATGTTCAGCTAAGCCTCAGCCAAGCCAAATTTTGGGATGACGATGAAAAAGACTGCTCTCGACTTCTGGGTCGGCCTGTTCGTGGTGGTGGGCTTCCTTGCGGTGCTGTTCCTGGCGCTGAAGGTCGGCAACATGAGCTCGTTTTCGTTTCAGCCGACCTACTCGGTGAAGATGAAATTCGACAATATCGGCGGGCTGAAGCCGCGCGCGGCCGTGAAGAGCGCGGGCGTCGTGGTCGGCCGCGTGAAGGCGATCGGTTTCGACACGAACACGTACCAGGCGCTTGTCACGATCGATGTCGACGGCCAGTATCAGTTCCCGAAGGATTCGTCGGCGAAGATCCTGACGTCGGGCCTGCTCGGCGAGCAATATATCGGCCTCGATCCGGGCGGCGACACCGAAATGCTGAAGTCGGGCGATACGATCACGATGACGCAATCGGCGATCGTCCTCGAGAACCTGATCGGCCAGTTCCTTTACAGCAAGGCCGCCGATGCGGGCGGTGCGAAGCCGGCAGCCGGCGCGCCGGCCGCGCCTGCACCGGTGGCGGTGCCGGCGTCGGCGGTGTCCGCTGCGCCCGCCGCGTCCGGTGCCGCGGCCCAATAACCACACGAGAGATTAGAAGAGGGTAATGACCATGCAGACGATCCGCATCAGGCACGCCGCGCTGGCGATAGCGGCAGTCGCCGCGTTGAGCGGCTGCGCGACCGTGCAGACGCCGACCAAGGGCGATCCGCTCGAAGGCTTCAACCGGACGATGTACAAGTTCAACGACACGGTCGATACGTATGCGCTGAAGCCGGTCGCGAAGGGCTACCAGTACGTGGTGCCGCAGCCGGTTCGCGACAGCGTGACGAACTTCTTCTCGAACATCGGCGACGTCTACATCGCGGCGAACAACATCGTGCAGCTGCGGATCGCGGACGGCGTCGGCGACATCATGCGCGTCGTGATCAATACGGTGTTCGGCGTCGGCGGCCTGTTCGACGTCGCGACGATCGCGAAGCTGCCGAAGCACACGGCCGACTTCGGGATCACGATGGGCCGCTACGGCATGCCGTCGGGCCCGTATCTGGTGCTGCCGCTGCTCGGCCCGAGCACGCTGCGCGACACGGCCGGCCTGGGCGTCGACTACGTCGGCAACCCGCTCACCTACGTGAAGCCGGATGGCCTGAGCTGGGGCCTGTTCGGCGTCAACCTCGTCAACACGCGTTCGAACCTGCTCGGCGCGGGCGACGTGCTGGATGCCGCGGCACTCGACAAGTATTCGTTCGTGCGTAACGCGTACCTGCAGCGCCGCCAGATGCTGATCAGCAACGCGCGCGGCGAGGCGGCCGCGACGTCGAGCAACGACGCGCTGCCGAAGTACGACCTGCCGGACGACGGCGCGGCACCGGCGGCAGCCGGTGCGGCCGGTACGGCGGGCGCGGCAGCGGTGGGCGGCGCGACGGCGCCGGCAGGCGCATCGGGCGCGGCCGAATCGCCGAACCCGGCCAGCGAGACGAACGTGCCGCCGATGCAGGTGGCGCCGCCGTCGCCGGGCGGGTTCCGCTTCCCGAGCATTCGTCTGCACTGACGGATTTACATTCGTTACAGCCAGAAACGATTCAGTCGGTAGCGTGCGCGAACTTGCGCGTAAGCTACCTGCTCCAACCTTCGCATCGACTTATTCATGCAGGTCACTATGATGAAAAAACTGTTCCTGATCCCCGTTTTCGCGGCGCTGTTCTCGTTCGGCAGCGCAGCCCACGCGCAAGTCGACCAGTCGAACCCGCAGGCGCTGATCAAGACGGCGACGCAGCAGGTGCTCGACGAAGTCAAGCAGCAGACGATCAAGCAGGGCGACACCAACCGCATCATCACGATCGTCAACAAGGACATCCTGCCGTACACCGATTTCCGCCGCACCACGCAGCTCGCGATGGGCCGTAACTGGCGCACGGCGACGGCCGAACAGCAGCAGCAGGTTCAGGAGCAGTTCAAGCTACTGCTGATCCGCACGTATTCGGGCGCGCTGGCGCAACTGAAGCCGGACCAGCAGATCCAGTACCCGCCGTTCCGCGCCGATCCGGCCGATACCGACGTGGTGGTCAAGACGGTCGCGATGAACAACGGCCAGCCGGTCCAGATCGACTATCGCCTGTACAAGACGGCGAACGGCTGGAAGGTGTATGACCTGAACGTGCTCGGCGCATGGCTGATCCAGACGTACCAGCAGCAGTTCAACGAGAAGATCCAGCAAAGCGGCGTGGACGGCCTGATCCAGTTCCTCACGCAGCGCAACCAGCAACTTGCCGCCGGCAAGCAAGCGTCGTGAGCGGCTTCGAAGCCGGCTCCTCGCTGACCGTCGCGAGCGCGAAGTCCGCGCTCGCGGACGGTCTTGCGCGCATCGGCGCGGGCGCGACCGCCGTCGATTGCGCGGCGCTGACGCAGTTCGACTCGTCCGCGCTCGCCGTGCTGCTCGCATGGCAACGTGCCGCCAAAGCGCGCGGCGCGACCCTCGACATCCTCAATCTCCCCCCGAAGCTCGCCAGCCTCGCGCGCGCCTACGGCGTCGACGCGCTCATCGAAGGCACCGGGCGACATTGACCCTGTCCGACCGGAGCCTGCCGCGCCAGCCGGCGCGCGCACGCTTCAGGCCGCGTGCCTCCGGCACCGGCTCCACCAGCCGGTTTGCCCTATAATCAAGCGTTTTGCGGGGCAGCCAATCGGCGTCCGGCCCCCATTTTCATTCGCAGCAAGCACAGAATAGGCGTCGCGGCCCTTGCGCCGCGCACAGTCATGTCAGCCATAGAAATCCGTCACGTCAAGAAGCGCTACAAATCGCTTCAGGCGCTCAAGGGCGTCAGCCTGTCGGTCGAGGAAGGCGAGTTTTTCGGTCTGCTCGGCCCCAACGGCGCAGGCAAGACCACGCTCATCAGTATCCTCGCCGGGCTCGCCCGGGCCGACGAAGGCAGTATCTCGGTGCGCGGTCACGACGTCGTCAAGGACTTCCGTGGCGCGCGCCGCGCGCTCGGTGTCGTGCCGCAGGAACTCGTGTTCGACCCGTTCTTCACCGTCCGCGAGACGCTGCGGATCCAGTCCGGCTATTTCGGGCTGCGCCGCAACGACGACTGGATCGACGAGGTGATGGCCAATCTCGACCTCACCGAGAAAGCCGACGCGAACATGCGCGCGCTGTCCGGCGGGATGAAGCGCCGCGTGCTGGTCGCGCAGGCGCTCGTGCACCGGCCGCCCGTGATCGTGCTCGACGAGCCGACCGCCGGCGTCGACGTCGAGCTGCGCCAGACGCTGTGGAAATTCATCTCGCGCCTGAACCGCGAAGGTCACACGATCGTGCTGACCACCCACTACCTCGAGGAAGCCGAGTCGCTGTGCGACCGCATCGCGATGCTGCGCCGTGGCGAAGTCGTCGCGCTCGACCGCACCGACGCGCTGCTGCGCCGCTTCGCCGGGCTGCAGCTGTACCTGCGGCTGGCAACGGGCGCGCTGCCCACCGAGCTGCGCGGGCTGGAGACCGATCCGGCCGCGCGCGCGCCGCGCGAGCACCTGCTGCGCCTGACGAGCTACGACGATGTCGAGCGAATCCTCGCGCAATGCCGCGCGGCGGGCTGCACATTCGACGAGATCGAGGTCCGCAAGGCCGACCTCGAAGACGTGTTCGTCCAGGTGATGAACGGGGCCGAGGTGATCGAGGGACTGGCATGAGCGGGTTTCAAACGCTGTTCTACAAGGAACTGCTGCGTTTCTGGAAGGTGTCGTTCCAGACGGTGCTCGCGCCGATCGTGACGGCGCTGCTGTACCTGACGATCTTCGGCCACGCGCTGTCGGGCCGCGTCGAGGTGTATCCGGGCGTCGAGTACGTGAGTTTTCTCGTGCCGGGCCTCGTGATGATGAGCGTGTTGCAGAACGCGTTCGCGAACAGCTCGTCGTCGCTGATCCAGTCGAAGATCACCGGCAATCTCGTGTTCATGCTGCTGCCGCCGCTGTCGTACCGCGACATCTTCGGCGCGTACGTGCTCGCGTCCGTGGTGCGCGGCCTCGCGGTCGGCACGGGCGTGTTCGTCGTGACGATCTGGTTTATCCCGATGCATTTCGCGGCGCCGCTGTTCATCATTGCGTTCGCGCTGCTCGGCTCGGCGATCCTCGGCACGCTCGGCCTGATCGCCGGGATCTGGGCCGAGAAGTTCGACCAGCTCGCCGCGTTCCAGAACTTCCTGATCATGCCGCTGACGTTCCTGTCCGGCGTGTTCTATTCGACGCATTCGCTGCCGCCCGTGTGGCGCGAGATCTCGCGTCTCAATCCGTTTTTCTACATGATCGACGGCTTCCGTTTCGGGTTCTTCGGCGCGTCCGACATCAACCCGTTCGCGAGCCTCGCGATCGTCACCGGTTTCTTCGTGCTGCTCGCGCTGATCGCGATGCGGCTGCTCGCGACCGGCTACAAACTGCGTCATTGATATCGACAGGCAGCGGCCGCCATCCAGGCGGCGCGCGCCGACAGGAGCCTTACACCATGTTGCCGACTCCCGAACAGGTCAAGCAATACATCGCCGGCGGTCTCGCCTGCACGCATCTGGAAGTCGAAGGCGACGGCCAGCATTTCTTCGCGACGATCGTGTCGGCGGCCTTCGAAGGCAAGCGCCCGATCCAGCGGCACCAGCTCGTCTACGCGGCGCTCGGCGATCGCATGAAGCAGGAAATTCACGCGCTCAGCATGAAGACGCTGACGCCCGCCGAATGGCAGAACGCATAACCGGAACTCACTGAGTGCAAGTCACCGTCAACGAGCGCGACGCCGTCCAGAGCGTCGCCACGGCACACCCGGCCGCCAACGGGGAATCGCATGGCCATGGGATGGACAAGCTCGTGATCGAAGGCGGCCACCGCCTGTCGGGCGAGATCGTCGTGTCGGGCGCGAAGAATGCCGCGCTGCCGATCCTGTGCGCGGGGCTGCTCACCGCCGATCCGGTCGACCTCGACAACGTGCCGAACCTGAAAGACGTGCGCACCACGCTGAAGGTGCTGAACCAGATGGGCGTGAAGAGCGAGACCGACGGCTGCCGCGTGCAGCTCGACGCGTCGCGCGTCGACAACCTCGTCGCGCCGTACGAGCTCGTCAAGACGATGCGCGCGTCGATCCTCGTGCTCGGGCCGCTGCTCGCACGTTTCGGCGAGGCGAAGGTGTCGCTGCCGGGCGGCTGCGCGATCGGCGCGCGGCCGGTCGACCAGCACATCAAGGGCCTGCAGGCGATGGGCGCCGAGATCAGCATCGAGCACGGCTTCATCGAAGCGCGTGCGAAGCGGCTGAAGGGCGCGCGCATCGTGACCGACATGATCACGGTGACGGGCACCGAGAACCTGCTGATGGCCGCGACGCTGGCAGACGGCGAGACGGTGATCGAAAACGCGGCGCGCGAGCCGGAAGTGAGCGATCTCGCACACTTGCTGGTCGCGATGGGCGCGAAAATCGACGGCATCGGCACCGATCGTCTCGTGATCCAGGGCGTCGAGCGGCTGCACGGCGCGCGCCATTCGGTGATCCCCGACCGCATCGAGGCCGGCACGTTCCTGTGCGCGGTCGCGGCGGCGGGCGGCGACGTGATGCTGACGGGCGTGCGCCCGCACATCCTCGACGCGGTGATCGACAAGCTGCGCGAAGCCGGCGTGTCGATCGAGGAAGGCGACAGCTGGCTGCGCGTGAAGATGGACCGCCGGCCGTCGGCGGTCACGATCCGCACGTCGGAATACCCGGCGTTCCCGACCGACATGCAGGCGCAGTTCATGGCCCTCAATACGGTCGCGACGGGCACCGCGCAGGTCGTCGAAACCATTTTCGAGAACCGCTTCATGCACGTGCAGGAGTTGAACCGGCTCGGCGCGAACATCACGATCGACGGCAACACCGCGCTCGTGACGGGCGTCGAGAAGCTGTCGGGCGCGAACGTGATGGCGACCGACCTGCGTGCGTCGGCGAGCCTCGTGATCGCCGGGCTGCGTGCCGACGGCGAAACGCTCGTCGACCGCATCTATCACCTGGACCGCGGCTACGACCGCATGGAAGCCAAACTGACCGCTGTCGGCGCGAACGTGCGCCGCCTTTCCGGGAGCCAAGCATGACCGCGCCGCTGACCCCGCCGTTGACCCTTGCGTTGTCGAAGGGCCGGATTTTCGAGGAAACCCTGCCGTTGCTTGCCGCCGCCGGCGTGCAGGTGACGGAGGATCCGGAAACGTCGCGCAAGCTGATCCTGCCGACGACGAACCCGGACCTGCGCGTGATCATCGTGCGCGCGAGCGACGTGCCGACCTACGTCGAATACGGCGCGGCCGATTTCGGCGTGGCCGGCAAGGACGTGCTGGTCGAGCACGGCGGCTCGGGCCTGTACCAGCCGATCGACCTGAACATTGCGCGCTGCCGGATGTCGGTGGCCGTATCGGCCGGCTTCGATTACGCGAGCGCCGTGCGCCAGGGCGCGCGGCTGCGCGTCGCGACGAAGTACGTCGAAACGGCGCGCGAACACTTCGCCGCGAAGGGCGTGCACGTCGACCTGATCAAGCTGTACGGCTCGATGGAACTCGCACCGCTGGTGGGGCTGGCCGACGCGATCGTCGACCTCGTCAGCTCGGGCGGCACGCTGAAGGCGAACAATCTGGTCGAGGTCGAGGAGATCATGGCGATCTCGTCGCGCCTCGTCGTGAACCAGGCTGCGCTGAAGTTGAAGCGCACGGCGCTCAAGCCGATCCTCGACGCGTTCGAACGCGCGTCGCAGAATGGCGGTTGAGCGCATCACCGTAACGGAACTCCCATGTCCATCACCATCCGCAAGCTCGATTCGACGAGCGAAGGCTTCGGCGCCGAGCTGCGCGCGCTGCTCGCATTCGAGGCAAGCGAAGACGCGGCGATCGAGCAATCGGTCGCGCAGATCCTCGCCGACGTGAAGTCGCGCGGCGACGCCGCGGTGCTCGAATACACGAACCGCTTCGACCGGCTGAGCGCGAACAGCGTCGCCGCGCTGGAGCTGCCGCAGGACGCGCTGCAGACGGCGCTCGACGGCCTCGCGCCGAAAGCGCGCGCGGCGCTGGAAGCGGCGGCCGCGCGGGTGCGCGCGTACCACGAGAAGCAGAAGATCGAGTGCGGCACGCATAGCTGGCAGTACACGGAAAGCGACGGCACGGTGCTCGGCCAGAAGATCACGCCGCTCGACCGCGTCGGCCTGTACGTGCCGGGCGGCAAGGCGGCGTATCCGTCGTCGGTGCTGATGAACGCGATTCCCGCGCGCGTCGCGGGCGTCGGCGAGATCGTGATGGTCGTGCCGACGCCGGACGGCGTGAAGAACGACCTCGTGCTCGCCGCGGCGCTGCTCGGCGGCGTCGATCGCGTGTTCACGATCGGCGGCGCGCAGGCGGTTGGCGCGCTCGCGTACGGCACGGCGACGGTGCCGGCCGTCGACAAGATCTGCGGCCCCGGCAATGCGTACGTCGCGTCGGCGAAGCGCCGCGTGTTCGGCACGGTCGGCATCGACATGATCGCCGGGCCGTCGGAAATCCTCGTGCTGTGCGACGGCACGACCGACCCGAACTGGGTCGCGATGGATCTCTTCTCGCAGGCCGAGCACGACGAGCTCGCGCAGTCGATCCTGCTGTGTCCGGACGGTGCGTTCCTCGAGCGCGTCGAGAAGGCGATCAACGAGCTGCTGCCGTCGATGCCGCGCCAGGACGTGATCCGCGCGTCGCTCGAAGGCCGCGGCGCGCTGATCAAGGTGCGCGACATGGCCGAAGCCTGCCGGATCGCGAACGACATCGCGCCCGAGCACCTGGAAATTTCCGCGCTGGAGCCGCAGCAATGGGGCCAGCAGATCCGCCATGCGGGCGCGATCTTCCTCGGCCGCTACACGAGCGAGAGCCTCGGCGACTACTGCGCGGGCCCGAACCACGTGCTGCCGACGTCGCGCACCGCCCGTTTCTCGTCGCCGCTCGGCGTGTACGACTTCATCAAGCGCTCGAGCCTGATCGAGGTGAGCGCCGAAGGCGCGCAGACGCTCGGCGAGATCGCATCCGAACTCGCGTATGGCGAGGGGCTGCAGGCGCACGCGAAGAGCGCCGAATTCCGGATGAAGAACTGAGCGCACGCAGCGCGGGGCCGGGGCAGGCGCGGATGTGCCGCCCGGCCCGCACCCCGAAGGCCGGGGCTGGAGACACCTGTGCAGGGCGGCGGCCTCCGCCTTGCCGATCATTTGACGCCGGCGCGACGCACGCCGGCTTGAGATCATGACGACGCCACAAGACATCATTCGCCGCGACGTGCTCGCGATGACGAGCTATCCGGTGCCGGACGCGAGCGGATTCGTGAAGCTCGACGCGATGGAGAACCCGTACCCGCTGCCCGAACCGCTCGCCGCGGCGCTCGGCGAGCGTCTCGCGCAGGTCGCGCTGAACCGCTACCCGGCGCCGCGCCCGGCCGCGCTGATCGACAAGCTGCGCCACGCGATGGGCGTGCCGGCCGCCTGCGACGTGCTGCTCGGCAACGGCTCGGACGAAATCATCAGCATGATGTCGGTGGCCTGCGCGAAGCCGGGCGCGAAGGTGCTCGCGCCGGTGCCGGGCTTCGTGATGTACGAACTGTCCGCCAAGCTCGCGCAGCTCGAATTCGTCGGCGTGCCGCTGAAGGCCGACCTGACGCTCGACGTCGACGCGATGCTCGCGGCGATCGCCGAGCATCGTCCGGCGCTCGTCTATCTCGCCTATCCGAACAACCCGACCGGCACGCTGTACGACGATGCCGACATCGAACGGATCGTCGCGGCCGCGCGGCACAGCCTGATCGTGATCGACGAGGCGTACCAGCCGTTCGCCGGGCGCTCATGGCTGCCGCGCGCCGCCGAATTCGACAACGTCGTCGTGATGCGCACGGTGTCGAAGCTCGGCCTCGCGGGCATCCGCCTCGGTTATCTGGTCGGTTCGCCCGCATGGCTGACCGAATTCGACAAGGTGCGCCCGCCGTACAACATCAACGTGCTGACCCAGGCGACCGCCGATTTCCTGCTCGACCACCTCGGCGTGCTCGACGCGCAGGCGGCCGATCTGCGGGCGGAACGCGCGCGTCTCGCGCAGGCGGTGGCCGCGCTGCCGGGCGCGACGGTGTTCCCGAGCGCCGGCAATTTCCTGCTGGTGCGGTTGCCGGACGCGGCCGCCGTGTTCGACGCGCTGCTCACCGAGCGGGTTTTGGTCAAAAACGTGAGTAAAATGCATCCGTTGCTGGCTGAATGCGTGCGGCTCACCGTCGGTTCTCCCGACGAAAACGCGCGCCTGCTGGCCGCTTTGAAACTCGCGCTGCCCGGTTGAGCCTGCGGGCGCCGCGGCGCGAAACGATCAATCCCCATTTACATCGACTCAGTCAAGGAATTGCCATGCGTGTGGCGGAAGTCGTTCGCAATACCAGCGAAACGCAGATCCGTGTGAAGCTCAATCTCGACGGCACGGGCCAGCAGAAGCTGGCTACCGGCGTGCCGTTCCTCGACCATATGCTCGACCAGATCGCTCGACACGGTCTGGTCGATCTCGAGGTTGAAGCGCATGGCGATACGCATATCGACGACCACCACACGGTCGAGGATGTCGGCATCACGCTCGGGCAGGCCGTCGCGAAGGCGATCGGCGACCGCAAGGGCATCCGTCGCTACGGCCATTCGTACGTGCCGCTCGACGAGGCGCTGTCGCGCGTCGTGATCGACTTCTCCGGCCGGCCGGGCCTCGAATTCCACGTGCCGTTCACGCGTGCGCGGATCGGCACGTTCGACGTCGACCTGTCGATCGAGTTCTTCCGCGGTTTCGTGAACCACGCGGGCGTCACGCTGCACATCGACAACCTGCGCGGGATCAACGCGCACCATCAGCTCGAGACCGTGTTCAAGGCCTTCGGCCGTGCGCTGCGCGCGGCGGTGGAGCTGGACGAGCGTGCGGCGGGGCAGATCCCGTCGACGAAGGGCAGCCTCTGAACCTGAACTGACCGGACGGAGCGTCTAGGACAACCTCACGGCTTCGGCGCGCGGCGCCGGCTTGCGATGGATCTGCTCAAATCGTTCATTTCGCTGCTGGCGCTGATCAACCCGATCGGCGCGGTGCCGTTCTTCCTGAGCCTGACGGCGCAGCAGACGGACCTCGAGCGGCGGCGTACGATCCGGATCGCGTCGGTGTCGGTGTTCTGCGTGATGACGGTGACGGCGCTGCTCGGGCAGCAGATCATCGACTTCTTCGGCATTTCGGTCGGGTCGCTCGAGGTGGGCGGCGGGATCATCATGCTGCTGATGGCGATCAACATGCTGAACGCGCAGATCGGCAACACGCGATCGACGCCGGAGGAACGCCACGAGGCCGAGCTGAAGGACAACATCGCGGTCGTGCCGCTGGCGATTCCGCTGCTCACGGGCCCCGGCTCGATCAGCACGGTCATCATCTACGCGGCGAACTCGCGTCACTGGTATGAACGGGCCGGGCTGGTCGCGATCGGCGCGGTCCTGGCTTTTCTGTGTTTCGTCGCGATGCGGCTCGCCGAGCCGATCGCGAACTGGATCGGCCGCACGGGCATCAACATCGCCACGCGGCTGATGGGTCTGATGCTGTCGGCGCTGGCGGTGGAATTCATCGTCAATGGACTGAGGGCGCTACTGCCTGCACTGAGATGAAAACTTCGATTGCGATTGTGGATTATGGGATGGGCAACCTGCGCTCGGTCGCGCAGGCGCTCAAGAAGGCCGAACCGGCCGCCGACGTGGCGATCGTCGACACGCCGGCCGCGATCCGCGCGGCCGACCGTGTCGTGCTGCCCGGCCAGGGCGCGATGCCCGACTGCATGCGCTGCCTCGGCGAGTCGGGCTTGCAGGAGGCCGTGATCGAGGCCTCGCGCACGAAGCCGCTGCTCGGCGTGTGCGTCGGCGAGCAGATGCTGTTCGACTGGAGCGCCGAAGGCGACACGAAGGGCCTCGGCCTGTTGCCCGGCAAGGTCGTGCGTTTCGAACTCGACGGCCGTGTGCAGGACGACGGCTCGCGCTTCAAGGTGCCGCAGATGGGCTGGAACCGCGTGCGCCAGTCGCAGCCGCATCCGCTGTGGGACGGCGTGCCCGACGACGCGTATTTCTACTTCGTGCACAGCTACTACGTGACGCCGGACAACCCGGCGCATACGGTCGGCGAAACGGCCTATGGCGCGCCGTTTACGTCCGCGGTCGCGCGGGACAACCTCTTCGCGACCCAATTCCACCCCGAGAAAAGCGCGGAGGTCGGGTTGCGTCTGTATCGCAACTTCGTACACTGGAAACCGTGAACGTCGCGTGCGTGCCACAGTCGGCGGGCCGCAGAGGCCCGTCTTACGGGGCTCGCGCGCCTAAGCGCCGAAAGAGTTGTACTAAACTAGCGAGACGGCGCGGTACCGGATTGGCCGGTACGCGCCGGATTCTTTTCTTCTTCCACGACGACACCCGATTGCTATGTTGCTGATTCCGGCCATCGATCTCAAAGACGGTCAGTGTGTGCGCCTCAAACAGGGCGACATGGACCAGGCCACGATTTTCTCCGAGGACCCGGCGGCGATGGCCCGCAAGTGGGTCGATCTCGGCGCCCGGCGGCTCCATCTGGTCGACCTGAACGGCGCATTCGCCGGCAAGCCGAAGAATCTCGAGGCGATCGAAGCGATCCTCGACGAAGTCGGCGATGAAATCCCCGTACAGCTCGGCGGCGGCATCCGCAGCCTCGAGACGATCGAGAAGTATCTCGACGCGGGCCTGTCCTACGTGATCATCGGCACCGCGGCCGTGAAGGATCCGGGTTTCCTGCAGGACGCGTGCACCGCGTTCGCGGGCAACATCATCGTCGGGCTGGACGCGAAGGACGGCAAGGTCGCGACCGACGGCTGGAGCAAGCTCACGGGCCACGAAGTGGTCGATCTCGCGAAGAAGTTCGAGGACTACGGCGTCGAATCGATCGTCTACACGGACATCGGCCGCGACGGGATGCTGCAGGGCATCAACATCGAGGCGACCGTGAAGCTCGCGCAGGCGGTCGGCATCCCGGTGATTGCCAGCGGCGGCCTGTCGAACCTCACGGACATCGAGAATCTGTGCGAAGTGGAAGAGCACGGCGTCGAAGGCGTGATCTGCGGCCGTGCGATCTACTCCGGCGATCTCGATTTCGCGGCCGCGCAAAAGCGCGCGGACGAACTGAACGGCGAACTCGACAACGCGTAAGCGCGGTTGTCCCGCTCGCCGGGGCTGCCAGCAGGCGGCCCCACCGGAAGCCTCGCGCGAGGCTTTCCGCAACCGGCCGTCCCATCGCGGCATTTGGCGCAACATCATGGCTCTAGCTAAACGCATCATCCCCTGCCTGGACGTGACTGCCGGGCGTGTCGTCAAGGGCGTCAACTTCGTCGAACTGCGCGATGCCGGCGACCCCGTCGAGATCGCCCGCCGCTACGACGACCAGGGCGCCGACGAACTGACGTTCCTCGACATCACCGCGACGTCCGACCAGCGCGACCTGATCCTGCCGATCATCGAAGCCGTCGCGTCGCAGGTCTTCATTCCGCTGACCGTCGGCGGCGGCGTGCGCGCCGTCGAGGACGTGCGGCGCCTGCTGAACGCGGGCGCGGACAAGGTCAGCATGAATTCGTCGGCGGTCGCGAACCCGCAGCTCGTGCGCGACGCGGCCGACAAGTACGGCTCGCAGTGCATCGTCGTCGCGATCGACGCGAAGCGCGTGTCGGCCGACGGCGAGACGCCGCGCTGGGAAGTCTTCACGCACGGCGGCCGCAAGAACACGGGCCTCGACGCGATCGAATGGGCGCGCAAGATGGCCGAGCTCGGCGCGGGCGAGATCCTGCTCACGAGCATGGATCGCGACGGCACCAAGTCGGGCTTCGACCTCGCGCTCACGCGCGGCGTGTCGGACGCGGTGCCGGTGCCGGTGATCGCGTCGGGCGGTGTCGGCTCGCTGCAGCACCTGGCCGACGGCATCAAGGACGGCCGCGCCGATGCGGTGCTGGCCGCGAGCATCTTCCACTACGGCGAGCACACGGTCGGCGAGGCGAAGCGCTTCATGGCCGACCAGGGCATTCCGGTGAGGCTGTGATGAATACGGAAACGAATGCATTGCCCGCGTGGCTCGACAAGGTCCGCTGGGACGACAACGGCCTCGTGCCGGTGATCGCGCAGGAGGCGTCGACGAACGACGTGCTGATGTTCGCGTGGATGAACCGCGAGGCGCTGGCGAAGACGATCGAGACCCACCGCGCGGTCTACTATTCGCGTTCGCGCAAGCGCCTGTGGTTCAAGGGCGAGGAGTCGGGCCACGTGCAGCACGTGCACGAAGTGCGGCTCGATTGCGACGAGGACGTCGTGCTGCTGAAGGTCGAGCAGGTGTCGGGCATCGCGTGCCACACCGGCCGGCATTCGTGCTTCTTCCAGAAATTCGAAGGCACCGTCGACAGTGGCGACTGGGTCGCGGTCGAGCCGGTGCTGAAAGATCCCGAACACATCTACAAATGACGCAATCGACCGAAGACACGCTGCTGCGCCTCGCGGCCGTGATCGATAGCCGCAAGGGCGGCGACCCCGATCAATCGTACGTATCGCGCCTGTTCCACAAGGGCGACGACGCGGTGCTGAAGAAGATCGGCGAAGAGGCAACGGAAGTCGTGCTGGCCGCGAAGGACGTGCGCCAGGGCGGCGCGCCGACCGCGCTGGTCGGCGAGGTGGCCGACCTGTGGTTCCACTGCCTCGTGATGCTGTCGCATTTCGACCTGAGCCCGGCCGACGTGATCGCCGAGCTCGAGCGCCGCGAAGGGCTGTCGGGGATCGAGGAGAAGGCCCTGCGCAAGCGTCGCGAGCGCGAGGAAAACGGCGGGTGACAGACCCTTGTCGCGGGATGGCCACAGTGCGGTAAGCTGTAAGAATTGTCATCTAACGGGGGTAGCATCATGACCGATACGCCAAGTCAGTTTCCGCCGCCGTCGGTGCCGGGGGCCGCGGACGCCGAACGCCTGAACGGGCTGCGCACGTTGACTCACGTGCTCTACGGCCTCTACGCGTTTCATTGGCTCACGGGCGGCGTCACGGGCATCATCGCGATCATCATCAACTACGTGAAGCGCGACGATGTGGCCGGCACGCCGTATGCCGCCCACTTCGAGTGGCAGGTCCGCACGTTCTGGCGCGCGCTGATCGCGTACGTGATCGGGTTCGCGCTGATGTTCGTGGTGATCGGATTCGCAGTGATGTTTGTCACATGGATCTGGACGCTGTACCGTATCATCAAGGGTTGGCTGTACCTGAACGACAACAAGCCGCTCGATCCGCAGGCCTGGTTCTGACCGGCCGCGCTCGGGCGTCTGCAGGAGCAACATGAGTCACGATCCGAATTGCCTGTTCTGCAAGATCGCGGCAGGCGAGATCCCGAGCACGAAGGTGCACGAGGATGACGAATTCGTCGCGTTCCGCGACATCCGCCCGGCGGCCGAGACGCACGTGCTCGTGATTCCGCGCCAGCACCTGCCGACGCTGTCGGCGGCGAGCGAAGCCGATGCGCCGATGCTCGGCCGGCTGATGCTGCTCGTCTCGCGTCTCGCTGGCCAGCTCGGCGTCGCCTATACGGGTGGCGAAACCGGTTTCCGTACTGTGATCAATACAGGCCCGGGCGGCGGGCAGGAGGTCTACCACCTGCACGCGCATATCCTGGCCGGCCCGCGCCCCTGGCAGCGGATGGGTTGACGGCGCGGGGCGTTTCCCCGCATCGATAGTCGAAGCCGGCACGTTGCCGGCGATTTGCGCCGCGTAGCGGCGTGGTTGAGGAGAGGTTTCATCATGGGTGGATTGAGCATTTGGCACTGGCTGATCGTGCTGCTGATCGTCGCGCTGGTTTTCGGTACGAAGAAGCTGCGCAATATCGGCAACGATCTCGGCAGCGCCGTGAAGGGTTTCAAGGACGGCATGAAGGACGGTGAAGCACCGGCTGACGCGCAGCAACTGCCGCGCTCGGGCTCGGTCGACGTCAACGCGAAGGAAACGACGCGTTCCGATTCGAACAAGGCGTAACGCCGGCACGCTGACAGGCATTCGCGATGCTGGATCTCGGTCTTTCGAAGATGGCGCTGATCGGCGTCGTCGCGCTCGTGGTGCTCGGCCCCGAGCGCCTGCCGCGCGTCGCGCGTACGGCAGGCGCATTGTTCGGCCGCGCGCAGCGGTACATCAACGACGTGAAGGCCGAGGTCTCGCGCGAAATCGAACTCGACGCGCTGCGGACGATGAAGACCGATTTCGAATCGGCCGCGCGCAATGTCGAGACGACGATTCACGACAACCTGCGCGAGCACGAAAAGGAACTGAACGACACGTGGCATTCCGCGGTTGGCGGCCTTGACGAAGCGTCGGGCAGCACCGGGTCCCATGATTCCGACACGCCCGCGGCGCCGTCGTGGCGAGGCAGTACGGCCGCGCTCGCGCCCAAGCGCCGCAACTGGCGCGTCAAGCAGGCGGCTGCGCCTGTCTGGTACAAGCGCGCGACCACCCGCCGCACGCACGTGCAGTCGGGCGCCGCGCGCGTCGCGCGCCACCAGCCGGCCAGCCTGCGCCGGCCGACGCGCTTCTTCTGAGCCGAGCGCATGCTCGCTCGTCAATCCTACCGAGGGCCGGTGTGAGCGACCCCCAGCAGAACCCGGGCGACGCCCCGGAAGAAACTTTCATTTCCCATCTCGTCGAGCTTCGCGATCGCATCATTCGCGCGGGGGCGGCCGTGATCGTCGTGTTCCTCGGGCTCGTCTACTGGGCGCCCGACATCTTCCGGCTGCTTGCGCGGCCGTTGATGGAGAACCTGCCGAAGGACGGCAAGATGATCGTCACCGACGTCACCGGCTCGTTCTTCGTGCCGATGAAGGTCACGATGCTCGTCGCACTGGTGATCGCGCTGCCGATCGTGCTGTACCAGATCTGGGCGTTCGTCGCGCCGGGGCTGTACCAGCACGAGAAAAAGCTCGTCGCGCCGCTCGTCGGCAGCAGCTACTTCCTGTTCCTGTGCGGGATGGCATTCGCGTACTTCCTCGTGTTCCCGACGATCTTCCGCGTGATGGCGCACTACAACGCGCCGCTCGGGGCGGAAATGACCACCGACATCGACAACTACCTGAGCTTCGTGCTCGGGATGTTCATCGCGTTCGGGGTCACGTTCGAGGTGCCGATCGTCGTCGTGCTGCTCGTCCGGATGGGCGTGCTGTCGCTGAAGAAGCTCAAGGAGATGCGGCCGTACGTGATCGTCGGCGCGTTCATCGTCGCGGCGGTCGTCACGCCGCCGGACGTATTCTCGCAACTGATGCTCGCGTTGCCGCTCATCGTGCTGTTCGAGATCGGGCTGCTGGCCGCGCGGTTCTTCGTGCCGAAGAAGCCGGCCGAGGAAGGCGAGGCGGGGAACGGCGAAGCCGCCGGCTGATGGCGGCGCGCCGGGCGATGCACGGCAGGCGGGTTTCCGGCCAGGCCTGAGCGGCCGGGTCGCATGGCCGGCCGGAGCGCGTGCGGCAAGGCCGGCGTCCCGCCAACGAAGGTCGTTCGATGCAAAGCAAAAGGGCAGCCTCCTGGCTGCCCTTTTTCGTTTCCGGCGGGAGTTCGGCACGCGGCCGTGTGCCGCCCGCCCGACGTCATTCGGTATCGCTGTCCTGCTCGTCGAGCGTCTGCTTCGGCGGCGGCGGGCGCTTGCCGATCACGACGTTCATGTCGAACTCCTTGCCCTTGCGGACGACGTGCACCTTGGTCGGCGTGCCCGGCTTGATCTGCGCGACCGTGTTCAACAGCTTCGTCGTGTCGGTGATGTCCTCGCCGTTGACCGAGACCAGGATATCGCCCGGCTTGATGCCGGCCTTGTCGGCCGGGCCGCCCTGCAGCACGCCGGCGACGATCGCGCCCGATTTCTGCTGAAGCCCGAACGATTCGGCGATCTCCGGCGTGACGTCCTGCGGCTCGACGCCGATCCAGCCGCGCGTGACCGAGCCCGTCGTGATGATGCTTTCGAGCACCGTGCGCGCGGTCGACACGGGAATCGCGAAACCGATGCCGAGCGAGCCGCCCGAGCGCGAGTAGATCGCGGTGTTGATGCCGAGCAGGTTGCCGTTCACGTCGACCAGTGCGCCGCCCGAGTTGCCGGGGTTGATCGGCGCGTCGGTCTGGATGAAGTTCTCGAACGTGTTGATGCCGAGGTGGTTGCGGCCCAGTGCGCTGATGATCCCCATCGTGACCGTCTGGCCGACGCCGAACGGGTTGCCGATCGCGAGGACGACGTCCCCGACCCGCGACTGGTCGGAGCGGCCGAGCGTGATCGTCGGCAGGTTCGTCATGTTGATCTTCAGCACGGCGAGGTCGGTTTCGGGATCGCTGCCGATCACCTTCGCGGTGGCCGTGCGCCCGTCGGCGAGCGCGACCTCGATCTGGTCGGCGCCATCCACGACGTGCTGGTTCGTTAGAATGTAACCTTCAGGGCTCACGATAACGCCCGAGCCGAGGTTGGCGGCCGGTTCGTCCTGCTGCTTGCGGGCGTTGCGGTCGCCGAAGAAGTAGCGGAACAGCGGATCTTTCGCGCGCGGATCGGGCGGCAGCGAGCCGTCCTTGCTGGAGAAGACGTTGACGACGGCCGGCATCGCCTTTTGCGCGGCTTCCGCGTACGACGTGGTCGCCGGCGCGCCGCCGATGCCCGGCGCGACTTCCCGCAGCGCAACGATCGGCGTGGCGAGCTGCTTGCCGAGCTGTCCTTGCCGTTGCAGCCATTGCGGCTTGAGCGTCACGACGATGAACATCAGCGCGAGCAGCACGGTAACCGCCTGCGCGAAGAACAGCCAGAAGCGTCTAAGCATCTGAATGGATTAGAGGTTTATATGGATCGGATCGAACTTGAATTGTACTTGAACAATACCCTTGAAACCGCGCGCTTCAAGGACTATTGCCCGAACGGCCTGCAGGTCGAGGGGCGTCGCAAGATCGAGAAGATCGCCACCGGCGTGACGGCGTCGGTCGCGTTTCTTGAAGCCGCACTCGAATGGGGTGCGGATGCCGTGCTCGTCCATCACGGCTATTTCTGGCGCAACGAGCCGCCGCAGATCACGGGCCGCAAGTATCAGCGCCTGAAGCTGCTGCTCGCGAACGACCTGAACCTGTTCGCGTTCCACCTGCCGCTCGACGCGCATCCCGAATTCGGCAACAACGCGCAGCTCGGCGAGCGGCTCGGGCTGATCGGCGAGCAGCGTTTCGGCGAAGGCGACCTCGGCTGGATGGCCACGCTGCCGATGCCCGTCTCGCTCGAGCACTTCGTCGCGAAGGTCGAGCGCACGCTCGGCCGCACGCCGCTCGTGCTCGGCGATCCGGACATGCAGCTGCGGCGCATCGCGTGGTGCACGGGCGCCGCGCAGAGCTATTTCGACGCGGCGATCGATGCCGGCGCGGACGTGTTCCTGACCGGCGAGGTGTCCGAACACGTGACGCACACGGCCGCGGAGAGCGGCGTCGCGTTCGTTGCGGCAGGGCACCATGCGACCGAACGCTACGGAATCCAGGCACTCGGCACCCACTTGTCCGAAGAATTCGGTATCGAACACCTTTTTATCGATATTCATAACCCGGTCTGAGTGCCGGATTTGCGGCAGCGCATCGAAATTTCTCAATGTAGCGGATGCTTAATAGTGAAATGATTTAATCGCTCCGATAGTGGGGGAAAACCCTTAACTATCAATCACTTCGAAGGGATTTTCATCTCCGGGCCTTGTAAATGGCGACTCCATTCGAGCAAACTAGCGGCGGAATGGAAAGTCGTGACGGAAAATCCAACTCAGAAGTGGGGCGTGTGATGCGAGACAAGGAAGAGAAACGCGTCGACAGCGGCCGCCGTACCTGGCTGATTGCGACATCCGTAGCAGGTGGCGTAGGAGGCGTAGCCACCGTCATACCTTTCGCGGCGTCGCTTGCGCCGTCCGCGAAAGCGAAAGCGGCCGGAGCACCGGTCGAGGTCGACATCAGCGGGCTGAAGCCCGGTGAAATGGTGACCGTGCCGTGGCGCGGCAAGCCGGTGTGGATCCTGAACCGCACCGACGCGATGCTTGCCGACGTGGTCAAGGCCGACAAGGAAGTGGCCGATCCGACCACCGAAAAGCCCTATACGATGCCGTTGCCCGCGTATTGTGCGAACGAATATCGCTCGCGGGCCGATCGCAAGAACATTCTCGTCGTGATGGCCGTGTGTACGCACCTCGGCTGCACGCCAAGCCAGCGCTTCACGCCGGGTCCGCAGCCGAACCTGCCGGACGACTGGCCGGGCGGTTTTCTCTGCCCGTGCCACGGTTCGACCTACGACCTCGCCGGCCGTGTGTTCAAGAACAAGCCGGCGCCTCAGAATCTCGACATCCCGCCCTACATGTTCACGTCGGCGACGACCCTCGTGATCGGCAAGGACGAGAAAGGAGAAGCGTGATGGCCGACAACAAGGAAGTCTCCACGACAGGTCTCACCGGCTGGATCGATCAGCGCTTCCCGCTCACGTCCACCTGGAAAAAGCACGTTTCCGAGTACTACGCGCCGAAGAACTTCAACTTCTGGTACTTCTTCGGCTCCCTCGCGCTGCTGGTGCTCGTCAACCAGATCGTCACCGGCATCTTCCTGACGATGAACTACAAGCCCGACTCGACGCTCGCGTTTGCGTCGGTCGAGTACATCATGCGCGAGGTGCCGTGGGGCTGGCTGATCCGCTACATGCACTCCACGGGCGCGTCGATGTTCTTCGTGGTCGTCTATCTGCACATGTTCCGCGGGCTGCTTTACGGGTCGTACCGCAAGCCGCGCGAGCTCGTGTGGATCTTCGGCTGTGCGATCTTCCTGTGCCTGATGGCCGAGGCGTTCTTCGGTTACCTGCTGCCGTGGGGCCAGATGTCGTTCTGGGGCGCGCAGGTGATCGTGAACCTGTTCTCGGCGATCCCGTTCGTCGGCCCCGACCTGTCGCTGTGGATTCGCGGCGACTACGTCGTGTCGGACGTCACGTTGAACCGCTTCTTCGCGTTCCACGTGATCGCGATTCCGCTCGTGCTGGTCGGCCTCGTGATCGCGCACCTCGTCGCGCTGCACGAAGTGGGGTCGAACAACCCGGACGGCATCGAGATCAAGGCGAAGAAGGACGAGAACGGCGTTCCGCTCGACGGCATCCCGTTCCACCCGTACTACTCGGTGCACGATTTCCTCGGCGTGTGCGTGTTCCTGATGGTATTCGCACTGATCGTGTTCTTCTCGCCGGAGATGGGCGGCTACTTCCTCGAGGCGAACAACTTCGTCCCGGCGAACCCGTTGCAGACGCCGCCCGAGATCGCGCCGGTCTGGTACTTCACCGCGTTCTACGCGATGCTGCGCGCGACCACCGACCCGTTCAAGATCGTCCTGATGATCGTCATCGCGCTGCTCGGCGTGCTCGCGCTGATCCGCGCGCGCGGCAAGTGGAAGGCCGGGTTGCCGTTGCTGGCCGCGGCGATCGTCGTCTTCATGTACCTGACGGAGTCGAAGTTCTGGGGCGTCGTCGTGATGGGTTCGGCGGTGATCACGCTGTTCTTCCTGCCGTGGCTCGACCGGAGCCCGGTGAAGTCGATCCGCTACCGGCCGCTGTTCCACAAGGTGTTCCTCGGGATCTTCGTCGCGGCGTTCCTGACCCTCGCATTCCTCGGCACGCGGCCACCATCGCCGGCGGCCACGCTGATCGCGCAGTGTTGCGCGCTGATCTACTTCGCGTTCTTCCTCGGCATGCCCGTCTGGACGCCGCTTGGCACGTTCAAGCAGCCGCCGGAGCGGGTGCGCTTCAAGCCCCATTAACGTGAGCGAGGAGAGAACGACATGAAGAAACTGCTTTCGACACTCGCGCTGATCGGGGCGACCGCGTGTGCGCTGCTGGTGGCACCGGCGGTGCGGGCGGAAGGTAATTTTCCGCTCGACCGGGCGCCCGATAACACGGAAAATCTCGTTTCGCTTCAGCACGGCGCGCAATTGTTTGTAAACTATTGCCTGAACTGCCACAGCGCGAACCTGATGCGCTACAACCGTCTGACGGATCTGGGCATATCCCAGAAGGAGATCGAAAAGAATCTCCTGTTCACGACCGACAAGGTCGGCAACACGATGTCCGTCGCGATGCGGCCTGAAGACGCGAAGAACTGGCTCGGCACCTCGCCGCCCGACCTGTCGGTCGAGGAGCGCGCGCGCGGCCGCGACTGGCTGTATACGTATCTGCGCAGCTTCTACCGCGACGATACGCGGCCGACCGGCTGGAACAACGCGGTGTTCGAGAACGTCGGCATGCCCCATGTATTGTGGCAACTGCAGGGGCAGCGCACCGCCAAATTCGAAGACAAGACGGACGAGGAGACGGGCGAGAAGGTCCATACGCTCGTCGGCTTCCAGCAGGTCACGCCGGGGACACTGTCCGCGGTGGATTATGATGCTGCGGTTGCCGACCTGGTGGCGTACATGACCTGGATGTCCGAGCCGGCTCAGCAGACCCGCAAACGCCTCGGCGTGTGGGTGCTGATCTTTCTCGGTGTCCTGACTTTCCTGGCCTGGCGGCTCAATGCCGCGTACTGGAAAGATATCAAGTAATCACGCCTGACCGGCGTGGGGCCGGCGCAAGGTGGACCCCGGAAGGAGGTTCGCCGCGTGCCGGCCCTCGGCTTTTTTGAGGAAACGCAAACATGATGGTTCTGTATTCCGGCACAACTTGCCCGTTCTCCCAGCGTTGCCGGCTGGTGCTGTTCGAGAAGGGCATGGACTTCGAAATCCGTGACGTCGACCTGTTCAACAAGCCGGAAGACATTTCGGTGATGAACCCGTACGGTCAGGTGCCGATCCTGGTCGAGCGCGACCTGATCCTGTACGAATCGAACATCATCAACGAGTACATCGACGAGCGCTTCCCGCACCCGCAACTGATGCCGGCCGACCCCGTGCAGCGCGCACGTGCACGCCTGTTCCTGCTCAACTTCGAGAAGGAACTGTTCGTCCACGTCAGCACGCTCGAGAACGAGAAGGGCAAGGCAGCGGAGAAGAATCACGAGAAGGCACGCCTCGCGATCCGCGATCGCCTGACGCAGCTCGCGCCGATCTTCGTGAAGAACAAGTACATGCTCGGCGAGGAATTCTCGATGCTTGACGTCGCGATCGCGCCGCTGCTGTGGCGTCTGGATCACTACGGCATCGAGCTGTCGAAGAACGCCGCGCCGCTGATGAAGTACGCCGAGCGGATCTTCAGCCGTCCGGCCTATATCGAAGCACTGACGCCGTCCGAAAAGGTCATGCGTCGTTGATGATGCAATGAAGGCAAGACGGGGAGGGCGGCGCGGCGTGCCGCGCGCCCGCTCCGGGTTCGAGGATTGTGATGCAAGAGATTTCAACGAAGCCTTATCTGCTGCGCGCGCTGTACGAGTGGTGCACCGATAACGGTTACACACCGCATATCGCGGTGAGGGTCGACAACTCGACGCGCGTGCCGCGTCAGTTCGTGCGTGACGGCGAGATCGTGCTCAACATCAGCTTCGAGGCGACGAGCCAGTTGCAGATGGGCAACGAGTGGATCGAGTTCACGGCCCGGTTCTCCGGGAAGGCGCACAAGATCGAGATTCCGGTTGCCAACGTGCTCGCGATCTATGCGCGCGAGAACGGGCAGGGGATGGCGTTCCAGGTCGATGCGGTTGCGGGCGAAGGCGAGGATTCGGGCGCGTTCGACGAAGAAGCCGCGCAGGCGGATGACGCGCAGCGCGACGAGTCGCCTGCTGCGTTGACGCCGGTTGCCGACCGCGGCGCGAACGAGGAACCCTCCGAAGGCGCCGACGAACCGCCGAAAACCGACGGCGATGGCGACGGTTCGAAAGGTGGCAACAGACCTCGCCTCAAGATCGTGAAATGAGGTAGAATCTCGCGCTACGCCGGCTTAGCTCATCTGGTAGAGCAGTTGATTTGTAATCATCAGGTGGCGGGTTCGAGTCCTGCAGCCGGCACCAACAAAATCAAAGGGTTACGCGAGTTTTCGCGTAACCCTTTTCTTTTTCATGTGCCGTGTAGGCTCTGTGTAGGCGTTTTCGATCAACGAAAGTCGACCTTGATGCGGCTGACGATCTGGGCATGTTGGTCTTTGCCGAAAAATGGCCGACGAGAGAGTTCCCGGCGGCCATGTCGCGCGTTGTTTTTCCGCGACTGTGTAAATCGTTTCAACCAGCAACGAGATAGAGCCGATGATGTTGGAAACCGAGCATCCTGATCGAGCGGCCAAGGAAGATTCATTACTATCGCAACCGTACGTCAGATTGAATGATCTGATCGACTGGGTGGGCGTGCACGGTGTCGAAATTTCGACCGAAATCGCGCAGCGCATCACGGCCTATGACACTCAGTGGCAGTTGGCGTTGGCGGCACAGCGTCGAACTCGGTCGATATTGTTTCCTCCCGAGCCGAAGTTGGTGAACATTTTCCGGCGCGGCACTGCAGCCGGATACCTATTCGAGGCATTTACCGAACTTGGTGAGTTCGAGCTAGTCTGGAAAAATCAACTGGTAACCGGGAATCCCCTTCGGCTACGGTCGGACGAACGGGACCGGGCGATGTCCATGTTGGGGCAGACGGTGCAAGATGCCCGACAGGTTTTCTGGGCGATTCTGAATGGTGAGCGACTATTCGATCCGGCGATATCGGTACGGTATCCCGTGGCGATGAGCCGGTCGGAGCGCGAGTGGTTCGACGCCCTTGTCTTTGAGACACAAGAAGTCTTACCGATCCTCTACCGCAATCCGATCGTTTCCGGCTCAGAATCTCAATCGCCACGGGACGGTGCTTGCGACGAGGAGGCAATGCCACCGGCTGCCCCCAAGCGACAATCCGCACATCCCGGCGGGCTAGACGAAAGAAAATTAGAAAAGCAGATAAAAGTCTACGGATTCATTCGCCGCTTACTGGACGAGGAAAACCAGCCGCGCTATATCACTTCAGGGGACATCGCCAAGTGCTTTGGCAGGTGCCTCGAGAAGACGTCGACCGAATGGTCCAAGATGTTGGGGGACGCGCCTGCATGGCTTGCGCCAGCGAGAATGTCCAACTTCGCTAAGGGAACAGAGGCCGTCTGGCATCCGGTGATGATCGCCAGCATGCTTGCTCAGGGTGTGCCAGTGAAGACTGGCCGTCGCGATGGGGAGAAGGGGGCTGGCCGGAAGATAAGTCTGCTGATTCTCGACAGGGTATTCGAAGCTCACGCTGAGCTTTCTGATTGGCGAGCCATGTGGGGCCGCGAGTCCGAACTGAATCGGGACTTCGATACCGCACGCTGCCGCGCGTGAGCGGCGTCTTCCGACCCATCAGCGCGCGTCCTCCCCCAGCCTCTGAAAATGCCGGTCCTGCGGTAATCCGGCAGGTTGACGTGCGCCTGCTACGGTGATTCGCGATGCGCCTCGTTGACGCACAAGGTTTTTGCCTACGGTGATCCGGCGCAAATATCACCGTAGATCACGCTTGCTCCAAGTCGCTCGCCCTTGATCGATCCACATCAATGGCGGCGACTTCACGAAATCGTTCTTATTAGGAGCAGCATGATGAATATGCAATGTGCGGCCGCAGCCACGGTTGACTGCGGCAACAATCCCAACCTGCAGGCCGCCGCGACGGAAGCGGTTATCGCTTCGTCCACGGCAGTGTCGGCCGCCTCGAGCGAGTTCTGGACGACGAACGAGGTCGCGGCCTATCTGCGCTGCGAGCCCCAGACGATCCGCAAGAACCTCAGCAGCATGGGGGCTCATCACGGCCTCAAACCCCGTCGTTTTGGCCGCCGCTGGTATTTCAAGGCGGCTGACGTTCGCGCATCGCTGATGGGGGCCTAACATGCATAAGAGGGGCATGTACGCCAGCGACTTCGCCGAGGCATTCGGCGATATTTTCAAAGACAAATCCGCAACGCAGGCCATCAAACCGGAGCGCCTGAACTTGCAAGATGCAGGTGACAACCGGCGTGACGAAACCAGGCGCTTGAGCATCGACGAGGTCAACGAGCTCAATCGGCATATCGCCGATACCTGGACTCCGGAGATGGACGAGGAAATTGAACGGATGACCCGCCAGGACAGGCTGGCTCGCTGTGCCAAATTGGCGGAAGAAAAGGCGATGCGCGCCTGGCAGCGTGCTCAACTGATGCGCCTTTTGAAGAAGGCGGTGGCCGTGAAGTTGCGCGGTGATGCACTGGACGTAGACGCCGAGCTGGCTCGAATCCGTGCCGCCCTCGCTGGCCTGGAACTGCACGAACTGAACGGCACGACCGAACTGCGCGCTATCCGTGCCCAACTGCGCGGGGCGTAATGCGGAACATGAATATGAAAAAAAACATCACCGAAGCAGGAAAGGTCGATATCGAGTCGCTCAAGAAGGCCGTCGGCGCACTCGAATCGCCCAAGGTCAAGCGCGACCGCGAGCGCGCCGAATTGTTCACCGAGCTGTACGAAGGCATTCGCGTGAAGCTCAATGCAGATGTGTCGAAGAGTTCGATCGTCAAAACGCTGGCCGAGTGCGGCCTATCGATCAACATCAAGATCTTCGACGAACTGCTGGAAGCCGAAGCGAAACGCCGTGGCGAGCCGGTGCCGGGCAAGGTGGCCTACGCCGCGGCTGCTATCGAGTCGGATAGCGCGCAGCAAGCCAGTGCAAACGAGGAGGGCAACTGATGCACACCCCCGCATATACGTCTGGCGGGGGCTATATGCCCTCGCCGAACTATAGCCAGCGGCAGTTCCTTGGCGACCGTAACACCTCGCCCGTATTCGGCCAGTTCGCGAGCGCACTCGACGCGGTGAGCGCATTGCCGCCGCGGCTGCGCAAGGTCGTCTGGAACCTGCACGGCACTTACGGGGTGCCTCTGGATATCGCGCTTGGCAATGTGCTCGGCGTATTGAGCTTCGTGTGCCAGGGTGTCAGCAACGTGCTGGACAGCAAGGGTGATCCCATGCCCCTGAGCACCATCGTGCATGTTGTCGGCGTGCCCTTTGGCGGTAAATCGGCAACCTTCGTGCGCCTGATGCGGCCGGTTCATGCGGCAATGGCCGACTGGCCGCATCAATGGGACTTCGACGACTCGACCCCGCAGGGCATCAAGCGGGTGTCGCCCGTGCTCGGGCTCTGCGGGTGCGAGGAAGGCGATGCGTTCTTCGAGACCACTTTCGGCAAGGACTTCGCGTTGCAGATTAGCCTGCGCGATGGATTTGTTCCCGTGGTCACGCGAGCGAAAGACGTGGGTGGCGATCGCAAGAAGAAGGCGCGGACGCGTTTCACGATCGTTGTCTTGATTCAGCCAGATCGTTACGACGAGTGGCTCGGCAAGCATCGCAAGAAAGGGCTGGGATCGGGCTTTCTTCAGCGTGTGTGGATGGTCCGGTCGAAGGAGGAAAGCAACAAGAGCGCGATCGGATGGTACCCGCAGGCCGACGGGGGGCTGGACGACTGGGACGAGACGGTGTCGGTCCTGCTGGACCGGGCAAAGTCCAATGGCGAGCGTCATCTCGCCAATCTGCCTGCACTTGATGTGGCCGTCGATGCTGGCTATGTGCTGAATCAGGCACAGCAGCAGATCGACTTCATGGTCGCACAGGGCGTGTTTCGTGAGGCCTCGGCGATGGCGAGGCGTTACCACGAGCGCGTGAGCGTACTGGCTGGCCTTTTCCAGCTCTACGAGGGTACAGGGCCCGTTATTGCGCAGGAATCGATGTTCGCCGCGACGGTCGTGGCTAACTATCTTACCGGCCAGTGGCTTGGTACCGTGCTTCCGCCCGAAGCGGAGCCCCAGGACGAACTGGATGCGTACGAACTCATGCCCAGGGTTGTCAGGGAAATGCGAGCGCGCAACATGTTCGGTATCCGCGAATCGGAAATCGTGACATTGGCAAAGAACATTAAGTGGATGCCGTCGCGCACCAAATTTGCTCTCATGGCGCTCTACGCTGCAGGCCAGCTCCGGCTGGTGCCGCGCACGATTAATGGCCGCCGCGTTGATTTCGTGGAACTGCCGGTCAGTTCGCCCTATATGCCGCCGCTCCTTTGATCATTCCATCGAGCCCCGTTTGCGTCTCGGCAAACGGGGCGTTTTGCCGGCCATACTGCGCCACACGGTATCGATTACCATGCGTCAAAACCCCTTCATGAACCTGCCAGAATTTTCGTCCAAAAGGTTCCACGAACTTGCCGCACACATTGATCGCAGCCTGAACTCGCACGTCGACCATGATGGTAGTGAATTCCTCTTGGACGGTCCGGGGATCGGATTTCTGGCAAGGCTCGACCGCCTCGTCTGGTTGTCGCAGACGGCCTGGTTTAAACCTTTTGTCGTTACGGACTCGATCTTCCAGGATCGTGCGGATGCAGCGCGGCCTTACGGCGAGACTAATCTCACCGACTGGATGCGGGACGCCAGAACTGCACATCCGAATACCTGGTCGACCGTCGCGGAGGAGATGGCACATATCCTGAACGCTATGTCCGCCCACCAATCGCTTTTTTCCGCATCGCATCCGGCAACCGGGCAGCTACTGCTCGCACCTCATCTGCGGTTGTTGATAGACGTGTTTTTCAGCCATCCGATCTGTACGTGTCTTGATCGCGATATCAATGGCCCTGTCGATTTCACGGGCCGCCTCCGTGCCGAGGTCTACAACGATTTTGTGGATCAATTCCGGGCGGCGATGGGCTCCCACAAGTCGCTTCGGCACGACCTGCACAACTGGACCTTGGGCAGCCGGGAAAACGATGCAAATGTGAGTGCCTATGTGGATGACCTGTTCGCGCAGCATCTGAGCTTGACCGTGCTGCACATCCGCCTGTTTCATTCGAAAGAGCGTCTAAACCCGCTTACGGCATCGGCGGCGGACCTGCATCGTGAGCTTCAGACGCTGCGGGCGTGCCGGACGCAATTCTTCGACCGGATGAGACGAAAGCCGGCACTGTTCACGGCCAACCCCGGGTACGTCTGGGCCATCATGCCGTCGTTGGAGGGCGGGTATGACCTATATCTTACGCTGCTGTTCGATACCGCCGATCTGCAAAGGGTACTCGACGACAAAGCGGTGGAAGCCAGTCAGGTCGGCGCGGCCCTTGAAGACCACGCCGATCAGATCGGCCGGTATTGGGTTACAGCGGCGACAGAGGGCAGGGGAGCCTATATTCGCAGCGACCGGAACCCCTGGGTCTATGGTCGGAACGGGGTGCATGGACAGGTTTGTGCCGGTGACGCCATACGGCGTGCAAGGCTCAAGGAAATGCTGGGCTATCTGGCGATGCGCCGCGCCCTGGTGCGCCTCAAGGACGAGCCTCGGGGAGAGTATTTTGGAATGCGCGAGCGAAAGGCGCGAGCCTCGCGCCGGTCGATCGGCGGAGGCGAGAAGGCGACGTAGATCCGCGTCGGCGCATGAGGAACGCGCCCGAAAAAACTGTATCCAAAACGCCTAAGCCATTGATTTCACTGGGTCGCTGATTTTTCCGGTTTCACGGGGGCCGGGCGTAAGGCCCCCGGGCGCTGATCGCCAAAGCGAGCTTTCTCTTCCTGTTTTGCAGAAAATCTCGAAGGAAGATTTGCAAGAAAGGTGGCGAAGAATTTGTTGTCCACATATCTGCGTACGCCATAGAATTTTCACGCGGCAGATCGTTGGAAAATTTCTCGTAGATTGTGGGTTGCGTTGCGCGATGATCCGCGGCGGGGCGCCACTTCAATTGGCGCTATCGGCCGTAGTGGAAATCCGAGCGGGCCGACGGCAGCGTTTAGACGTTTGCGATGCTCGTTGCCGTTCGTGATCGTCGATGATCGACATTATCGAGTGAACGTACTGGTCAGCAAGTGTCGCCTTCGAAAATTGGCCCTTCACTTTCTTGCGGCGATGCATCTTCGTCAGTACCCAAGACAGCGATTCTTCGACAACTCTTCGGTACAGGACTCCGCGAGCGAACGCGTTTCCTGTCGAGGGTACGCTGTCCTCCGTCAGTCAACGGAACGGGATAGGTGCGGATGTGAAATTGTCTCAGCGTTTCATCGCTATCGGCAGGCGTAGCCTGCCGGCTTTCCCACGCTCTATTCATGGCATTCGTTGACAGCATGTTACCGTCACGAAAGCTGCTGCCTTTGTGCGCTGTACTGTTCCCGATCTTCCTTTGACATGGCGCGAATCCGGGCTTGACCTAGGTGTCGTTCAGGCGACCGGCCGATACCCTGGTCCTCGAGCGTTCGATGATCGACGCGAGCCGCGTGGCCGTACTTCTCCAGCGCAGTGTTTTGCAGATCAGCGCATTTCTTTCGCGTAGCAATCAGCTCGTCGCGGAGTTCCATCCGGTTCTTCCCGCCACTACCTTTTTTGCGGCCACCGCGCTCGGGATGCTTCGCGTTGTAACGACGGAACGTCTGTTCAGGTGATCGCTCAATACCGTCTTCCTCGCGGTCGGAGAACATCAGGTGAACATGTGTGTTCGAGCCGCTTCCGAGTGCAGCATTCGGCGCGTGAATTGCATACTGGAAAGGCTTGTTGCCTACCAGCCCTGATATGATCTGCTCGACCAACTCCTTCTGTTGTTCGCGCGTGAGTTCGTCTGGCAGAGCGATTTCGTGTTCGCGGTATACGGCGCCATTGGCGCGTTCGTATTTATCGCCAGCCTTCCAGAACGCAGATGCATCTTCCTGTGCCCAGCTC
Organism: Burkholderia reimsis; assembly: GCF_003294055.1. Taxonomy (NCBI): domain Bacteria; kingdom Pseudomonadati; phylum Pseudomonadota; class Betaproteobacteria; order Burkholderiales; family Burkholderiaceae; genus Burkholderia; species Burkholderia reimsis. Next base: position 116,240 of record NZ_QMFZ01000021.1, read on the forward strand.
GGCATGTTGCCCTGACCGGAGGCGACCAGATCCTCCTCACGTTTGTTGTGCTTGCCCTTTCTTGTGATGTATGCGCCGTGATCCATTGCGGAACCCTTCTTGCCGCTTTTGATGGTGTGGTGGAAACTTGCCATGGTGAAACTACCCTTTCTCGTGCGTGAATAAAAGACCAGCAAGCGCTATGTCGCTGGTCATGAGTGAGATGGGCAATTCACTGCGTTTTCACGTGTTCAGAGAGAAATGGTAAGTGCGCATCCTGATTCACCCTCTCCTTTACTAGCGACTGAGGATGGACACCCTTGTTCTACTAAAACTATTCTCTACCCATGACTGTGAATACTCATCTCACACCATGAGATGCACAGTAAAAAAATACTCAAGCATTAGAGAGACCGATGTCAAGCGATGCCGAAGGGAATGCGGTCTCGATGGCCGTGTCGAAGAGTGTCTAGCCGAACATGGCTCCGATAGGCGAGAAGAATACTTCGCGTAGCAAAGTGCCGTGATAGAGACGGCTCTCGAAGAGCACGTCAACGATCATTTACGCGCAGTTCATCGATCTCTGTGATGTCTGGACGCTGACCGTTATCAAATGGTCCTGGAGGGATTGAGCGTCACACATTACGAACGGCAGCCTGTCTTACGCGAGATCGATACTCAGTTTGAGCGACTTGCCCGGATGCCGGCTACTGAGCCGGACGCGCGAGCGGTACCTTGGCCAGATCATGAAGCACCTGGGGCCGCTACTCGTTGCCCTCACTCGACGTCGTCGGCAATTGGACTGAACAAGCCGCGAAGTCTCGTGCAATTGCGAGAGTCTTGATCGTGCCGATTGGATCGGCTCCGCACTTTCTCGGATGCAAAATAGCCGAGGATGCCGAATCCTTCCTGTTTGCCGCCGTTGCGTGTAACAAGTGCGGTCGCTGCGTAACCCGGTATCGAAAGCGAGGCCAGAGGCATGATGGTCGACTTTTTGTATTCCACGGGATCGGCGTGCATGGCTTTCTCTCCGTTTTCGCTAGCCCGGCAAGCGGACGCATATCGACGGCACCACGTGGCGATGATAGACCGGTGACCGACCGACGCCAACCCGTTTGTGCCCATCGTCTCGCCAACATGTCGATGACAAATCGCTGATCGGCGCTGAAGCTTGCCGCATCCACTGCGCCGGTGCGATCGACTTGTCGTTCTCGTCGGACTGGTGCAATTCGGAAACGGCTGAGCCGACCTCGCCAGACGCCGGGCATCGTTTCATACGGCGAGCAGGCAGCGAGTGGGTTGCGATAAGTTTCATAAAGTTTCAGAATGGCGCGTTTGTTTGTAACCCGTTTTTCGCCATGTCGAAACAAGCTCTGCTGGAAGCGCTGCGCGATCTCGAGCAACGGGAGGCGCCCGACACTGCGACAGCGCAGATCCGCCAGATCGAGCCCGAGATCACCGCGTTGCTTGATAAAGGCTTTACGCTCAGGAAGATCTGGACCCGCCTGGGGGAAGAAAGGCTGCAACTGTCGTTCAATGGATTCAAGTCCGCCTATTACCGGGCGCGGGATGCGGCCAACGCTGCACGGAACGATTCAGGGCCCGCCAAGGCGCAGTCCACCATACGTGGTGCCGGCACCGGCGAGCCGTACCTGTCAGTCGGCGCAAACCTTGACCGCGGGTTCGGTCGTGGCGATGTGTCGCAAACAGGTGACGTCGACACGCGGTTCGAAATGAAGCCATCGAAGACCTTTCCGAACGATGACAGCATTCAGATCGCAGACTTACCGACGGAGATCGCCCGGGTGCGCGACACGCTGAGATTCCCGTTCGACCTGCGCGGCTCGGGGATGGCCTTCGAGGCGTACATGCGTCGCGTCAATGCGTGGCTGGAAGCGCGAACGAACCGCGACGATTCGGGCGAAGCGCAGCAGATCGAAACGGGCCTGATTGCGGACTACCCCCGGGGGCCCGAGGATGTGCCCGATGAAGAGCATCGCGGTTACCTGTTCGAGGCATTTCAATTTCTGGCGAGAGCTGAACGGGCCGCGAAGCTGGGCGTGTGCGAGGAAGCGTGGTTCTTTTTGTCGTCCGCCAGATTCTGCCTTGGCAAAGCCGACGGTCACTACGCGGTCGCGCACGCGCGTATGACGCACAGTAAGCGGGCCTCGAAGGGCGGGGTGACTAGGGTCGTGAAGCTGTATGAAAAGACACGGAGCGAGTGCGCTCGGCTGCTGAAGGACCTGCGGCCGGATACAGGCTGGCGCACGCGAGATGACGCCATCAAGGCCGTCTTGCCCGAGCTTGAGGCGCCATTGAAGAAGCAGGGGAATCCGTTCGGCGACGTGTATGCGCTGGTTTCGACATGGCTCAACCGCGCCGGCGAGATTCGCGACGCGTACCAGAACGCAGCGAAATGATCGCCGCGACCCCGACGAACCAGGTTCCTGTGGGACTGGTCTGAGTGCGGCAACCACCAGCTAGATTTTCCTATTTCTGTCGTCGAGGCAAGACGGAAATCTTCCGCTGCTGCAAGCGCGTGCTCGCGGTATTTTTTTACTTCGGGCAGTCACTGCCCCAGTATCGAACGTGTCATTAGGCTCGACGGTTCCTTAACCGTGGAGATATTGACATGCAGCAAACCCACCTGAGTGACGACGCATCGGTCGAGTCTGCCGAGGAGCGCTACGGGTGCCCCGAAAAGGAAGCGCACCACGAACGTCTGCCCCTGCCGCCGTGCTCCATGTTGAGCATCAACTCGGCCCTGAACGGAATCGGGGCGAGCCGCGCAGACGTGGCATTTGCGAAGGCCGCCGAGCACCGCATCGGCCCCGCGGCGGGCATCCTGCAGGTCTTCGCCGAGAGCAGTCTGGCATTTCGCGATACCGCGTACGTGGTCGACGAATTGGGCAACAAGCATTCGCTCGCGATCGACTTGATGATGGTTGTCGCACCGCAGACGGGCCGGCGTCTGGCAAGGCGTATGCAGAAGCTCGCCTGGGGCTGCGGGGCGGAGGCCGTCCACAAGACGGCCATTTTCGAGGGCGAGTACGGCTTCAATGCACTGATGGCGCATCGCCGTGCTGCTGAACACGGGCGGATCGGTGCCTTGTCGGCTGGCGGCGCAATGCCGAGCCCGATCAGCGTCTATTGCGCTATCCCGTACGCGCCGGTGGCTGCTGGCATTGAGGCGCTCGGCGCAGACGGAGCGGATGCGCTGTCGTCGATGTTCGCTGTCTCTGATTTGCTGCCCTATCACGAAAACTACATCGACATGGAACCGGACCACGCAGAAACGCTCGCGAAGTTCGATGAGCAACTCGATGTGCCGATGCGCAAGAAGCGTCGCGCAATGTGCACCGGCCGCAATCTGGTGCCGCAGCGATTGACGCTGTCCTCGGGGGCTGCCCACATAGTGGCGAGCGAGCGCGAAGCCGCGCAGGCCTTTCTCGCCAAAAATGTATCGTGTCCTACGGCCTGCGCTGTCCCGGCGCGTCTGCCTGGAATCTTGTGCTCGATCGGTGGCCTGCTGCACCTGCTCGAGGGCGATGAAGGCTCGATCGTTTCCGAGGACACGATGGTGACCGCATATCTGCTCTCCTTGTTGTTCAGCGAAGAATTCGAGCGCGCGGTTACGCTGTCGTCGGCGTATCCGATCGAATACCCCGTCGCGCAGAAACTGTTCGGTGCGATGCGGCGTCTGGTTGCCCGTGACTATCAAGCCCGCCCGTGGCCGCCGTTTTTGATCTCGATGCGTGCGCTGTGTACCGAGGTCGTTCGCGACGATTTGACCGAAGCGCGGGTACGCCGTGTTGTCGAGCTCATGCGCGAATGGCGTTGGATTTGGGCGTTTCAGGATGGCGCTGACGCCGATATCGCACTCAAGTCGGATTACTTCGAACCCCTCACGCGCCCCCAGCGCTGATTTGTTGCTGCACGCCCGCAGGTTAGCCCTGCGGGTCTAATGCCGCTGTCCTTTCCCCATAATTACCTGCATATGCAGGCCGCGCAGCCAACATTTGGCGCGCCGCCTGATGCGCCATGAATAGGACCGTCTCAGCGCGTGAAGGCTGTCAGCTATGAATAAAATCAATCTCAATTCGTCGGTGGCCGACCCGCCGGCCGCGACCCGAAATTCGCGTATTTCGATGCCGCGTGCGATCTGGACGTTCGCATGGCTCATGGCGCTACTGCCCTCTACTGCTTCGCTGGGGATCACCGTGTACGGCGCGATGCTGCGTGCCGGTACGGTGACGGAGCAGATCTGGACTGTCGCGGTGTCGCTCGTGGCAGCGCTCTACATGTATCTTGCGCCGATGTTTTGGCGGTTCGCGCGGACCCGCACCCGCGCCGCGTTGATCGTCCTGTGGCTGCTCGCCGCGATCACGGTGTTGAGAGGGCAGGTGGACGTACTGGCGCTCGCGAACAGGCATGCGGCCGACGAGCGGGCGCAGACGGTCGCGGTAGTCGCGGTACCTACGGTCGCGACCGAGCCCGCCGATCGGAGCGTGACGGCGATCGAGCAGGACATCGCGAAGGTCAGTATCGACCTGGCGCACGTCGAAGCCCGTCACTGCGCGGGCGAATGCCGGGCTTTGCGTATTCGCAAGGCGGAGCTTTCGGCGCGACTCGCAGTGCTCAATGCCGAGGCGATTGAGGCGAAGCGTCGTGCGACCGAACGAGATTGGCTTCGCGACCAGGCCAGTCGTGCGGAAGAGCTGCGCGAGTCGCGCCGCGCCGAACCCGGTACTGCGCTGATCGCACCGTGGCTCGGCACGACCGAAGCGCGACTGGATGTGCTGATGAATTTCGTGCTCGTCGTCGTGGTCGAAGGCGCGGCTTGCTTCGGGTGGTACTTCGTGGGACTCGGGGTAGTCTCGGCTAGTCGTGCGGCAGTCGCGTCCGACCGAAGCGCGACTGTGTCGCAATGGGAAGCAGTCGTACCGATGCCGGAAGTGACGCCCGCTGGTCGTGTCGAGCAGTGCATGACTCACGTCGCGACCGTTGCCAAGGGAGAGCGGGTCGCGAGCGGCGTATGTCCCGATCCCATCATGTCGAAGGATGATCACCAGATCGCGAAGATCCACGAGGCGGTTGTGGCAGGTCGTCTGGAGCGCAATCTCGTATCGATCCGCAAATTCCTCGGGTGCGCGCAATCCGAGGCGAGCCGGTTGAACCGCCTGTACATTGAGCGCTTTGGCAAGGCGCGCGACCCGAGGATTGTGCCAATGTCGTGACAAGCAGCCGCGGGCAACATCGTCGATATTGATGTAGCCCCAATATAGCCCTGCCAGGCGGTTCGTGACGATCGGGTAAGGTCAAGGGTGCGGCGGGCGCATGGAACGGCGCTACGGGCTGATTGGGCGCATCACACTCCACCGGCCCGCACGCGGATGACTGGCGCCGCCCCACGCGTTCTTTTGAGGGAAGTACGCGCTTTCAAATGTCGCATCGCTCGCAGTGTCGTTGTGCGAGCAACATGCGAGCAACGTCAGTGATTTTCTCTTCAGGAGAAAAAGCTGGAACACACAACGCATTGCTTCTGTCCAGACGATAGGGCGTTCACGCCCGATAGTTTGTACAGAAGTAATTCGTAATTCGAAGTAAATTTTTATCGTATCAGCTACCAATCATATAGGTCGGGTGATGCAGTTGCATCACCTTCTCTCTCACGCAAATTGCGTGAGGGAACCTACGGAGGGTTTGTGTGTAGTGAGCGAGCGGAGCGAAGCGATCTATTAAAGAGATTATAGTAGCCGAGAGGCGAATATAATCTCTTCCCTTTCAACTGGTGAGGGGCATTTACAACCCCTCACCAGCATTCTTTTAGAGTTTATAGCAACCGGAGGCTTCTGACGGAGGTGGATATAAACTCGATCAACCGGGACTTGGCTGGAGGCCAATCCCGGGATACTTCCCTTAGAGCAAGACTATGCGAGCCGTTCCTGATGGGTACCAAGCCCAGCAGGGACGTGTCCATGGCGATAGATATCGATGGCGCGTAACCGACCTACGAGAAGAAATATCGCCTTCGAGAATCATGCGGAGTGCAGCTGGGCGACCAAGTAGCTTGCTTCGAATTTTCCGACTCTGAACTGGAAAATTTCGCACTGTGCTCCTATGCTGTGTTCTGCTCCTGCGACGTACCGAGGCGTCGACATCATTCGTGGCAGTGAGGTGCGGGTGGATTCATCTGCACAGATGGATACAACATTCAAGCAACTGCAATGCACGCCGTTGGTGCGGAAACGGGGAATAAGAATGAGAATATTGCGCAGATTGTCTGTTGCGTCGGTAGCGTTTGTTATGGCCACGTCGGCATTCGCTGATGGTAGCGTCATACTTCCACTCGCGAATGTCACGGCCAGTTGCCTCAATGTGAATAAAAAGACCGTCGATTTCTGGATATTGTCGGCTCGTGTCCCCACGGATGCGAACTGGTTCAGGTCTACAAATGGCGTCGGCGTTCAAGTCGACGTCACGCTTTCGGGAACTGGACAGAAAGCAAGTTTTCCCGCAGCCGCGACTATTGATACTCGTGACCTTGGCGGAAGGATTGTGCGCGCGTCGTTAGGCCTTCATGTGCTGGCAGACCAGGAGCTGTGGAATATAAAGAATGCGTCGACACCGATTCGAACTTCGAACATAAGCGTGCCTTTAACATTCGTGCGTCGTCAGGGGAAGTCGGATACAGTGAAAGTCTTTCAGGCTTTGCTGAATTTCACCAAATCCGCGTCCGAATTGATTCCTCCCAATCCGTACGTACAAGGCGCCGAATTGGTCGGTCAACTGACAAACTCGATCGCCACGGTCTTTGCGGCCGATGCAAACGACGCTGTAGATCCGAGTTTTTCTCTCGCCTTCAGTGTGAGCCGGGTGGATGGTGGTTGCTCTGTGAAAGATCTCCATGACAATGTTGGCGTAGAAATTTCTGATTCCGACGTGGGCGATGAAAGTCAAGGTATTATCAAAACTAGTAGCATTGCGAATTACTGTTTTTACAAGATCGGACAAGACGCTGATCCAAACGTCGGGTTTGTAAGGAAGGGCGCCAGTGCCTGTCCGATTGCGGTTCCAGCGAACGTAGCAATACTTGCGAATCCGCAATTCATTTGGTTAGCTTCCGGGAAATGTAAGGACGACGCGTCGTGTGACAGCACTCCAGCACCGTCGCTTGCGACAATCACGCGTCTGAAAGACGTGTTGTTAAACAAGCCGGAAGTGTTCGCGCTCGTTGGCAGGCGTCTCGGAGCGCAAGGGGCATCTTCACTGAAGAGTGTGCTCAGCAAACAGGTTCTGGATGTTGCTGCTCTCGGACGCGGAAAGGCCGTTTTCAATGCTATTTCGATGTGCCGCAGCGTAGGTATTAGCGAGGAACGGTGTCTCGATCGGAAATTTGCAGAAGCGAAACCATAGTCTTTCGAAATAGACCACTCATCCATATTCGGGGAACCTGTGTATGAAGGCCTTTCTGTTGACGATTGTGCTTGTGCTCGGAGCATCCTCTACATTCGCCCAGACGTGTGAGAGTCTGACGAACAGCCTCCAGCACCTCGATTTTTCCCGCGCGAAGGAGCTTCCAGTTAAGCCAGGCAACTCGACGACATTTCGCATGGCCTATCAGGAATGCGATGCGCATGACATTTTCGCAGGGCGGGCGCTCGGCTCAAAACACAAGTGCTCGTCTGATCCCAATCACGTTGAGCGGTTTCAAGTGTTTCCGGATAAGACCGTGGTGGTTGTCGCCAAGGCTGCGGTAGATGCTGACGGCTCGGCGTTGTCGCAAAGCCGTAAGGGCACGTCACAGCCCGGGACCTCCCTCGAGCTTGGAGGGAAGAGCCTTGACGCGGAGTTCGTTCCTTACATCGTTATTCCGGGCGATCACGATGGAATTTCACTGGCGCAAGCGAGTGAAGTGGGCATGGGCGACCTTGCCATTGTCCTTAGAGGTAGCCGCTGTTCGTTCGCAATCGTCGGTGACAGCGGGCCTTTCTTCAAATTCGGCGAAATCTCGCTGGCCGCTCACGAGGAGCTTGGTAACGACCAGTGCCTCGGTACTGAGAAGCCGTGCCAGAAGTTGAAAGGTCCAGACGGCGAGGGTATCGGCATCGAACGAGGGGTGACCTACGTCATTTTTCCACATTCGCGTCCCGAGAGGCTGACGGCTCAGGATGTAAGGGCAGTTGTAGCCACGCAGGGTCAAAAGCGGCTTGAAACGTTCCTGAGAGATTACGGCGCGCCGACGCGTTGAGATCGATGCGTCGCAATTTCTGCAATGCCACGCAGGAGGGCAAGACGTTGTCTTGGAGGAAGACTATACGAGCCGTTCCTGATGGGCCTTAAACTCATCAGGGACGGGCATACGGTGACAGGTGCTCATAGCACTCAACCAGACCACTTCGGTAAAGAATATCGCGTACGATAGCCCTACGGAGGCAACGGTAATATTGCTCGACGCAGCCAAGAACCGTCGACGCTGAAGCCAGTGGATCAAGCCGGGGGTACGGGACGGCTAGCCGTTTCGGGAAGAAACTTCACGAATCCCTGTACGTGAATAAGCACGTAGTGCAGGAAATCGTCGAAGTGGTTGTGCTTGAGGTGAACCGACCCACCTGCCTTGGAGAAGATCCCATAAACGCTCAGCCGAACCTGCTTCCCTTCGCTTGGTACGCGTCCTCCCGAATGGATAAAGCAATTGCGTACCTCGATGATGGCGCTGAGCTTCAACAGGACTTCGTCTTCATTCAGGACTGTATCGATTCCCAGGACGCGATGCAGTTTGCGGATCTGCCTGATCGTCTTGTTGCCGAGCTGGATCGGTGCTGCTGCCCCGTACGGGGCTTCGACCGGCGGCTCATTATCGGCTGTGACGCCGTAGGCTCGAGCGATCGAATCAAAAAGGACCTCGAAGGCGGTGCAAAGCTGGATAGTTGCTAATCGCAAAGATAATTGCGAGTAGTAACCTGACTCGATGCTTTGAACGAGATCGCCCACATTCCGGACAGTCGTGAAGTAATCGGAGAAGTCGTTCGACAACGCAATCTCTGTTTCTGGTCCCAGCGACGCCAGATCAAGGGCCTCTAGGAGTCTTGAGCCGGCAAAATGAGTCGCCACACCAAGCACGTAGGCCTTGAACGCGGCGTAGGCAGCTGCGACCTCTTCGTTTGCAATCGGGATATTCCAATCCATGTTCGGGTTTATCAAGGTGATCCGTGGGCGGGGCTCCGCGGCGGGGCAACGTGCCGTGCGCATTCGCTAGTTCCTGGCTAAGCGGTTGAGTCTAACTGGATAACACGTCGCCATCCTAGCGGTACGAAGGGACACGATGAAGGCGAACCAGCGATGGATGGCGTGAGGCGGTCCGTCAGTCCCGTGATTTCGTGATCCCTTCGATTCGAGAGGCAAGGGCGGCGTCACACCACCGCCGGATTTGCGCGGATTCAGGCCATCATCGAAATGCCTCTCAGTACCAATCGCACGTCGACGGCATCATGGAATGCCACTGCGGACCTGCTAGCTGTGCCACGCGTTCTGCGGCAAAATCGCCAGCCGGATTGCTGTGGAACGTCTCTACCGCTCAGAGTGGGAGCTCCGTTTGAGCAATCTCACGCCAGCCGCGGTCGAACGTAAACGTCCGAGCGAGGCCAACGGGATTCTGAATCCTTAGCACACGGGCCTTTGTCGGGTCGGTCGCATGCTCCACCACGTACAGCCAGTACGCTTGGCCTTTCTCGCGGGCGCAGTCGAATTGTGTCTGTGATAGCCCCACGGGCCGATCTTCCAGACTGCCCGTCATCGACTTTACTTCGATCCATCGAACCTGCTTGCCACTGGGGGCGGCTTCGTAGAGGTCGAAACCAGGATTGCCTTCCGGGGTACGGCGAAGTGCTGGCTCAAGCTTAATGATCAGCTCGATTGCATACCCTTCGATCTGCATCCGTACCGCTTGATCGAGACCATCGGGATCGGGTCCATCGTCATCCGGATGTGTACCGACGTAGGAGATGAAGGGGCGCGCTCCCGGTTGGCCGGGTGACCTCTTTCCATAACTACCACCATTTCCATTGGCTTTGCCGCCAGAAGCACCGTGGGCACCTGAGTCGCCGGTTGTGCCTCCGTTGCCGTGGCCACCATTGCGAGGTGTTCCGGTGCCGGTGCGGCCTTGGCCGCCGCGCCCAGCGCCACTGCCCACGACGTCGCCGTCGTCTCCATCGGGATCAGGCGTGCCGGGGGGGGGTGTCCGGCATGTCGTCGCCATACAGGTCTTTTGCATCGCCGTAAACGTCGCTGTCGGATGGCTCGTCTGTCTCCGATTCGTCATCTGGTGGCGGGTCGGTCTCGGCTGACGGGTTGTTGACACCCAGTCGGGATGCCAGTTCGGCGACGCTGGTGATGCCATGCCTGCGGAGCAGGTCGAGTGCTGCAGGATCGATGCCAGCCTCTTTGGCCAACTGGTCGATGATCGGCGGCTTGAAGGCGATTTTGGACTGCAAGAACGGATTGGGTTTCCATCCGAGAGCGTCGAACATCACCAGGTTCGGCGGCGCCAGTTCGCCGTTGGCGTCGGGTACCCAAGCTGATTTGTTGAGCTGGCGCAGGAAAGCCGCAGGGAAAGGCGGTGTCTTGCGGTCACCGTAGTGCGACCAAGTGTAGGAACCGTCAAAGATGCCGCGCCCGCGACGTTCTTCGAGGTCGCCCAGGCTCTCCCAAATCAACTGGGCGCGCTCGGCGCGTTGCTCCTGATTGAGCTTCGGCAAAAGCGCTATGAGGTCGTCGAACCCTTCAAGCAGCCAGTCGGTGACCCGATCGTTGATTCCGGACGTCTCCTCGTGGCCCGTTTGCCGACGCAGCTCACGCATCTCGTCCCGCGTCAGTGCGGTCGAGGCCTCGATCGGTCGCGGATACCGTAGCGCACCGCACGCCTCCAGCAACTCACGCATGCTGTCACCGCGAAGGCAGCCGTACTCGTCATTGACTATGTAGACATCGGGCACGCCTGCGAAGAGCTGCTTCAGGCGCTCGGCGGCCAAGTAGATGTCACCGGGTTTGGCGACATAGCCCTGGCCGTCGCCGGTATCGACCACCATCACAAAGGCGGTGTCGCGCAGCGCAGCTCGGAGCTTTTCCTTTTGTGTTGTCGAGTCGGTGCTGAACGCGGCACGGATGCGTTCGATGTCGGCTGCATAGGCGGCAACGCCCGCATCCACCTCTTTCTGTCGGTACCTCGGTAAGACATTCCGGATGACATCATCCACCGGGTCAGGCTCTGTGATTCTCAGCGAACTCAGGAAGGCGCGCGCCTCCAATGTTGCGCACACTGCTCGGCGTACTGTCGGGAATCCGGTCGCGATGGTGCTGGGCAGGAAGGCCTTGGCCTCGCCGTTCTCGTGGGCGACAACGTGTGTGCCATCTTCTAGACGAATCAAGGGAATCGTGTCGAGGCGGCGGCGCAGGGCTGCTTCCTGGCCGCTCAGGAACTCATACAGTTGCAATACCCACTCGTCGGGTTGCGTTTCGAGGAATGACTTGGTTAGGCCTGGCACCAGTTTTGTCGGCGTGACCTCGTCGATGTCGAGTTCGCGCATCAAGTATTGGCGAATCTCGGGAGCCTTGTCCTGGGTGATGTCGCCAGACAGCCAAGCTGCGGCCTCCAAGCCGAACAGCGCTGCGACCTGTTCTGAGCTGAGCAGTTCACGCAGCTCTTGCGTGCGCGCCAGTTTTGCCTGATGCGCAGTCACGTAGTCCCCGTCGAAGGTGGGGAGCAACGCCTCACTCTGAAATGCCTGATGGACGGCAGCGAACATCGGCGCAAACCGCGAGCCTTGCGGAAACTTCTCACGGTCAAGCGGTAGGCAACGCAGTGCGGAGACATCCAGCATCGCTTTGTCCCGCATCCAGCGCATCGCTTCCACCAGCAGGTTTGCCGTTTCCTCAACCAGATGTTGGTTCCATGGGTCGCCGGGCGGAATGTTGTCCCGGCTGGGCGTGGTCCGATATGGACCTTGCACGAGAAAGCCGAGAAGGCTTTCGACCACGGTCGGAAAAAAGACCACCAACGGTGAGTGGGCCAGTGGCTGCACGGCCCAGCGGTCGGGGGAATCCTTCACCGCAACCAGCGAGAAGGCGATTTCCACCCGCCCGACCGTCTTCTTGTCGGTGGAGAACACGTCGCGGTGGAATACCAGCCAGTTCTGATCGACTTCGGGCTGGTCACTTTCCTTGCCGATCACGGTGACGTGTTGAACGTTGGGCCCGAGCGATTCTGGGTTATTGCGCAGATAGAACCCGGACGCGCCGCCTTCGACGCTCCAATTGATTTCGTCAATGTGGCGTAGGAACAGTAGCGCGCCGGGGCCCAGGTGCCGGAACCCTGCTGTGATTTCCTGCGGTGCGGTCGTGTCCTCTGGCTTCAGGGGCAGGATGATTTGCGTTTCGTCCGCTTCACGTGCCGTGCGATCCGCCCGTTTGGGGAATACGTACCCCTCAATGGCGAAGTCCTCATCGCCAGAGTGAATCTCCGGCAGATCAGTGACGGTGTAAACAGACTTGAAGCCGAGACCAAAGCGGCCAATCGAAGACTCGTTCTTGGTGCTCTCGGCGATGTCACATACACTTTGGACGTCTGCCTCGTCGAACGGCTTGCCGAAGTGGGATAGCGCAAGGCGCGTCGGGGTCAGCGTGAACTCCACCTTGCGCGGCCCGTGCCGGTCGCCGCGCCGACCGAGGGCGTCCTCGGCGTTTTGCAGCAATTCGAAAATGAAGTGCGTGCGGTCGTCGTACAGCCCAGCTGCCAACCTCCCGGACTTCTGGGCACCTTTGGTGCCGTAGCTCTCCCGATTTTCCTCGCAGATTTTCTCGTAGTTCGATGCCACCGCCGCTCCCTCTCGGTCAGGCATCTGTTTGATGCCAAGTTTGCCCAAGTTTGCCCAATCCCGAAATAGCGTGACAAAATATGACAGTAAACCACGCGCGGTGCAAACGACATGGGAAAGCCAATGAGCGACCAGCCGGACGAGATCCTCACGATTGACGAGGTTGCCGCCTACCTGAAGGCAGGCAAGCGCACGGTCTATCGCCTTGCAGCGAGCGGCAAGCTCCCGGCGTTCAAGCTCGGCGGCACTTGGCGCTTTCGTCGCGGTGAGCTGGATCAGTGGATCGCCAGCCGCATCGGCAAGTTTATTGTGGACGACGACGAGGGGGCGGAATGACCTCCAGCGCTACCGCCCTCCAGTCCAAGGCGAACCCCCAGCAGCTCGAAGCTATTCTTGCGACCGACGGCCCGGTGCTCATCATTGCAGGGCCTGGCTCGGGCAAGACATTTACCCTGGTCGAGCGCATCGTTTACCTGATTACGCAGAAAGGCGTCGCGCCGGAGTCTCTCTTCGTCGTCACCTTCACCGACAAGGCAGCACGCGAGCTCACGACTCGTATCTCCAACCGACTGGCGGAGTTGGGCATCCGGTTCAACCTGAACGAGATGTACTTGGGGACGTTCCATTCAATCTGCCTGCGGCTGCTGGAAGACTTCCGCGAGTTCACGCGCCTCAAGCGCAGCTTCACCCTATTCGACCAGTTCGATCAACAATACTTTCTATACCAGCACATCAAGGAATTTCGAGAGCTGCCCGATGCTCAGCTCGTAATGGGAGATGATCAGTCGGGCCGTTGGACGCAGTCGGAAAACTTGCTCAAGTGGCTCAACAAGGTCAGCGAGGAAGCCCTCGACTTCACCGCGCTGGCAGCGGCCCCCGACGTGGAAATCCGCGCGTTGGCCGCGTGCTTCGCCAAGTATCAAGAGCTGCTGCATGAGAACAACTCACTCGACTTCTCAGGTATTCAGTACGAGGCGCTGCAACTGCTAAAAAAGCGTCCGGAGGTGCTGGCGCAACTGCGCGAGAAGCTGAACTACTTGATGGTGGACGAGTACCAGGACACCAATACCATTCAGGAGCGCATCCTCCTGCTGCTGGCGGGCGAGAAGCACAACCTGTGCGTCGTTGGCGACGACGACCAGGGCTTGTACCGGTTCCGGGGTGCGACCATCCGCAACATTCTGGAATTCCCATCGCTGTTTCCCGATGGGCAGTGCAAGCAGGTCAAGCTGACTGTCAACTACCGCTCGCACCCGGACATCATCCGCTTTTACAACGAATGGATGCGCGAGCAGACATGGGGCGACGGCACGCGCGTGTTCCGCTTCGCCAAACAGATCGTGCCGTGTGAGGACGACTTTCCCGACGTGCCTACAGCGTTGCGGCTGGCTGCCGCCGACAATAATGACGAAACCACCAACTGGCATGCCGAAGTGCTGGCCTTCCTCAATGGCTTGAAGGCATCGGGCCAGTTGTCGGACTGGAACCAGGTCGCCTTCCTGTTCCGCTCCGTCAAGAACGACAAGGTGGTTGCTCTGGCGCGCTTCCTCGAAACCGAGGGCGTGCCCGTGTTCTCGCCCCGCTCGAACATGTTCTTCGAGCGCGAGGAAATCCGCTTGATGATCGGCGCCCTGATCTTCCTGTTCCCGCAATTTCCCAAGGTGCGGGCGTGGGCCGAAGGCGTCACGCTGGACATCTGGGACTACTACGACCATCAATGCTTCGCAGTCTTCGCCGCGGAACTGCGCAAGCCGGAGAACAAGCCTTTGCTGGATTGGGCACGTCCGCTGGCCAAACGCCATGCCGTGCTCACGCAGAACACTGACTACGCCTTCTCCGGCCTGTTCTACCAACTGCTCCAGTTCCCGTTGTTCTCGCGCTTCCTCACTGACGAAGCGGTGCAAGGCGTGGACAAGGGCCGTGCGGCGCGCAACCTTGGGACTTTCTCGAAGCTGCTCACCAAATTCGAATACCTGCACTATGTCAGCGTGTTGAACCCGGAGTGGCTGGAAAAGAACATCCGCGACCTGTTCAACCAGTTCCTGCGCTTTCTGGTGGACGGCGGCATCGGTGAGTACGAGGACGAAGCCGAGTACGCGCCCAAGGGCTGCGTGTCGTTTCTTACCATCCACCAGTCGAAGGGCCTGGAGTTCCCGGTGGTCGTCTGCGGCTCGCTGGAGGCTGTGCCACGCAAGCAGTACAGCGCGCTCGACGTTCTGTTGGAAGACGGCGGCTACCTTTCCAAGGAGCGCTTCGAACCACTCGACCACATCAAGAACTTTGATTTTTGGCGGCTGTTCTACACGGCTTTCTCCCGTGCTCAAAACCTACTGGTGCTGGCTGCTCAGGAGCGGCAGGGCCGAGGCTTGGGCAAGTCACCGTCCAAATACTTCGAGCGCTTGTTCTACGAGCTTCCGAGCTGGCGCGACGTTGACTTGCCGGCGCTGGCATTCGAGGCGGTCAAGCAGATCAACCTTAAACGCGAATACTCTTTCACATCGCACATCAGTGTGTTCGAGAACTGCGCCGAGCAGTACCGCTTCTTCAAGGAACTAGAGTTCGCCCCGATCCGCGAAAGCCCGATGCTGTTCGGTACGCTGGTGCATCAAACCATCGAGGACATCCACAAGACGGTGCTGCGCGGCGAGGAGGAGAGCCTTAGTCGCGAAGCCATCGAAGGCTGGTTCTCGGCCAACTATGCCATGCTCTCGAAGAAGGAGCGCGTGTACCTCGCGCCCAGTTCGCAGCAGGCGGCGCTGCTGCACGTGCTGCGTTACTACGAGCGGGAGAACGGTAACTGGGATCGCGTCAAGGAGGCCGAGGTCGAGATTTCGCTCGTCAAGGATCAATACATCCTCAAGGGCAGCGTTGACCTCATTCGCGGCGAACACGACACCGTCGAGATCATCGATTTCAAGTCGGAGAAGAAACCCGACATGGAGAAGGATCGGGACCGGTTGCGCCAGTATCAGCATCAGTTGGAGGTGTACGCCCACTTGGTCGAGGAGCGCACCGGCCAGAGGGTCAGCCGGATGCACCTGTATTACACCGGCGAGGATGTCGGCAACCCCTACGTATCCTTCAACAAGGACAACCGCGCTATCGGCAAAACCATCGCGCGCTTTGACGATATTGTGGCGCGCATTGAGCGGCAGGACTACGGCATCGCTGCGCGACCGGCCAAGCTATGCCAAAACTGCGACATGCGCGCTTACTGCGACAACAAGAATTGGAAATTCAGGAAAAACGACTAATGACGAAGACGACCTCGCTCGCGCAGGAAAGCCTGCAATTGGTCACGCCCGGCGGTAGTGCGACCAACGTCGAAAAGTACGAGTTTGACCCGATCAAGGGCTACCCGATGCTTAACTGGCGCGGCAAGCGCCCGTTCACATCGACGCAGTACTACCCGGCGCAGTTGAAGGAGGTCCACGGCGAAGAGGTGGATGGTTGGCGCAACAAGATCTTCTGGGGAGACAATCTGCAAGTGATGAGCCACCTTCTCAAGGAGTTCAGAGGCCAGATTGATCTGATTTACATCGACCCCCCGTTTGATTCCAAGGCGGATTACAAGAAGCGTATCAAGCTCAAAGGCGGGTCGGCGGAAAGCGACCAGAGCTCGTTCGAGGAAAAGCAATACGGCGACATCTGGAACAACGATGAATATCTTCAGTTCCTGTATGAACGGCTCGTCCTTTTGCGCGAACTTCTCACGGCTAACGGCTCGATCTACGTTCATTGCGACGCTAACCGCGGGCACTACATTAAGTGCCTGATGGACGATGTGTTCGGCGCCGGAAATTTTCGAAACGAGATCATCTGGAAGCGGACAAGCGCACGAGCTGACTCCAACACCTACAACCATGTCCACGACACTGTGTTCTTTTACACCCGGTCCGAGTCCTTCACCTGGCACAAGCAGTTCACAGAACACAGTGAAGCGTACCTAAAAAGCAAGTACAGCAGCGTCGACAAGGACGGGCGCAAGTACCGCCTGGATAACATCACTAGCCCGAATCCTCGGCCGAACATGACGTATGAGTGGAAGGGGTTTCCGCCGCCAGCAAACGGCTGGAGATACAGCCAAGAAAAGATGGCCGAGCTGGATGCACAAGGTCGCATCTGGTACCCGAACGACAAAACCAAGCGACCACAACTCATTCGCTATTTGGATGAGTCGGATGGTCGCCCACTGGATTCGGTGTGGACGGACATATTCCCGGTTAACTCGCAAGCAAACGATCGGCTCAATTACCCCACTCAGAAGCCCGTTGATCTGCTGGAGCGCATAATCCGGGCGTCCTCCGATGCTGGATCGCTCGTGTTTGATTGCTTTATGGGTTCAGGCACGACGCAAGAAGCAGCGATGCGTCTTGGTCGCCGCTTTATCGGCGCGGACATCAATCTGGGAGCAATCCAGACGACGGTAAAGCGTCTCATCGGCGTCGCTGATGATTTGCGACAGAAGGGCCTTGATGGTGAAGTCACACACTACACCGGCTTCGAGGTTCACAACGTCAACCACTACGACGTCTTCCGTAACCCCGTTCAGGCCAAGGAGTTGCTGATCGAGGCTCTGGAAGTACAGAAGCTGGAGTTCAGCACCGTGTTCGACGGCGAGAAAGACGGGCGCATGGTCAAGATCATGCCCGTCAACCGCATTGCTACCCGCGCCGATCTGAACGAGCTGATCCATAACTTCGACCAAAAGATGTGGCAGCACCGACATAATGAACACCCGAACCGCCCAGTCGAGAAGATTACCCTTGTCTGCATGGGCCACGAGCCAGACTTGGCTGCTCAACTAGAGTTGGCCGCCAAGCCCTTCAAAATCGACGTGGAGGTGGTGGACATCTTGCGCGACAAGGCCAATCTGGAGTTCAAGCGCGATTCGCAGGCCAAGCTCGTGATCAAGAGCGGCGAGCTGGTCATCGAAAAGTTCTATCCGATGAATCTGTTGCAAAAGCTCTCGCTCCAGAAGGAATCGGTCGAGGATTGGAAGGAACTGGTCGAATCGGTGCTGATCGACTGGAACTACGACGGTGCCGTGCTGCAACCGGCAGTGGTGGACATTCCGGGCAAGGACGATCTAGTAAAGGGCGCGTACAAGGTGCCGGAAGATGCGGGCACCATCCGCGTGAAGATCACCGACCTACTTTCGGAATCGTGGGAAGGGAGTATTAGCAATGGCTAAGCGCGCCACCGAAGCAGTGAGCGCGTCGCTCGACTTTGCCTTCTTCCAGTTTCTCTGGCAGTTCTATCAGTCCAACCGGGGCACGATCCGCAGCCACTACAAGGAGCTGACCCGCAAGTTTCTCGATTTCAATAACCCGGAGAAGAACCCTAAAGCCTTCCTGCGACAACCGCAGTTCGAAGCGCTGGAAACCTATGTTTTCCTGAAAGAGTTTCTTGGCAACGCCAAGGTCGAGGAGATATTCCAGCAGTGGTTCGAAAAACAAGGTCGCTTTGCTGGGCGTACTGAGGGCGGCGTTGTTTCCGGGAATGCGGGCCAAGTTGGCCTGTTCGACAAGATTACGCAGGATCAATACAAGGCCGTGTTCGCGGCGATGCGCAAAAACTCTCGCGCCTACCCGAACTACATCTTCGCTCTAACGATGGGCACCGGCAAAACCATCCTGATGGCGACGTGCATCTTCTATGAATTTCTGTTGGGCAACAAATTCGAAAAGGATGCGCGCTACTGCCACAATGCTTTGGTGTTCGCGCCGGACAAGACAGTGCTGCAATCGCTGAAGGAGATTGAAGCGTTCGACCTGACCCGCGTGGTGCCGCCGGAGTACGTGAACTTCCTAACCACGCATCTGCGTTTCCACTACCTTGAAGAAGCAGGCACGTCGCTGGACACGCTGGATCGCTCGCGCTTCAACATCATCGTCTCGAATACGCAAAAGATCATCCTCAAGCGTCAGCGCAAGGAGAAAACCTCCGTTGACAAGCTGTTTGGCACCATTGCCGAGACCCTCGCGACTACCGGCGTCTATGCCGACGCCGCGGATCTCTACAACTTCGACCAGCCGGAAGAAGAAGGTGAACTGAGTACCAACCAGCGATTCGAAAAGCTACGCCGTCTGGAGCAGTTAGGCATCTACGTGGACGAGGCTCACCACGCCTTCGGCAAGGCGCTGGCCAAAGACATGGGTGTTGGGGCCAAGGAAACTGATACCAGCTTGCGCACTACCATCGATATTCTGGCCGCTAGCCTGAACGCGGCGGGCACGCGCGTGGTGGCCTGCTACAACTACACCGGCACGCCGTATGTTGGGCGTGTGGTGTTGCCGGAGGTAGTCTACGCCTACGGCCTGAAGGAGGCCATCGACAAGGGCTTCCTTAAGAAGGTAACGCTGCACGGCTATGCCAACACCCGTACCGACGAGTTCGTCGATATCGCCATCGAGAACTTTCTAAGGGAATCGGGCGAACTGCGTCCCGAAGGCTTGCTGCCCAAACTGGCCTTCTTCGCTTCCACCATCGATGAGCTGACCGGCGAACTGAGACCCGCCGTCGAGCGCGCGCTCCTCAAGCACGGCATCCCCGCTTCGCGCATCCTGGTCAACGTGGGCGATGACAAGCTCACCACCAACGACGACATCCGCGAGTTCAACCGCCTTGACACCGTAGGCTCGGAAAAGCAGTTCATCCTGCTTGTCAACAAAGGTCGCGAAGGCTGGAACTGTCGCTCGCTGTTCGGCGTTGGCCTGTTCCGCGAGCCCAAGTCTAAGGTGTTCGTGCTTCAAGCCACGATGCGCTGCTTACGAGCCATTGGCGAGGCGCAGCACACTGGCCACGTCTTCCTCTCGGACGGCAACCTCAATACCCTGAACGACGAGTTACAACAAAACTTCCGTATCAGCGCCGACGAGTTGCAAAAGACCGGCAGCGACAAGGAGCGCGTGGAAGTGCGCGTAGTGGAGCCGACGGTCAAGATTAAGCTCGTGCGCGTGCGCAAGCAGTACCAGATGCGCGAAAAGAAGCTTGTTCCTGGACAGGAGCTGATACCTGAGCGCGCTAGCAGAGAGAAGTGGGCGGAGTTAGTTGAGAAGTACCGGTTAATCGAAACGCAACAGGAGGGTTTGACCGCCGCCGACGCCGCACGCGCGTCGGGCAGTCGCACCTTCGATCTGACCGAACGCCGCGAGAAGCGCATCTTCTCACGGATGACGCTGGTGGCGGAGGCGTCCCGCTACCTCAATCTACGCCCACTCGATATTGAGGAACTGCTGGATTCGACGAAGGAAGGCACCGACGAGCTGGTAGCGATAACCAACGAATTTAACGAGTTACTGTACGACAAGATCATCCCGCGCCTGTTCCGGCAGCTCTACGACCTCGACGAGTCGCAGCAAACCGAGGAGCATGAAGTCGATCTGATTAAGATGCCCCCGAACGGCTACTACGAGGTGTCGGCGGCCAAGGACAAGATCGTCCGGATGAACGACACGCAGATCAAGGGCGAGGAGCGCGCTAAGAGCTTCCACCTCGACACCTACTGTTTTGACTCCGGCTCGGAGAACTGGTTGTTCTGGGATCTGCTGCGTGAGCAACGGGTGAAGAAGATCTACTTCACTGGAATGCTGACTCACGGCCAGTCCGACTTTTTCATCCAGTACATCGACCCGGATTCTCGCACCGTGCGCAGCTACTACCCGGACTTCATCTTCCAGCGCGAGGAGCCGGATGGCAGCCTGAAGTACGTGATCGTCGAAGTGAAGGCCGACAACCAGATCGAGGACACGGTGGTGCAGGCCAAGAAGGACTTCGCTCAGCAGATCGCGGTGGCCAGCGGCATGGAGTACCGCATCCTCAAGTCCTCCGATGCGGACAAGCGTCACTTCCGAATGCTGCTATAACTGACGCGGTGAGAGAAGTACATCCAGTCGGCATTCAAGGATACCTACATAAGTCATGGTATCCGTCAACGCAAATGCGATGAGCACGAGGTACGCCCGGACGCTGCGGGCGGATCTGAAGGCCTACGATGTCGTGCTTTGGTGGCCATGGGGTGCTGGTGCACTGCAATCCATAACCACCTACTTGCTGCTCATTGCTCCATCTTTAACGATATGGTGGCCAGGAGAGTCAGCTGTCAGATGAGGAGTCCGCCTATCCACTGAACGGGTTCTTGATTTTACCCTTCGGTGCGGCGGGCTCATCGCGGACGTGTTCGGGCAGTGCGGGATCGTGCTGAAGTACGTCTACGATGCTCGCGATGGCCTGCTGTAGCGCAAGTGCGGCGGCGAGGCCCGCTTTGTCGCGCGTGAGTTCTAACGTGCCTGACAATACGATGCGCTCAGGATCGTTGGTGACGGTGAACGCATCGCCGTGAATATTCACGACGGTCGAGTCGTCTGCAAACGCCTTAAACTCCATTTAGACCTCCGATGCGTGTATCCTTCAGCGATTCCGGAATGCCGGGGAATCGCAGGCCGCTTTGCGCCTCGAGCTCATGTACCGTCGCAATCGTGTAGCGCTTGGTTGCGATGTTATTAGCGACGACTGCGAACGCGAGCCGCTTCTGAGGTACATAGACTACCTTGAAAATCTGGGTTGGAACGATGACGCCGGTTTTGCCGATCGTCGTCAATTCTGCACCCTTGAACAACGGCCCCGTGACAACGTATGTGTCCGTCGCGCGCAGACCGATCCGGCGAACCGCTTCCTCGATGTGCGCCCACAGGTGACGATTGTTCGTCGGATTCTGCGGCACCATGTTTGCAAGCGTAAACGATTCGGCCATTGCCCGATCGTTCCAGCGATCACCAGCTGGACTCATGTGCCCGCGATCGTAGCCACTTTTGCGGTAGTCCGTCAGTCGCGCGCCTTCCCCGTTCGGTAACCGCGACTCCTCGAAAAATCGGTTCGTGCGGATCTCGTTTTTCGCCGCCGCGAGGTGCGAACGGGTCAGGTGTTCGGCTGACCAAAGCGGTCCATGCGTGATGCTCGAGTGCAACACCTCAAAGTCCGAATAGCACAGGAGGCGTGTCTTCGCGGCTATCCGAGGATTGGTGACGACCGGAGATTTTCCTTTCGGACTGAACTGCGGGCAGGAGTTGGAAGCAAAGGCGTGAGTGGCAAGGGCCATTAGCGCGCACGCGAAGATTTGTCGCATAGGAGCTGCGTCGAGTGTGGGGCTCGAAGTATACGGCCGAACCCCTCCGCCGATCACCGTATCGGCGCGTAATTTTCCTTGGGCAGTTCGGCGACGGCGATACAGCAGTCGTGACGCGAGGGGGATGGGGGAAGCCGAATCCTATGGTCTAACTTCCTATCCATGAGGACATCGTGACAACAAGCTCTCAGCAAACCATTTCCTCGGCGCTCGCCGCACTGGGGAATTCGATCACTGGTCTCGGTCCGGGTCTTCAGGCGATCGCCGCAACAGCCGCCAGCGCGGAGGCAACGGCAGAGGCCGCGATCCCTAAGTCGCAGGAGGGCACCGCACCCGGCGATGTTGTCGTACTCGACGAAAGCGGCAGATTGCCGGCTATCGACGGGAGTCAGCTTACGAATCTGCCGTCGCCGCATGGCATCCTACCCGTGCTGACGATTGAACTCGGTCACGGCGCACAAGCCAATGGTGGCCGTGGAATCGACATGGGCAACTGGTACCAGCTCGATTTCCGCATCGGCGTCTCGGCCGCCAATGGCTTCCAGTACACCCCGAATGCCGACGGTACGATCACTATCCCCGTCGGTGTCTACCTGGTCTCTGGTAGTGCGAAGATCCTCGCATCGTCGACGGGCACATATCAGTTGCCGGCGCAGATGGTTTTCGCAGTCGGACAGAACTATGCTTTCCCAGGCATCTACCAATACGCCGTACAGCAGTACCCGGACGCTCCGATAGGCATCGCTTCGATTTCCGGCGTTCTCGGTTCGTTACGCATGAGCGGGGTGCAGGCGAGTTGGGGCGACAGCAGTCCTCTGTGGATGGGCTTCACAAAAGTGCTGGGCTCGCAGAATCAGACGCCACTCGCGTTGCAGGGCTTCATGTCGATCGTCAAGATAGGATGATCGGTCAGGTCCGTTCCGGCCACCACGGCTGCGGTGCCTCGCGGATAAGATAGTCGTCGAGGTTCTTGCCGACGAGCCACTTCGGACGCGGACCTTTGCCAGACCATGACCGTCCAGAGCCCGGATCGTAATACTTGGCGGGTGCCTTCTTTCGCTTGGCTTGGATGAAGCCAGCCGCTCGCAGTAGTTCAATCTCAGTGATGCCGTATTCTTTGACGTCTTCGGCGATCTGTTGGAGTTTGGCTTGCTTCTCTTGCCGCTTGGCGTCTTCAACGAGCAGGTTCAACTGGCCGAGCTGCTTCTGCAACTCGCGAATGGTTGGGTTATTCATCGATGAAATTCCAGGTGCTGGATAGGCTTGATAAATCGGTAGCTTGTGCTAGGTCGCAACTGCAACGATTCAGTCATCCTGTGATGATGACTCTCGTGAGAACCAGTATTTTCATCAACATGGTGTCGATTGACAATATTTGATGATTGGGCGGTGTAAATAAATGTAACGATCCGGTAGGATTTGCGAGCGGATAGACTGCGTCAGCGGCAGCCGTAACGGGGGGCGCAGAACAGAGCTCCCGCTGGGCCAATTTGACGAAAAATATGTGTAAGTGGACGTTGCTGACCAGCCACACTCGATACAGCTACTTGCTGTTTACATTAAAAACCAACCGAAATGATCAAAGATTTCCGTATCGCTCGATTTTCCGTTGCCATTGGGTTGACATTGTCGCTGTCTGCGTGTCTGGCGCCGCATTCGTATGTTGACCAGTCGCTTGGGGAGCCGCACTATGCTGATTTGAAAAAGTCGGCGAGTCCGCAACCGATACAATTATTGGTCGAGTTCCAAACAAAGGGCGTTGCGAATGCTCAAGCAACTGAAGCGCTACGTCCGCGTGTCTTCGAGCAAGTTTCACAATCTGGTTTGTTCAGTCGAGTTTCGTATGACCCGGTCCCGTCAGGACGGAAGCTTTCGATTACCCTCAACAACGTTCCGTTGACCGACAACGTTGCGGCCAAAGGCTTTGGGACGGGCCTTACCTTTGGCTTGATCGGCACAATGGTAACGGACGGCTACATTTGCACGACAAATTACCTTGAGCCCGGGCATGAGCCGGTGACCACGACTGTGAAGCATGCAATTCACACGACGATCGGCAACGCCTCTGGCCCGGAAGGCTTGCAACGCATGTCGGTTCAAGAGGCATCAGCGACAATGTTGCGTCAAATAGTCGGGAAGAGTCTCGAGCAAATCGACCAAGCTTCTGATCTCGCTCAATGATGCATTGCACTGTACCTGAACGGAGACGTGACCTGTCTCGCGGGAAATTCGTGTTGTTCGCAAGCATATTGGCTGTATGTGGGGGCTGCGTGACGCAACCGGCACCCATCTATCAGCTTAGTATCGCAAACCAAATGGCACTGGTGAAAATTCCGCGTATGGCACGCTATCAGGTAGCGCGTGGTGCAGAGCCAGCGGATATTCAGACGCAGGTTCGATCATTGAGTGTCGCGGCGCCTGCGGATGGGTCGTGGACTTCGTATTTGAAAGAGGCACTTCGCATTGAGCTCGCATCGGCGGGACTTTATTCAGCAAACGCACCTGCCGTCTTGACAGTCTCCTTGTCTGATGTCCATGTGCTAGACGGACATGCCGAACTCGCAGGACGATTTATCGTGTCGGACGGGCGGGCCGTTGTTTATGACAAGGTGTTACGTGCGCAAACTAAGTGGGACGTTCAGTTCATAGGGGGGCTGGCTGCACAGGACGGGATGATGCAGACGACTGCGATTTTCCAGAGTCTTCTGCATCAATTGTTCGACGATCCCGAATTTATTGAGGTGAGTCGGAAAATTGCGATGTCCTACCCCTGAATCAGAAAGCGATCGCGATTCTTGGCATCCTTGATCCACGCCGTTGCGCGACCGCGACCTGACCAGGTAGCGCCGGCCTCCGGATCGAGGTACATCGCTTCCGAGGTGCTATGACTGACTGCACTGCCGGCTGCCGCTGCGATTACAAGTTCAGATGCGATCTCCGCAAGTGCGTTCACGTCGTCGTCCTCTGTGTGCAAATTGGTCCGTTGATCAATGTGCCTAACGGCGAGTGCTAGTGCGTCCATGTCTGCCTTCGAAAGACCAAATTTGGTGTGAAGTATTGGCACAGAAGAGCGATATGCGCGTCCAATTTCTTGCGGCGGCTCTTAAGGCAACGCACGCCGCTTAACGGTGCCTTCGTTCCAACTGGTACGCGACCTCGCGCCAATCGGGAACGGTTTGCAATTTCCTCATAATTGCGGCGACTTCCGGCTCGAACTTCGCGCGCTGCAACAGTGGGGCTACGGCATATTGCTTCGCTTCCTCAGCAACTTGTTCGAAGTCGCGATGAAGGTCCGCAATCGTTTGTTCTCGTCCAATGCCCTTGGCTGCCAGGCGAACCAAAATTTCTAGCGCGTTACCTTGCGTCCAATCATATTCGCCCCAAGCGATTTCGCGAAGGCTATCGAGTGCAGAATCATGAAAATGGAAGAGAATCTCGAAGACGGCGAATTGCCAGGCGGCGAGCCATCCCCCTAAGCCGCTCACACTGGGTTCGAACGCGTCCGGAGCAGGGTGTGAGGGCGAGTGGAGGCGGGATACCAGCATGTCAATGGCACGTGGGCCCAATCGCGCGGCGACGTCGGCGGCTTGCAGGCCAAACGCTACACGGTCATCGACAAGTATTGCGACGGAGTGGATCGCTGTAGCGACAACGTCGGTCGTTGCGTTTTCAACTGCCCGATCGCGTTTGCGTCGAGAGGATAGTAGATTGAGAATTTTTCGCATTCGATGATCGATCAACAAAGCACGGTCTGTATTCAACTCTCGAGCCGGGCAGGATGATCTGGTCGGTACTGTCTACCTATTTGGGGCTGTCTCAGATGAACTCCTCGAAGGCGCACTAAGGCGAATGACCACATCGAAACGGGCGCTCATCTGGGGGGGAAGATTCCGTAGGGACTCTCCTCGATCGGCTGCTTCGCCGAACAGTGACGCTAGCGCGTCCATTGGCAGGCTCGATTTGAGCGGCCTACTGTGGGGTGCTGTGCGATGTTGGTCGATATACTAATTGTTTGGCGCCGGAACAACGCTGCAACGAGCGATCGAAATCTCATATTTCCATTTTTTGAACGAGCTAAAAGGCTTCGATGCGCTTACTGCCGATGTGCAGGAGAACCCAGCCCATCACCATAGAGGCGACTGCACGTGAGAGCCACACCTTGAACGCCATCGGAAGATTGAAGGCGTCGAGGGCTTGAACCAGGCAGTAGAGCCCTACGCAGATCGAGGCGACACCCAGGACGAGGCAGAAGACCGCAGATGTCTGGCGAATCGATCTGCTGCGTACATCGGTCGTTGCTTCGGGACCGTCTGTTGTTGCCCGTGATTCATGGCGTCGAGCATCGATGGGCGTCATGTACTTAACCGTCGAATTTGTGTGCTCCCGCCAGTCGACGTGCCACTCGCTCCGTCGGCCACCTTACCCGCCTGAACGAACTGTGCCATGAGGCACAGCACGATGCAGAGAATCATGATGCAGCGGATGGGTGAGAAGAATTTGCTATTCCCTGGTACGACAAAATTTACAACGCCTGTCCTATTCCCCATAACAACGCCTTGTGCCGTAGTGGTAGAGGAAGTCGGCCCCTGAAGTGCGGACGGGGTCCCCTGAACGAAACGAGTGGCGGCAAACGCGCCGACGAACGCACACGCTATGTGACATTCGATTAACCAACTTGGCTGGGGCAGTTCAGGGTCCGCAAGCACCAGATTTAGTGATGCCACAATGCCCGCAACTGCAGCGCCGATTGCCAGAGCCAACAACCATGATTTGAATCGGCGGTTCATGAATATTCGCTATGCTTTCATATATGCAAGCAATGGAAACTGTCAATCATTCCATCGCTGTCCGATGTCCTTGAGGCGTCCCGTCCGTTCCTGCGAGGAGTTTGGGGGACGTGATCATATCAAGCTGGATAAGCCAACATTACCCCGAGGCCGAGTGTGACGTTGTCAAAAATCGTCAAAGTCAAAAATTGGCTCCTTCACTTGGCATGCTGCGGATTTCGGTGATGGTGATCAGCCGTTCCGGCGAACGTGATCAGTGCGGAAGGTGGTGTTGCGCGGTCAATGGATTATACCGAAGGTGACCACGATCAGGATGCGGAGGACTGCGCGTTGGTCTTTCGCATCGATTCGCCTTTCAACGGCAGCTTATGCGCCTGATGGACGAGCCGGTCGAGGATTGGGTCGGCGATGTATTCATCGGCTTTTTGCCGAATGCCGGCTTGTCGGCTATCTTGAAAGCTCCAGCTATTTCAACGCGTTTCCAAACCGAAGGGGTTCCCAATGAACGCTCCAATGGTAGAGGCGCTGTCGGCCGCAGCTCGCACGGGAATCACGGTCATCAATCTGGACCAGACGAATACGTGGTGCCACGGCGTCGGTCGGGACATCGGTGGTCGATGTCTTTTTCGATCCAGAACTCGGCACGTACGTTTGGACGGTCGGCGGAATCGAGCGAAGTGTCGATTGGGTGCGGTGGTTTCTGGAGGCTTAGCAGTACCGGTTGGCTTGCTGGGGCGCAAGCCCAGGGATGCACTCGGGTCGTCGGCCCGAGGGGAGTTCTGCGGCTCGTCAATTGGATGACGGTCGTTCGATTGCGCAACAGACTTTTCCAACGGTCAAAAAAAAGAAGCAGCCGATGCGGACCGGACGGGCGTACCATGAGGCACGCCCGTCTATGACCTCTTCGATCGGGCTCGCGCGGTACGCGCTCGATACATATCGAAGCTATTCACTGAAATGAAAGCCCGACTGTCGGATGGCGTCGAGCAACGCCGATGCCGGAACATCTTCGAAGGCAACCTCAGCCAGCAGCCGCGTACGGTTGGTACACGCACCGGTGATCAGCTTTTCGCGCAACGAATCCTGCTGCGCGAAGCCGTGTGCAGAAGAGAGCGAGAGCAGGGCGTCGAGCAGTTCGAGCGCGTGTTTGCGGCCCCACGGCGGGGTCGCGCTTGCCCGAGCCGTTTCGCCGGCGAGCTGGAGCAGCGCTGCTGCCGCGACGTGGAGCGGTTCAGTGGGAGCGAGGTTGCTTCGTTGCGAACCCATCGTTTCAGGTTGTCTTTTATGGTTGTTCCTGGATAGCGGAAACGAACTCCTATCGCCGCAGGATGGATTGCCGGTCGTTACCGCGCAGCTTGCCATCCGTTGTCGGTCTTGACCATGTCGAGCGTCTGCGTGAACTCCACGTCGACGTCATTGCTGTAGTCGGTTGCCTTTCCATTGAAGAAGTTGGTGAGAAGCCGCAGATCAATGCTGGGACACGCCTGAACGATAGCGCGTCGGAAGACCAGGCCGGGAGCGGTGTTGTTGAGTGCCGCGGCGGCGTTGCCTACCTCGATTTTCGCATTTGACATCGCCTGATACTCGTCCTGATGTTGCTGCTCGAACGTGCGTCCTGCGTCAAGATCGCTGGAATTTGCGGCAACGTAGGCCTGCTTATTGTCATAGTACTGTTTCGCCTTCTGCTCCGCGTCGGCGTTCAGGGATTGATACTTTTCGTACTGCTCCTGCCATTGCCTAGCGTAGGCCTTGACGTCGCTGTCTGGGGACAGGCGTATGGTGTATTTGACATCCACGCGGTAGTCGTTGCCGGAGTCGCCAGGAATGCCGTTCACCTTCTGGAAGTCCCGAAGTTCAAAATATCGGCAGTCGCCGAGCGAACTCGCGACAATCTGCTTTGCGTCGCTTTCCGAAGGTGCGTTCTGTCCGCACGCGGACAGGATTGCGGCCGTGGCGGCGCACAATGCGAAGCGGACGATTCTGAGGTGGCGCTTGGTCTTCATGATTTCGTTTCCCGTTGCTGTGGTGATTGGTGAAATGACAGGCGTTTCGTGGCGCCCGGCACGTGCCGGGCATCCGGAATAAAAAATGCCGACAGGGCGAACCTGTCGGCGAATGGTCCTGGCATCCGAGGGAGAGACTGCTGCCAGGACTCAGGCCACGGTTACGTTCCGCGCTTGGAGGGGCGTGATCGAATGCGGGCGGTTGCAACATCGTTTCCTTACATGCATCGACCCGCATCCCCGTCATTAGCCTGCGGCTGGGCTTCCTGCACCGGGACTGCATTGATCGATTCGGCGTCCAGGCCAGCCAGACAGGTCCGGAAGATCGGCTTACCGAGCACACCGCTGCGCTCCAGCGCAATCAATCGCTCCCGCCGTACGGTTGTCGGGTGCGTCGCATCGCCGACGAGTTGCCAAGTCGCATCGACCAGCGCTGCCCGTGCGGACCGCCGCCGGAGTAGGTAGACGGCTCCAGCAATGGGCCCGGCGCAGACCGACGCGACGACCCAGCCGAGCGGCCCAAGGCCTACCCGGGCAATGCGAAGCCGGCGCATGTCGAAGACGATGCCCAGCGCCGTCGCGGCAACGCCGGACAGCCAGACGAGTTGAAACATGTAAGCCTCCGCAAATATACCGTATACGGATAAAGAATATCCGCTATGTGTATCTAGAATTTCTTCATGACCCATCCAATCCACGATCCTCGCTACCAGCGGATTGCGACGCTGCTCGCGGATCTGCGCAAGCAGCGCGGGCTGTTGCAACAGGACGTCGCGGATCGCCTCGGACGGCCGCAGGCCTTCGTGTCGAAGGTCGAGAGCGGTGTCCGCCGCCTCGATGTGGTCGAGCTGCTGGACTTTCTGCGGGTATTGGATGTCGACCCGCACGCCTTTATCGACGCACTGCTCGATCAGCCGATGTCGTCCTTGCCGCGCTGACCGCTAGTAGTCGCCCGGTAATAGGAACGTGGTCGAGGAGCGATCCCATTCCGTGATGACCCATACGGTTTGTCCGCCGGGCAGAACGTAGCAGGACAGCAGCCGCAGGCCGGCCTCGACTGAGAGTTCGTTCTGCTGGCGGTCGGACTCGGACAAGTCGCCCCAGTCGCCGCGGACGTGCCGGATCAACAGGTCGACGATCGAGACATCTGCGTCGGCCATGACTTCCAGGGCAGCGGGTGTTGCAAAAATCCGGCCGAGTTTGAAGCGCGGCCCGGCGTGGCGGGTAGAAGGCAGATTCACAACAGGCTCCGGGTTGGACGAGCACGGACCTCCGGATGAACCGGATACCGATTTCGCTGAATTGAAGGGGAAAGACGAGACGCAGGACGCGTCCCGGAACTACCGCGCTTCGGACGCGAGCGCGTTCGGGTAATGCTTCGCGAGGATCTTGTTCAATTGCTCGACCAGATCAGTGCGCTTAAAGGTCAGGTGCCCGTTGCCATTTTTAAACCAGCGCAGGTGGAAGTAGGCGTTCTCGACCTCGGTGTGCCGCGCACGCTGGGCGTCCGCGATGAGGCAGTACGCGCCGTGCCGGTGATCTGGCTCGGGCTGACGGTCGAGCACGCTGAACACGCGAATGAGATCGTCGAGTTCATCGGTGGTTCGGTGATTCGTACTGCCCTGCGAGAGCAGATACTTCACGATGATCCGTTTGCCGAACTTGAACGGCTGATTGGTCTTGTAGTCCCACGATAGTCGCCGGAAGCACTGAAGCACGCCGCGCTCGAACATGTCGCCGCGTGCACCGTAGAGCTGTGCGAACGTCGCTTCGATATTGGCGGCGGTCAATTCGGGCACGTCGCCTTCGGCGATCTGGTTGCTCCACTGGTCGCGAGCCTTGGCGTCCATGAAGGTGCGCAGGCCCGATTCCGACAGCAGGTAATCCCAGCCGCGCACGTCGATAAGACGCACCATGGCGGCTTCCGCTTCGTCGCGTT
>NZ_QMFZ01000022.1:0-144381 GCF_003294055.1 Burkholderia reimsis
CCGTCAGGCGGGAAAGGCGAGGGGCGGTGGGGAGGGCGAGCCGTGGCGCCCGCCCGGACAACGTCAGATCGGCAACAGCGACAGCAGCGGCGCGATCAGCACCATCGCGACGCCCGCGATCATCATCGTGAGGCTCGACACGACGCCTTCCTCGCTGCCGATCTCGCGCGCCTTCGCGGTGCCCACGCCGTGGGCGGCCGCGCCGAACAGCGCACCGCGCGCGAGCCGCGTGCGCATCGGCACCAGCGCGAGCACGATCTCGCCGAGCAGCATCCCGCAGATGCCGGTCGCGATCACGAACAGGGCGGTGAGGTCCTTCGGCGCATGGATCTTGTCGGAGACGGCGAGCGCGAACGGGGTCGAGACCGAGCGCGTCATCAGCGAGCGCTGCAGCTCGGGCGACAGGTGCAGCAGCTTCGCGAGCAGCAGCGAGCCGCACACGCCCGCGCCGATCCCGACCGCGACGCCGACCGACAGCGACAGCCAGTGGCGGCGGATCAGGTCGCGATAGTCGTAGATCGGCACCGCGAACGCGATCGTCGCCGGGCCGAGCAGCCACATCAGCCAGCGCGTGTCGCGGAAGTAGACCGAATACGGGATGCCGGTCAGCAGCACGAGCAGCACCAGCACGCCCGGCACGAACACGAGCGGCGAGAACAGCAGCGTCTTCCTGTACGCGTAGAGCCGCTTCGACGCGAAATACAGCGCGACCGTCAGCACGAAGCAGCCGACCGAGATCGCGGTATTCACGTGGTCGGCGGACAAGTTCGACAGCAGCGGCAACATGGCAGGCTCCGGCTCAGTGGGCGGACACGGTGGCGAGGCGCGCGCGGCGGCGTTCGGCGAACACGCGCTGCGCGGCGAGCCGGCGCTCGAGCTTCGCGGCGAGGTCGACCGCGACGGCCACCGCGACCATCACGAACGCGGTGCCGGCGAGCATCACCAGCGCGATGCGCCAGCCGTCCTCGCGGAACAACCCGCCGTATTGCACGGCCGCGACGGCGGCCGGCACGAAGAACAGCAGCATGTCGGACAGCAGCCAGTTCGCGCCGTCCTTCACCCACGCAGGTGCGACGCGGCCCGAGAACAGCAGCACGAGGAGTACCGCGAGGCCGATCACGCCGGACGGAATCGGCAGCCCGATCCTGCGCACGGCCCAGTCGACCGCCATCCACAGCACGCCGAGCGCGGCGGCCTGCAGCACGATCCGGCCCGTGTGCGCAATGCTGCCCGAAGCGGCGGGGCGGGCGGCGGCAGTAGCGGTCGGCTTGGTCATGGCAGGCTCCATACAGATATTGCGTTGATGGGAGGAGTATAGGGTTTCCCCTAACCATAAATAAAATGACTTGTCTCTATCCTTATCATTCCAATTCGGAATTCTGATTGTGTTCGTTGCACCAATCTGGGGAGTGATCGATGGAATTGCGCGCACTGCGGTACTTCGTCGAGGTGGTTCGCCAGCAGAGCTTCACGGCGGCCGCCGACAGGCTGTTCGTGACCCAGCCGACCATCAGCAAGATGGTGAAGGCGCTGGAGGACGAGATCGGTTCGCCGCTGCTGCTGCGGGACGGTCGGCAGATGGTGCTGACCGACGCGGGGCGGATCGTGTTCCAGCGCGGCCAGGACGTGCTCGCCGCACAGGCGCAGCTGCAGTCGGAGCTGAACGATCTCGGCACGCTCGGGCGCGGCGAGCTGACGATCGGCATCCCGCCGCTCGGCGGCTCGCTGTTCACGCCGATCATCGCCGCGTACAAGCAGCGCTACCCGAACATCGAGCTGAAGCTGTTCGAGCAGGGCGCGCGGATGATCGAGGCCGCGCTGACGTCGGGTGAACTGGAACTCGGCGGGCTGCTGGAGCCGGTGGATCCCGGCATCTTCGAGCGGCTGCCGATGGTGCGTGCGCCGTTGTGGCTCGTCGCGCCGCGCGAGTCGCGCTGGGAGGATCACGCGGCCGTGCCGCTCGCGGATCTCGCGCGCGAGTCGTTCGTGTTCTACGCGGAAAGCCTCGCACTGCACGACGCGGTGCTGGACGCGTGCCGACAGGCCGGCTTCACGCCGTCGATCGTGAGCCGCAGCGGCCACTGGGATTTCATGGCCGCGCTCGTGCATGCGGGGGTCGGCATCGCGCTACTGCCCGAGCCGTATTGCCGGCGGCTCGACGCGGGCCAGTTCACGTGCCGGCCGATCGTCGAGCCGGAAATCACGTGGGCGATCGCGCTCGGCTGGCTGAAGAAGGGGTATCTGTCGCACGCGGCGCGCGCGTGGCTCGACGTCGCGCGGGCGACGCTGCCCATCGCGCCCGGCGACGATCTGGCGTTCGGCGGGTTGCGGGCGAGGGCGTGACGGCCGGGCGATGCCCGGCGCACTCAGACGTGCCTGATCGGGCCCGGATAGCGGGCGATGGTAGGGTTGTGCGTAAACAGCGTAATGCCTTCCGAGATCGCCTGCGCGACCAGGAGACGGTCAAACGGATCTCGATGGATCGACGGCAGTTGTTCGACTGCAAGTGCGTGTGCGCTCGTGATCGGCAATTCCATCTAGCCGACATCGAGGAGATTGCGACGGAGCACGTTTGGGTCCACCTGGAAATCGTCGCGATCCAGACCACGCTTGTTGACGATCTCCCAGAGGCTCGCGACGCTGAAAAGCGGTGTACAGGCGGGATCCTCGATGAGCGCACCGGCGCGGGCGGGCAGTTCGGCCGCACCGGCTGCCGCCCAAAGAAGCAGGTGTGTATCGAGCAGCAACTTCATGCGTCACCCTCGAACAGCTTGCCGATTTCAATGCCCCATCGCCGGCCCCGCCCCCTTCCTCGGCTTCGTGATCCACACGAGCGCCGCGAGCGCGCCGAACATGAAGGCCGACAACAGGAAGAAGTCGTTGGTCGCCATCATGAAGCCCTGCTGCGTGACGAGCTGGTTGAGCTGCGCGTTGGCCGTCTGGCCGACGATGCCGAGCTGCGACAGCGCGCCCTGGTAGTCGGTCGTGCTCTGCGCATACACGCTCACCGATTCCGACAGCCGCGCGTGGTGGTAGATCGCGTCGTTCTCCCAGAACGTCGAGCTGGCCGCGGTGCCGATCGCGCCCGACAGCGTGCGCAGGAAGTTCGACAGCCCCGACGCGCTCGCGAGCCGCTCGTCGGAGATGCTCGACAGCGTGATCGTCGTCATCGGCACGAAGAAGCACGCGACGCCGATCCCCTGCACGAGACGCGGCAGGATCACATGGTTGAACGGCACGTCGAGCGTAAACGTCGAGTTCCAGATCGACACGCCGGCGAACACGATGAACGCGAAGCTCGCGACCATCCGCAGGTCGAGCCGGTGCATGTTGCGGCCGATCAGCGGCGACAGCACGAGCGCGAGCAGCCCGACCGGCGCGGTCGCGAGGCCGGCCTTGCCCGCCGTGTAGCCCATCACCGTCTGCAGCCACAGCGGGAAGATCACGACCGAGCCGAAGAACGCCATGAAGCCGAACGAGATGATCATCGCGCCGAGCGCGAAGTTGCGGTCCTTGAAGAGCGACAGGTCGACCACCGGTTCCTTCTCGGTCGCCTCCCACACGAGCATGAACGCGAGCGACACGACCGCGATCAGCGCGAGCGCGACGATGAACGTCGAGTTGAACCAGTCGCGGTCCTTGCCGAGGTCGAGCATCATCTGCAGGCACGACACGCCGATCACGAGCAGCGCGAGGCCGATCGCGTCGATCCGCTGCTTCGTCGTCTTCGTCTCGCGGCCGCGCAGCAGGAAATACGCGCAGGTCGCCGAGAAGATGCCGATCGGCAGGTTGATATAGAAGATCCACGGCCACGTGTAGTTGTCGCTGATCCAGCCGCCCAGCAGCGGGCCGAAGATCGGCGCGACGATCACCGTCATCGCCCATAACCCGAGTGCGAGCCCGCGCTTCGCGGGCGGGTAGCTGCGCATCAGGATCGTCTGCGACAGCGGCACCATCGGCCCCGACACGAGGCCCTGCAGCAGCCGGAACGCGATCAGCGTCTCGAAGTTGGTCGCCAGGCCGCACAGCGCCGACGCGATCGTGAACGCGAGCACCGACAGCGTGAACAGCCGCACCTCGCCGACGCGCCGCGCGAGCCAGCCGGTAAGCGGCACCGCGATCGCGGACGCGACCGAGTACGACGAGATCACCCAGGTGCCTTCGCTCGTCGCGACGCCGAGGCTGCCCGAGATGGTCGGCACCGCGACGTTCGCGATCGACGTGTCGAGCACTTCCATGAAGGTGCCGAGCGCCAGCCCGACGGTGAGCAGCGCGAGGGCGCCGCCGGACAGCGGCGCGGGTTCGGCGGCGGGGGAGGCGGCGGATGCCGTGGTGGCGGACATCGAAATCTCCTAGACGCGGCGCGCGCGACGCGCCGGCACAACGCACGGGTGTGCGCCGCAGCGCAGCCCGGCCGGGTGGAACGGATAAAGGGAAAAGGGGAGCGCGTGCCCTGTCATCTTCTGCCCAGACAGATAAATAAGCGAACGCTTAACCTAGACATGGGGGCCTCCGCGCACATCAGCAGTCCGCTTCGTCGTCGGGTTTCGGGCAACCGGCGGTGCCGGGCCCGTTGGCGACGAAGCGTTGCAGCAGGCCGGTGAGCGTCGCAAGCTCGTCGGCCGAGAAACCGTCGAGCTGCGCGTTGAGCGCGGTCGCGATCAGCGACGGCAGCGCACGGGCAGCGTCGGCGCCGCGTTCGGTCAGCGTCAGCTCGATCATCCGGCGGTCCTGCTCGCTGCGCGAGCGGGCAATCAGCCCCTTGCGTTCGAGCCGGTCGAGCATTCGGGTCATCGAGCCGCTGTCGTACGACATCTTGCGGGACAGCTCGAACGGCGTACGCGCATAACCACGTGCCAGCAGCAGGATCACGCCGATCTGCTGCGCGGTGAGGTCGAGCGGCTCGAGCGCGCGATCCATCCGCTCGACGAGCGCCTGCTTCGCCTTCGACAGGTAATAGCCGAGGCTCGTTTCCAGCGTGATGTTCTCGGGATCGTAGAGGCCGCCGGTCATGCGATTGCGCGCGCAGCAATAGTGCGTTTCGGATTTGGACGCGCCCAGTATCTTGAAAATTGATTGCTTAGTCAATATTATTCGAGACTACCAGTTACGACGTGCATGTTGCACTGCCGGAGACTATGTTCTGACCGATTCGCCCGCGCTGCCGGGCACCCGAGGATGTTCGCGATGCTGTTCCTGAAAAATGCCGCCGGCGCACTGCGCCGCAACCTGACCGATACCGCTCACCATGTGTTTTCCGGGCCGCACCGCGGCTGGAAGATCGCGCTGTACGTGACGATGCTGGTGGTGCCGGGCGGCTCGCTCGCGGCGCTCGGGGTGGCATGGTTCGATCATCGCCGGCAGCGCAACGCGAAAGACGGTGCGCGCCGCACGGGCCAGCCGGCCGCGACGGAGCCGTCGACATGGCGGCCCGCCGCCGAACCGCTCCCGCTGCCCGCGCGCTGCCACTGACGGCACGCGCCTTCCGCCTGCCTTCCCGACTGTTTCGTCCGGGTTCCGTCCCGAACCCCGGCCGCGCCCCGCACGGCCGGCACCGCCCGCCCGTCTTCCGGCCAGCGAGCCGTAATGGCCGGTAAACCGGCCGCTCGCGCCGGTAACACATTCCTGTCGCCGCGCACCGTACCCTTTGGGCTGCGCAGCTATCCCGCCGTCAGTTACCATTTGTCCGCCAGCGGCACGACGACCGCATCGCGCGACGCCGCTCGCCGGACGTCACGCCCAGACAGGAAAATCACCATGCCGTACGCCTCCCTCCCGCGCGCCCTTCGCCCGCTGAGCGCCGCCGTCGCCGTCGCGACGGCCGTGCTGCTCGCCGGCTGCGCCGTCGGGCCCGACTATCACCGGCCCGACACGTCGATCCCCGCCGCATACAAGGAAGCGCCGGCCGGCTGGAAGGTCGCGCAACCCGCCGACCGCACCGATCGCGGCCCGTGGTGGACGGTCTACAACGATCCGCAGCTCGACGCGCTGATCGGCAAGCTCAACGCATCGAACCAGACCATCGTGCAATCGGCGGCCGCTTACCGGCAGGCGCGCGCGCTCGTCACCGAGGCGCGTGCCGCGTACTTCCCGACCGTCGGGCTGACCGCGTCGGGCTCGCGCGCCCGCACGCCGCGCACGTCGGTATCGTCGGGTTCGTCGTCGGGTTTCGGCAGCGGCTCGTCCGGTTCGATCAACAACAGCTACAGCGTCGGCCTCGACGCGAGCTGGGAACCCGACCTGTGGGGCAAGGTGAGCCGTACCGTCAGCGCGCAGCGCGCCGGCGAAGCGGCGGCCGCGGCCGATCTCGCGAACGCGCGGCTGTCGCAGCAGGCGCTGCTCGCGCAAACCTATTACCAGCTGCGCACGTCCGATGCGCTGCAGAAGCTGCTCGACGACACCGTGAAGTCGTACCAGCGGTCGCTGACGCTCACGCAGAACCAGTACGCGCAGGGCGTCGCCGCGCGCGCGGACGTGATCCAGGCGCAGACGCAACTGCAAAGCGCGCAGGCGGCGTCGATCGACAATGGCGTCGCACGCGCGCAGTACGAGCATGCGATCGCGACGCTGATCGGCGAACCGGCGTCGACCTTCTCGCTGCCGCCGAATCCGCTCGCGGCCGAGCCGCCCATCACGCCGGTCGACGTGCCGTCCGCGATCCTCGAGCGCCGGCCCGACATCGCGGCGGCCGAGCGCCGTGCGGCGGCTGCGAACGAGCAGATCGGCGTCGCGATCTCGGCGTTCTTCCCGACCCTGACGCTGTCGGCCACCGGCGGTTTCCAGAGCTCGGTGTGGTCGCAGCTGTTCACGCTGCCGGCGCGTTTCTGGACGGTCGGCCCGCAGCTCGCGGCCACGCTGTTCGACGCAGGGCTGCGCGCCGCGCAGACCGACGCCGCGCGTGCAACCTACGACCAGGACGTCGCCGCGTACCGCCTCGCGGTGCTCACCGCATTCCAGGACGTCGAGGACAACCTCGCGTCGCAACGCATCCTCGCGCAGGAAATCGACGTGCAGCGGCAGGCCGTCGACAGCGCCGAGCACGCGCTCGCGATCGTCACGAACCAGTACAAGGCCGGCACGGTCGCGTACCTGAACGTGCTGACCGCGCAGACCACCGCGTTCACCGCGCAGCAGAAGCTCGCGACGATCGCCGGCCAGCGGATGGTGTCGTCGGTCGGGCTCGTGAAGGCGCTCGGCGGCGGGTGGAACGTCGCGGAGATGGCGCGCGAGAACGGCGACATGGCGGCGCCCGCACCCGTGCCGGCGTCCGGTGCGGCCGCGCCGGCGGCCACCGCACCGTCGGTCGCCGCGCCGCTCGCGCAGAAGTAGGAAGGAAAGGGCGACGCGCGCGTCAGCGCTGCGCGTCGCCGAAGATCAGCGAAACCTCGTTGTTCCCGATCGGGTGGCCGAGCAGGTTCAGGAGCCCGGCGAGGTTCGCCTGCTGCTCGGGCGCCGAATGCGCGGTGCCGCGGAACGATCCCTGGCCGGGGCCGAAGTTGCCGTGGCCGTCGAGAAACAGCGGGCCCTGCGTCGTCGACAGGTCGAGATCGGCGCCGGCCCCCTTCGCCTGCAGCACCGCGCGGTACGAACCGAGCGGCTTCACGCGCGAGATGCGCGAACTCATCGAGTCGATCGTCACCGTCAGCTGGCCGAACGCGTTGTTGCCGATCAGGCGCCAGTCGCTCCAGCCGAGCCGCACGTCGCCTTGCAGGTCGAGCGTGTTGAACGGCGTGCCGAGCCCCGCGAGCAGCGACGCCGGCACGGCCATCGTGCCCGCCGACAACACCGCGCCGCGCCACGTCGCATCGAGCGTGACCGCATCCGGCATCGCGTCGGTCTGCCGCATGCGCATCTGCACGCGTCCGGTCAGGAGCGGCCAGAAGCCCGTGGTCCATTCGACCCGGCCCGGCAGCAGCGTCGCCGCGCTCTGGTCGGCCCCCGGCGCGAGCATCAGCGTGCCCGAACCGTGCCACAGCGACCCGTCCGGATCGACAAGATTCACGTGCCCGCCGGTCGCGCGCGCGAACTGCGGCGCGACCCACGCGGCCGGCGCGAGCGCGACGAGCGTCACCGCCGTCGCCAGTCCGCCCGCCAGTACCCACGGCAATGCGGTGGCGAGCCGCTTCATCCCCGGCCTCATCGGCCGACCGCCACTTGCGTCATCCACTGCGTCATTTCTGCGTAGACGGTTGCATCACGGCCGTCAGGTCGACCTGGCCGTCGTCCTTCAGCGCAGTGGCATGCGCCTCGCCGACCTGCACCTTGAACTGCCGGCGCGCATCGTCGAGCCACTGCGTCCACGCCGGGAACGACACGTTCTTCATCTGGATCTGCACGCCGTTGCCGACGATCTGTACCTGCGCACCCTGCATCCCGTGATCGGACAGCGAAGCGGTCAGCGCATCCTTCAGCGCGAGGCCGGTCGGTGCCACGCCTTGCGCGGCGGCCGCCAGCGACTTCGCCTCGTTCGCCTGCGCGGTCATCTGCGCGAGCTCGCGGCGCATCGTCGGCAGCTCGCGCTGGATCCGCGCGCGGCCTTCCTGCGCGGGCGACCACAGCACCGAATACGCGATCGCGACCGCCAGCACGGCGCCGCCCCAGCCGAGCAGCATTTTTTCGCGCGGCGAGCGCTCGCCCCAGAACTGGGCCAGCGTCTGGTTCAGTTGTTCCGTCTTCATGAGCGGCTCCGGATCGTCCATTTGCCCGTGTTGCTGTCGACTTCGCCGGACAGTCCGTTACGCGCGAGGCGCTGCGTGAAATCGGGATCGACCTTGACCTCCGGCTTGAAGCCGACGTCGAGCCGGCGGTCGTGATAGTCGAGCGACGCGATGCCGTTCAGTGGCAGCGCACCCATCGATCGCGACAGCCCGCTCGACAGCGCGAGGAAATCGTTCGGCGACAGCTCGCCGGCCGCCACGCGCAACTGGTCGAGCTGGCGCTGCATCTGGGCGGGCGGATCGAGCACCGTCGTCGTCTTCGGGAATGCGGACAGCAGCGTCTCGGTGATCTGCGCCGACAGCGCATCGCGTTCGCGCGACAGCTTCCACCAGTGCAGGTTCATCCCGATCACCGCCACGCCGAGCGTCGCCGCGGCGAGTGCGAGCGGCACGCGCAGGCGCTTCACCGTCGCGCGATCGAAGCGCCACGGCTGCGATTCGAATTCGAACTGGCACAGGTCGAACTTCTCGGTCAGCGCGCGCCGCGCGAACGCGTCGAACGACAGCGGCGCGGCACCCGGCAGCAGCGGGCCGTCGGCGCGGCCGACCGACGCGAGCCGCGGCTCCGCGCCCGGCTCGCCGAGTTCGTACAGTTCGACGTCGCCGCCGCCCGCGAGCGCGGCCAGCGTGCCGGCCGCGCGCGACGCGGGCGCCGCGAAGCCTTCGCCGAGCGCACCGCGCGCGACTGCGAGTTCGAGGCGCGGCGCACCGGCCGCGGCCGGCAGCGCGCCGGCCTCGACGAGCACCGGTTCGACCGCCGTCGCGAGGCCGAGCACCGCGGCCACCGTCGCCGGGCGGGCCGGCGGCGTGTCGACGGCGTCCGCGGCAACCGCCGCGACATCGACCTCGCCGTCGGCCGGCGCCGCGGGTGCGTGCGGCGCCGGCAGGCAGCGTGTCGCGGGCACCGCGCTCAGGTGCCGGTGGCCGGCCGCCGTGAACGCTTCGCAGATCGTGCGGAACCACGCGCGATCGACGACAGCCAGCACGCGGCGCCCGTCGGGCAGCGCGTCCGGATCGAGCGCGATGTGACACCCGAGCGGATCCTGGATCAGCTGATCCTCGACGATGTTGGGCAGCGCCTGGCGCAGCTTCGGGCCCTTGAGCGGCGGCACGGTCGCGGCCAGCAGCAGCACGTCGCGCGCGGCGACGATCAGCACCGTCGCATTCGCGCGCGGCAGCAGCGCCAGCGCGGCGCGGCCGGCGCGCTGCACGTGGCCGGCCTTGTCGACGAGCGTGAACGGCAGCTCGGGCCACTGCCATTCCTGCAACGGCACGGCAGGCTCGCGCGGCGGCAAAGAAACAATCAACGTGCTCACAAGAGCTCCTCTCCCGAATGGCGTCGTTATAGCTGGTCGCGAATGCGCACGACCCGTGTCGAGTGCGTGGTCGGATCACGATACACGAGCGAGGTGCGATCGACCTCCGCGCGTTCGTGCTGGATCCGGCCATGCACGATGAAATAGCTCGAATTGACGTCGACGAGGCTCGAGTCGAGCGTCACGTTCGGCGGCGCACCGGCGCCGCGCAGCGCGAGCTGCACATCGGCGACGTTGCGGAAAAACACGGTCTCGCGGCGCGACACGAGCGCCTGCGCGGACGACACGCTCATCCCCGGGATCAGTGCCGCGATCACCTCGGCCGGCGCGGTGTTCATGTTCACGGGCGTCGTGGTCGGCAGCACGGTGACGAACGGGCGCAGCCGCGCGACCATCTCGGGCGTCACGCCGTCGACGTCGAGCAGGCTGTCGACACCCGTCATCATCAGCGGCGCGGGCCCGCGGTCGCCGCCCGTCATGCCGGGATCGTCGGTGAAGCCGCCGCCGCCCTGCTGATCGGTCGCCACCGGCGCGGTGACCGGCGGCGCCGTGCCGCCGCCCGGCAGCGTGGGCATCTGGAAACGCGTCGCCGAATGCAGCAGGCCCGCGCGCACCTGCAGCGCGACGCGTTTCGCGAACGCGCCGTCGTAGCCGAGTGTCGTCAGCAGGCGCTGGAACGCCTGGACCTGCGTGACGTTCAACTGCAGCACGCCGGGCGCCGGCGACGCCACGAGGTTGCGCAGGTTGAACTTCGCCTGGGCGTCCTCGATCGAGCCGGAGATATAGGTGTCTTCGCCGCCGGTGTCGTTGGGCGCGCCGATCCGCCCGAGGAAGTCCGACAGTTTCGTCTTCGCGATCGGCACGCCCCAGATGCCGCCGAGGTACGTGATGCCGGGCGCCGTATCGCCTTCGGAGCGCAGGATCATCCGCGTCCAGTCGAGCGCGCCGCGCGCGACCCACTGCGCCTGCGCGATCTCGCGCTGGTTCTCGATGCGGCGGATCTGCACCTGCTGGCGCCACAGCATCCCCGAGACGAGGATCGCCGACAGCGCGACGACGAGCAGCGCGGTGATGATCGCCGCGCCGCGCTGGCGGCCGCGTGCCCGTGCGTGGCTGGCAGCACGCGCGGCAGCACGGGCGGCAGGCAATGAACGGGGAGGGCGCGCGCGCATCGTCATTCCCCGACGAGGAAGATGCGCGTGACCGGCACGCGCAGCGACGTCGCACCGATGCTGACCTGAAGCCCCGTCACCGCGCGCGTCGGCGGCGCGTTGCCGAGCTGCGGCACCTTGAGCGCATCGTTGTTCTGCGCGAGCGCGTCGTCGGCCGTCTGCAGGTTGGTGGTCCAGCCCACGCGCGGCACGTACAGCTTCGCGTCGATCGCGCCGACGCCGCCCATCAGCGCGACCCAGCTCCAGCCTTCGACGCTGCTGTCCTTCAGCATGCCGCGCAGCCGGTTCGCGTCGTCGATCGGCGGCGACGCGTAGCGCACGACCCGCCCGCCGGCGATCCGGTAACGGACCACCTGCAGCCGCGGCGCGACGCCCGGCACGTCGAGTTCGCGGACGATCTGCAGCGTGTTGCCGGCGACGCCGATCGCCGGCTGGCCGGCTTCGTCGTCGGTCGCGGCGAGCCGCGCGTCGATGCGCATCTGGTCGAACATCTGCGCGAATACGCGTTCGTCTTCCATCGCGGCCGCGACCTTGTCGCGACCGCGCATGATCTGGTCGAGCCCGCGCCACGCGAGGATCGCGACCACCGCGAGGATCGCGATCGCGATCATCAGCTCGATCAGCGTGAAGCCGCGGGCGGGGCGGGCGAACGGGCGTCGCATCGGCGCGTCAGAGCGGACGGCTGGTTTCATTCGCGACCACCGTCACCATCTGCGCGAGCACGCCGGCATGCCCGGGCGAGCTCACCGAAATCCGGACGCGCCGGAACACCGGGTTGGGCGTGGTGCTCACGCGCTGCGTGCAGACGAGCTGCACGTTGCCTTGCGAGCAGTCGAAACTCTGCTCGCCAATCTCCGGCCACGCATGCGTGAGCCGCATCTGCGCGAGCGCGTTGTCGGCGCT
Source organism: Burkholderia reimsis (assembly GCF_003294055.1). NCBI lineage: Bacteria > Pseudomonadati > Pseudomonadota > Betaproteobacteria > Burkholderiales > Burkholderiaceae > Burkholderia > Burkholderia reimsis. The sequence goes on from NZ_QMFZ01000022.1 coordinate 12,109, forward strand.
CCAGCCGGCGAGCAGCCGGCGATGAAGATCGGAGGCGTTGGTCGCCATCGTCCCGACCGCGCGGATCGACGCGGCGAGCGCGACCGCGATGATCGCGAGCGCGACCAGCACCTCGATCATCGTGAAACCGCGCCGCGCATGAAGTCCCGTCGGGGCATGGCGGTGCGATGAAGCAACGGGGGAGGGCAGGCGACGACGCATCGTCATTGCACCTCGTAGCGGCCGTTGCCGGTGCCGACGATCGTCGCGCTGCCGGCGGCCGAATGCAGCGTCACGCGCACCGGCGTGTCGATGCTCTCGGTGCCGAACACGACGCGGCTCGCGCGCGTGTCGGACCCCGGATAGTCGATGTCGGCGCCCGTGACGCCGCCGTCCCAGTCACGCGGGCGCAGCAGGTCGTCGCGCAGCGTGCGCCAGCCGTCGGGCGAGCTCACGTCGAAACGGAAACCGTGTTCGGTCGGCTGCCATGCGATCGGCCGGGCACGCACCTGCGCCTCGTCGCCGGCGGTCTCGAACAGCAGCGCGATGCGCTGCGCTTCCTCGCGCAGGTCGGTACGCGGATTGCGCGTGAGCGACAGCGACGCGAGCGACACGAGCAGGCCCGCGATCACGAGCACGACCAGCATTTCGAGCAGCGTGAAGCCGCGCGTGCGCCGCCGCCGCGCACCGTGCTTCGTCGGCCCGCCGTCGGCACGCGCCGGCACGGACGAAGCCGCGCCGCGACGCACACGGCGGTCGCGACCGCAGCGGGAGGTCGTGCGAATGGCGAGCATGAAGAACGGGAACGAAGCGTCGGGCCGGTCAGTGAGCGCTTATTGCCACGAACCGATGTCGGTATCGTTGCCTTCGCCGCCTTCCTTGCCGTCGGCACCGTAGCTGAACACGTCGATCTCGCCGTGCACGCCCGGGTTCAGGTACTTGTACCCGTTGCCCCACGGATCGTTCGGTAGGCGCTCGAGATAACCGCCGTCTTTCCAGTTGTTCGGGATCGGATCGGTGGACGGCTTCTGGATCAGGGCGTTCAGGCCCTGATCCTGCGTCGGGTAGCGGCCGTTGTCGAGACGGTACAGCTTGAGCGCCTGCATGATCGTGCCGATGTCCTGTTTCGCGGCGATGCGGCGCGCCTCGTCCGGGCGGCTCATGATCTTCGGCACGATCAGCGCCGCCAGGATCCCGAGGATCGCGACCACCACCATGATCTCGATCAGCGTGAAACCGCGCTGACGACGCACGGCCGCGTTGCGGCGAGTGATCCACGTTTGCATGACTGACTACCTCTTTCCAAAAAATGTCGTTGGTTGGGTGACGCGCCCGGTGCACCGGACGATTGCCTGACGGCAACCTTCCGGACCCGCGGGCGCGGAGCACGCATTGTAAGGCGCGCATTGCCGAGGGCTTTCACCCAACGCAAATTTCACATAGATCCGTACAATAGCGCGCATGAACGCGCTCTCGATCCGGATCCTCTCCCTAGCCCTCTTCGCGGGTTTGTGCGCGACGGCCACCTACTGGGTCGTCACGCTGTCAGCCCGTGAAGCGCCGCTGCCCGCCGCCGCCGCGCGGCTGCCGATCCGTACCGAGGACGCCGCGGCGCTCTTCGGCGGTCAGCTCGACAAGAATCCCGTGCAGGACATCCACCTGTTCGGCATCCTCTCGCTCGATCGCGGTGCCGCCGCGATCGTCGGCGTCGGCGGCGAACCGCCGCGCGCCGTGTCGCTCGGCGCGGAGGTCACGCCCGGCGCGAAGCTCGCCGAAGTCCGCCCCCGCTCGATCGTCGTCGACCGCAACGGCGCCCGCGCCGAAATCCAGCTGCCGGCGAACACGCCGTCCCCCGCGATCTACATGCGCTGAACGGTAGCGGCCTGATCGACTGTCGGGCCGTTACTGCACCATGTTGTTCAGCTCGATGATCGGCAGCATCACGGCCAGCACGATCACGAGCACGATCCCGCCCATCGCCAGGATCAGGAGCGGCTCGAGCAGGCTCGTCAGGAACATCGTGCGGCGCTCGAGCTCGCGCGCTTCGCCTTCGGCCGCGCGATCCAGCATCGTCGTCACGTCGCCCGTCGCTTCGCCGGAACGGATCAGGTGCACGAGCACCGGCGGAAACGTCTTCACGTTGTTCAGCGCGCGCGACAGCGCGGAGCCTTCGCGCACGCGCACGATCGCGTCGTCGATGTTCGCGCGCATCGCGCGGTTCGACAGCGTCTCGCCGGCCGCCTGCAACGCGCGCAGGATCGGCACGCCGGCTGCGGTCAGGATGCCGAGCGTGCTCGCGAACCGCACCGTGTTGTAGCCGCGCACGAGCTTGCCCGCGAGCGGCGCGGTCAGCACCCAGCGGTCGAAGCGCAGCCGCGGGCCGTCACGCGACAGCGTCGCCTTCACGAACCACACGACGAGCACGACCGCGATCAGGATCGCCCACCACCAGTGCCGCACGAAATCCGACAGCGCCATCATCACGATCGTCAGCACGGGCAGCTGCTGCTTCGTGCTCGCGAACACGTTGACGACCTGGGGCACGACATAGCTCAGCAGGAACGTGACGATGCCGAATGCGATCAGCGTGACGATCCCCGGATACGTGAACGCCAGCAGGATCTTCTGCTTCAGCGCGTTGCTTTGCTCGATGTAGTCGGCGAGGCGCGACAGCACGATGCCGAGCTTGCCGGTGTGCTCGCCGGCCGCGACGAGCGCGCGATAGATTTCGGGGAAGTCGCGCGGATGCTGGCCCAGCGCATTCGCAAGCGAATGGCCGCCGAGCACTTCCGCGCGGATCGCGGCCATCAGTTCGCGGATGTAGTCGCGCTCGGCCTGCTCGGTCAGCACGCCGAGCGCCTCGTCGAGCGGCAGCCCCGCGATCAGCAGGCTCGCGAGCTGGCGCGTGAGGATCGCCTGTTCGCGCTGCGACAGCTTGCGGCCGAACGCGAGCCGCTGCGACCGCGCCCCGCGCGTCGCGCTGGCGGCCGGCTCGACGACGAGCGGCGTCAGCCCCTGCGTACGCAGCTGGCCGCGCGCGGCACGCGCGCTGTCGGCGTCGATGACGCCCTTCTGCGCGCGTCCCGCCGAATCGATTGCTTCGAAACGGAATGCCGGCATCGCGCTATGCGCCTCCCGTCACGCGCAACACTTCCTCAAGCGACGTCGCGCCGGATGCGAGCCAGCGCTCGGCGTCGTCGCGCAGCGTGCGCATCCCTTCCGCACGACCGGCGGCGAGAATCTCCGCGTCGGCCGCGTTGCGGTGGATCAGCGAGCGGATCGACTCGTCGACCAGCAGCAGTTCGTACACCCCGCGCCGGCCCGCATAACCCGAATGCCCGCACTTGTCGCAGCCGACCGGATGCCACACGGTGCGGCCTTCTTCCTGGCGTTCTTCCTTGCAGACGGGGCAGAGCTGGCGCACGAGCCGCTGCGCGAGCACGCCGAGCAGCGACGACGCGAGCAGGTAGGGTTCGACGCCCATGTCGGTCAGACGCGTGACGGCCGATGCCGCATCGTTCGTGTGCAGCGTCGCGAGCACGAGGTGGCCCGTCAGCGACGCCTGCACCGCGATCTGCGCGGTTTCGAGGTCGCGGATCTCGCCGATCATGATCACGTCCGGATCCTGGCGCAGGATCGAACGCAGCGCCCGGGCGAAGGTCATCCCGATCCGCTCGTTCACCTGCGTCTGGCCGATGCCGCCGAGGTCGTATTCGATCGGGTCCTCGACGGTCATGATGTTGGTCGTCGCGGTTTCGAGCCGCGACATCGACGCATACAGCGTGGTCGTCTTGCCCGAACCGGTCGGGCCCGTGACGAGCACGATGCCGTGCGGGCGCGCGATCAGCTTGTCGAACTGGACGAGCGTGTCGCGGCCCATCCCGAGCGCTTCGAGGTTCAGCCGCTGCGCATCCTTTTCCAGCAGACGCAGCACCGCACGCTCGCCGTGGCCCGTCGGCAGCGTCGACACGCGCACGTCCACCGGCCGGCCGCCGACACGCAGCGTGATGCGGCCGTCCTGCGGCAGGCGCTTCTCCGCGATGTCGAGCTGCGCCATGATCTTGATCCGCGAGATCAGCGCACCGTGCAGCGCCTTCTTCGGCCGCACGACGTCACGCAGCGTGCCGTCGACGCGAAACCGCACGACGGAAGCGTTCTCGAACGGCTCGATGTGGATGTCCGATGCCTGTTCGCGCGCCGCTTGCGTGAGCAGCGCGTTGATCATTCGGATGATCGGCGCATCGTCTTCCGATTCGAGCAGATCCTCGACTTCGGGGATGTCCTGCATCAGCCGCGACAGGTCGACTTCGCCTTCGACCTCGCCGACCACCTGTGCGGCGCTGCCGTCCTGGCGCGCGTACGCGTGGTTGATCGCCTGCGCGAGCTCGTCGGCCGGCACGCGATGCACGGAGATCGAGCCGAAGTTGCGCGCGATCTCCGCGAGCGCGGCATCGCTCGTGCGTTCGCTGATCCACACCTCGAGCGTATCGTCGAGCTGGTGCGCGATCAGCACCTGGCCGCTCTTCGCGAAGCCGTACGGCAGCAGCCGCGCGGCGAGCGGCGACGGCGGCTGGCGGTCGCCCGGCGCGCCGTCGTGGGCGGAAGAGGCGTGCACGTCGCTCACTGCGACGCTCCCGGCGTGGCCGTCAGCGGCTGTTGCGGCACGGCCTGCTGCGGCACGCTCTGCGGCTGCGCGGGCGTCGCTTCCGGCAACGGCTGGGCCGGCACCGGCGCGACCTGGCGCTGCAGCTGCTGGCGACGCATCTTGTCGAGATCGAACAGGTTGCCCGCGGCCGTGCCGCCCTGGCTCGGGCCGATCGGCATCGGCGGGACGACCGGATCGTCCTTGTCGCGCATCACGTTGTTGTCCGACTTGTATGCGCCCGTCACGCCCTGGATGTAGTCGTAGCGATTGGCCGTCACTTCCTGCGCGGTACTGCGATCGGAGATGATCACCGGGCGCAGGAATACCATCAGGTTGGTTTTCTGGCGCAGCTTCGTTTCGGAACGGAACAGCTGGCCGATCCACGGGATGTCGCCGAGCAGCGGCACCTTGCTGTTCGACACCTGGTAGTTGTCCTGCATCAAGCCGCCGAGCACGATGATCTCGCCGTTGTCGGCCAGGATCGTCGACTGGATCGAGCGCTTCGTGAAGGTCGGGCCGGTCTGCGCGCTGGTCGTGCCGGCGACCACCGCCGAATCCTCGGTATAGAGCTGCAGCTTGAGGATCCCGCCGTCGGTGATCTGCGGCTTCACGTGCAGCGTCAGGCCGACGTCGCGACGGTCGTAGGTATTGAACGCGTTGTTCGTGTTGCCGCTCGTCAGGTTCGAATACGAACCCGTCGCGATCGGCACGTTCTGGCCGACGACGATCTTCGCTTCCTCGTTGTCGAGCGTGATCAGGTTCGGTGTCGACAGCACGTTCGCGTCGCTCACGCCCGCGAAATACTGCAGCAGTGCGCCGAGCCCCTGCACGCCGAACATGTTGTGCAGCCAGCCGATGTTGAGCCCCTGGCTCAGCGCCCCGAGATTGTTGACCAGCCCGCCGCCGGTGATGCCGCCGGCGGCGTTGGCCACGCCGCCCGCCGTCAGGTTGACGATGCTGTTGCCCAGACCGCCAGTGGGGTTCAGGTTCGTGCCGCCGAGAAACTGGCCGCTCGCGACCTGCCACTGGATACCGAGGTTGCCGGACGTATTCGAGTTCAGCTCGACGATCAGCGCTTCGATATAGACCTGCGCGCGCCGCGCGTCGAGCTGGTCGATCACCGAGCGCAGGTTCCGGTACACCGGATCCGACGCGGTGATGATCAGCGAGTTGGTCGCCGCGTCGGCCTGGATCATCCCACCCGGCTGATTGTCGTCGCCTTTGTCCTTGTCGCCGCCGAGCAGGCCGGCGCTGCCGAGACCGCCGCCGCTGCCCGACGAACCGCCGTACCCCGACGAGGACGACGAACCGCCGAGGCCGCCCGACGGCAGCGGCGGGGTGCCCGACGTGCCGGTCGAGAAGTTGCCGCTCGACGACGAGCCGCCGTTCTGGTTGAAGCTGTTCGCATCGTTGGACGATGCCGACGAGCCGCTGTCGCTGCCGCTCCCCTTGCCGAGCATGCCGCGCAGCGTCTTCGCCAGCTTCACCGCATCGGCATTGCGCAGCGGCACGACATGCATGTTGCCGGGCACCCCGCTCGGCGCGTCGAGCTGCTGTACGAGCCGCTTCGCGGCCGCGAGGCGCGATGCGCTCGACGCGCGCAGCAGCAGCGAGTTGGTGCGCGGGTCGGCCGTGACCGACACCTTCAGCGTCGCGTCGCTGTTGCCGATCGCGCCCGGGTCGAGCATTTTCTGCAGCTGCGCGGCGAGGTCGATCGCGTTCGCGTTGCGCAGCGGAACGACCTGCACCTGCGCGCCCGCGGCGCTGTCGACGCCGGCGATGATCTGCGCGATGCGCCGCACGTTGTCCGCGTAGTCGGTGACGACGATCGTGTTGTTCGCCGGGTATGCCGTCACCGTGTTGTTCGGCGAGATCAGCGGCCGCAGCACGGGCAGCAGGTTGTTCGCCGATTCGTTGTGCAGCTCGAACACCTGCGTGATCACCTGGTCGCCGCGCGCCTGCGGCGCGTTGCCGACGTAGGTCGGCACGCCCTGCAGCTTCGCGTCGGCCTCGGGCACGACCTTCAGCACGCCGTGATCCTGCACGAGCGCGAAGCCCTGCATCCGCAGCGCCGACTGCAATGTCTTCAGTGCCTGGTCTTCCGGCACCGGCCGTTCGGCCACGAGGTTGAGCTGCCCCTTCACGCGGGGGTCGACGATGATGGTCTTGCCGGTTGCGGCGCCGATCGCCTTGGCGACCTGGTCGATATCCGCATTCACGAAGTTGAGCGTGACCTGAGCGTAGGCGGCCTGCGAAACGATGATGCCGGCGACGATCAGGGTCGTGGCGACACGCCGCATAACGAAGCGATTTCTTGTCATGGATGAATGGGTCGATGCCGGCTCAGGCCACTTCCGGCGGTAGTGCTGGGATCCAAGTCCTAAAGAGGCGACATTAGCAGTTTTTCATGTCCGAAATATCACATTGACCCGAGGACTGTCTCACATACGACATGTATTCTGCGAGCCGTATGCAATATGTAATGTTCGGCGCTATGCTCTGCATCCCGGCCATCGCCCCCGTTTCACGATGAACCGACACGGAAATGCGGTATAACCGGGCTGCCGTATTCCTGTATGTCGCAAGCTGACGGACTGTCGGTATGATACGGGCGGCGCGTTTCTCATCGCACGAATAACAGGCACGGGTTTTCCCGACCTTCGCGCAATTTATTATCGATTCCGCACCATGAACAGACGGTTCGCCTCGATTGCGTTGATCGCCGCCGGCGCGTGTTTCGCCAGCGCGAACGCTCGCGCGGACTGTTTCGACGAGGCGGCAAGATATCAGCAGGTCAATCCGCTGATCCTGCGCGCGATCGCGTGGCAGGAGTCGCGCAACCGGCCCGGCGCGCTGAACAAGAACACGAACGGCTCGGTCGACTACGGCCTGATGCAGATCAATTCGATCCACCTGCCGACGCTGTCGCGCTACGGGATCGGCCGCGACACGCTGATGGAGCCGTGCAAGAACGTCTACATCGCCGCGTGGCATCTCAAGCAGAAGATGAACCGCTACGGCAACACGTGGCAGGCGGTCGGCGCCTATCATTCGGAAACACCGTCGCTGCGCGACAAGTACGCGCGGCAGATCGCCGCCATCCTGACGCAATGGAAGCTGTTGCCGCCCGTGCAGTGACGCAACGGCCCGTCGCGGCCTGACGCCGTACCGGCCGGCCGGCGCGCGTTTGATGCACAATGCGGATCTCACGCCGCAGTTTCGCCCGTCCGCGGGACGATCGCGCCCCGGAAGGGCGCCGCGGCCGCTTTTTCAATTTTTCCGTTGGTGCGTATCGCTATGAATCCGGCTATGAACCAGCCGTTGCCCGTCACCGTGCTGTCCGGTTTCCTCGGCGCCGGCAAGACCACGCTGCTCAACCACGTCCTCGCGAACCGCGCGGGCCTGAAAGTCGCCGTGATCGTCAACGATCTCGCAGCGGTCAACATCGACGCATCGCTCGTGCGCGACGCGCAGGCGCTGTCGCACGTCGAGGAACGCCTCGTCGAGATGTCGAACGGCTGCATCTGCTGCACGCTGCGCGACGACCTGCTCGTCGAGATCCGCAACCTCGCATCCGAAGGCCGCTTCGATGCGATCATGATCGAATCGACCGGTATCGCGGAGCCGATGCCGATCGCCGAAACCTTCACGTTCGTCGACGACGACGGCACGTCGCTGTCCGCGATCGCGCGGCTCGACACGCTCGTCACCGTGGTCGACGCGTACAACTTCCTCCGCGACTACGGCTCGGACGACGCGCTCGCAACCCGCGGCATCGCCGCCTCGGAAGAGGACGACCGCACGCTCGTCGAGCTGCTGATCGAGCAGATCGAATTCTGCGACGTGCTGGTGATCAACAAGGCCGACCTCGTCGGCGCCGACGAACTCGCACGCCTGCAGCACATCCTCGCGCGCCTCAACCCGCGCGCGCACCAGGTCGTGTCGACGTTCGGCAACGTACCGCTCGACGAGGTGCTGAACACGGGCCGTTTCGATTTCGACGAGGCCGCGAATGCGCCGGGCTGGCTCGCGTCGCTCGATCACGATCACACGCATTGCGACGACCCGGAATGCCATGACGAACATCATGCGCACGTGCACGGCGAAGCCGACGAATTCGGCATCGGCAATTTTGTTTACCGCGCGCGCCGGCCGTTTCATCCGGCACGGCTCTGGGCGCTGCTGCACCAGGAGTGGCCGGGCGTGCTGCGCAGCAAGGGCTTCTTCTGGCTCGCGACGCGCAACGACATCGCAGGCTCGCTGTCGCAGGCGGGCGGCGTATGCCGGCATGGCCCGGCGGGTCTGTGGTGGGCTGCGCAGGATCGCGCGGAATGGCCGGACGACGACGAACTGCTCGCGGAAATCCGCGCCGAATGGCACGGCGATCTCGACGATCGCGCGGTGGGCGATCGCCGGCAGGAACTCGTGCTGATCGGCATCGCGCTCGACGCGGATGCATGGCGCGAGAAACTCGATGCGTGCCTGCTGACCGATGCGGAATTCGCGCTCGGCGCGGCGGGATGGCACGCGTTCGACGATCCGTTCCCGGCGTGGGACATCGATTCGCACGACGACGACGATCACGGCGACACGCAGATCGTGCACGTGTAACGCGTTGTAAAAACAACCGTTAAATCTTGCAAGAGGGGCGCGGACTGTGGCGAAAATGCCGCGCGCGCCCAACAAAAAACCCGCCGAAAGGCGGGTTTTTCTTGGAACAGGCGCTGGATTAACGCTTGTTGACGGCGTCCTTGAACGCCTTGCCAGCCGTGAACTTGACCGTCTTGGCTGCCGGGATCTTGATGGTTTCGCCCGTCTTCGGGTTGCGGCCCGTACGTGCTGCGCGCTTGCCCGAACCGAAGCTGCCGAAGCCGATCAGCTGAACCGCATCACCCTTCGACACGGCCTTCTTGATGACTTCGAGCAGCGTGTCCAGCGTTTCGCCGGTTTGAGCCTTGCTGGCGCCGGTTTGGGCGGCGACGGCGTCGATCAGTTCCTGTTTGTTCATTAAGGTTCCTTTATCAGGTTAGGTTGACACGAACAGCGCGAACGCGCCGATTATACGTGCGCGAACCGTGCCGTCGAGAGTCAGACTCCGACGACACAGCGCCGAATCCTGGCCCGCGCGACGCGCCCTCCGGTATGCCGGCGGCCACCCCGCGGTACGGCGTTGCTATGATAGCGCAGCGCAAACCCAATAACGACAAGGGTTTCAAAGATTTTCATCGGTATTTCGCCGAATGAATCACGGACTGCCCATTTTTTGACCAGCGCCAACCGGACAGGATACGCAGCGCGGTCCGCCCGTGCGCCGCCCCGTTGGCTTTTTCCAACGGCCGGACGGACGGCCCCGCGCAATCCCTTGCCAGGCTTGGCTGCCACGTTTTTTGTTTCGCATGACCGACCGACTTGTTCCCGCCACGCTCGCCATCCGCGACGACGGCACGCTCGTGTCGCCCGAGTTCGGCGACATCTATCACAACGTCGCGGGCGCGCTCGCGCAGGCGAACTACGTGTCCGTCGCGGGCAACCGGCTGCCGACGCGCTGGCAAGGCCGCCGCACGTTCACGATCGTCGAGACGGGGTTCGGCACGGGCGCCAACTTCCTCGCGACCTGGGCCGCATGGCGCGAGGATCCCGCACGTTGCGAGCGGCTGCATTTCGTGTCGGTCGAGAAGCACCCGTTCTCGCGCGACGACTTGCGCAAGGCGCTTTCCCATATCGTTGCGAACACAACCATATCGGCCGAAGCCGCGATGCTTGCCGATGCGTGGCCGACGCTCGTGCCGGGTTTGCACCGGCTCGAATTCGACGACGGGCGGGTCGTGCTCACGCTTGCATTCGGCGACGCGCGCGAGATGCTGCCGAAACTCGTCGCACGTGCCGATGCGTTTTATCTGGACGGTTTTGCGCCGGCGAAAAACCCGGACATGTGGTCGGCCGACGTGTTCCGCGCGCTCGGACGCCTCGCTGCCGAAGGCGCGACCTTCTCGACGTATTCGAGTTCGGGCGTCGTGAAACAGGCGCTCACCGACGCGGGTTTCACGTATCGCAAGATCGACGGGTTTGCCGGCAAGTTCGTGATGCTCGTCGGCGAATACGCGCCGCGCTGGCGCGCGCGCCGGCACGAGCCGCCGCTCGCATTGCCCGTTGCGGCACGCCGCGCGATCGTGATCGGCGCGGGCCTGGCGGGCTGCGCGGTCGTCGAACGTCTCGCCGCGCGCGGCTGGGAGGTCACGCTGATCGAACGGCACGACCGGATCGCGAGCGAGGCGTCGGGCAATCCGGCCGGCGTGTTCCATCCGCTGATGACGCGCGACGACAACGTCGCGAGCCGGCTCACGCGCGGCGGCTTCCTGCACGCGATCGCACGCTGGCGCGCACTCGAACGCGCGGGCCATGCATTCGCGCGCAGCACGCACGGGATGATTCATCTCGCCGAATCGGCCGACGACTTCGCGCGGATGCGTGATGCTTTCGATGCGTTCGGCGCACCGTCCGACTACGTATCGCTGCTCGACGCCGATGCCGCGCGCGCCCATCTGAACCTGCCGGTCGCGCACGGCGGCCTGCTGTTTCCGCACGGCGGCGCCGTCTGGCCGGCCGGCCTTTGCGCGGCCCAGTGCGACGCGGCCGGCGAGCGCGTGCGCTTGCTCGCGTCCACCGCCGTGGCCCGACTCGAACGGCGGGGCGATACGTGGCATGCGCTCGACGATGCGGGCGGCACACTGGCCGAAGCGCCCGTCGTCGTGCTCGCGAATGCCGGCGATGCCGCGCGCCTCGCCGGGCTGCAGCATGTCGCGCTGCAACCGGTGCGTGGCCAGCTCACGTTGCTGCCCCCCGGCAGCACGGCACCGCTGCCGTGCCCGGCGATCGGCGACGGTTACGCGGTACCGCTCGACGACGGCACGCTGCTGATCGGCGCGACGTTCGAGCCCGACGACGTCGATCCCGCGATGCGCGCGGCCGGTCACGCGGAAAACCTCGAGCGCGTGCGCCATCTGCTGCCGGGCCTGATTGGCGACGTGCCGGACCCAGGCACGCTGCGCGGCCGCGTTGCGTTCCGCTGGGTCGTCGGCGATCGTCTGCCGCTCATCGGCCCGCTCGCGGACGAAGCAGGAGCCGTCGCCAAGGCACGCGCGCTGAGCGGTGCGCAGGCGCGCGACCTGCCGCGCATGCCCGGACTCTACGGCGCATTCGGTTTCGGTTCGCGCGGCCTCGTATGGGCCGCACTCGGCGCCGAACTGATCGCATCGCAACTCGAAGGTGAGCCGTGGCCGCTCGAACGCGAACTCGCCGATGCCGTCGATCCCGCACGCTTCCTGATCCGCGCATTGCGTGCGCGCCGCGTCAGCCAGGCCGGCTGACCAGCCACCCTGGCCGATCACAGTTTCCCGATTTTTTCGCGCAAGGTTATCCACTCGACGCTGTGGATAACCACGCGGAATCCGCGCGCACTTCGTGTGCAATCACAGTGGACGTAAACTGGGCAACTCGGCACAGCTGTGAAGCGGCCCAAAAGTTGCTCAATCGAAACTTCTGTGCACGAACAGCCTGTGCAACGGGTTATGGGCTCTCCAACACCTTGATCCGTCGACGTAAACCGAAGTTATCCACAGAACTGTGCGCGCCTTGTTAACTTCTACTACGTATATATACAGGTAAACCTTTGAAACCAAAGACCTGAGGTGCCGCACAGCGCCGCGAGTCGAGTCAATGGGTTCCAGACCGAAAAAGCTGTGGCACAATCGGTTTCCTTCGCGTTCATCCGGCCAGGCGCCGGACATGCTTCAATGGAACGGTCGGCACGATTTCGAATCTGAATCTTCGAGACTGCGCAGTCCGTTCACACACCAGGCCGACAATCCAGATCGGCAACCTGAGCGACTTTCCGCCCTGTGGCGGAACAGGCGGATCCCATGTCCCGCCGTCGTCGACACAACAATCACATTCGGGGCGATACCCAGCCGGCGCGCATCCATTTCTGACGCTTGATCCTGTGTCGCTGGCGGTCGCTTCCAAAGGAGAAGTCACCACGATGAAGTCGGCGTTCTCATTCCTGCCCAACTGGCCGCTTACGCCAGATGCCGTGTTCTGGGCCGGGCTCGCGCTGTTCGCGGCCGGCCTGTGCGGCGAGCTGTGCTATCGCGCATGGCGGCTGCCGCGCATCACCGGTTATGCGGTGATCGGTCTTATCGCCGGATCGTTCGGATTCGGCGTAATCGATGCAAGCACCGACGAAACCTCTCGGCTGCTGATCGACGTCGCGCTCGGCCTGTTGCTGTTCGAGCTCGGCAGCCGTCTCGACCTGCGCTGGATCCGGCGCAATCCGTGGCTCGTCGCGTCGAGCCTCGCCGAAGCCACGCTGACGTTCGTGCTGGTGCTGTTCGTGATGCTGGCGCTCGGCGTATCGGGGATGGTCGCGCTCGTGCTGTCGGCGATCGCGATCGCGACATCGCCATCGATGGTGATCCAGCTGAAGACCGAACTGCGCGCGGAAGGGCAGGTGTCGCAACGCCTGATCACGCTCACCGCGCTCAACAGCGTCTATGCGATCGTGCTGACCAAGCTCGTGACGAGCTGGCTCCACCAGGAAGCGTACGGCAACGTTTTCGCGACGATCCTGCAGCCGCTCTACCTGCTCGCCGGTTCGTTCATCGTCGCGTATCTCGTTGCGCGTTCGTGCAATTTCCTGTTCCGCCACATGACGTCGACGATGCGCGACGAGCATTCGTTCGTCGCGCTGTTCGGGCTCGTGATGCTCGCGATCGCGGTGGCCCAGGCACTGAAGCTGTCGACGCTGCTCACGCTGCTGCTCGCCGGCATCATCGTGAAGAACCTCGAGGCCCGCCCGCAGCTGTGGCCCGAGCATTTCGGCACGGCCGGCTGGCTGCTGACGGTGGTCCTGTTCGTGCTCACGCTCACGTCGTTCACGTGGGGCGACATCGCGCTCGGCGGGTTGCTCGCGATCGTGCTGATCGTCACGCGGCTCGTCGCGAAGCTGGCCGGTGTCGTCGCGTTCGCGAAACCGAGCGGCATCGGGATGAAGCAGGGCATCGCGCTCGGCATCGCGCTCACGCCGATGTCCGCGCTGTCGTACCTGCTCGTCGACGACACCTACCAGCTCTATCCGAATTTCGACCCGCACCTGCGCGCGATCGTGATGTGCACGATCGTGATCCTGCAGCTCGTCAGCCCGTTCATCGTCTACCGCTGCCTGTCGGCGGTCGGTGAGCGCAGCGACAGCAACTGATTCCGGAACCTGCCATGGCACTCGAAACCTTCGTCAATTCCGAGCCGTTCACGTTCGGCGTCGAACTGGAGATCCAGGTCGTCAACACGCACAACTACGACCTGACCAAAGCGGCATCCGACCTGATGCGCCTGATCCAGGGCGAGACCTTTCCGGGCAACATCACGCCGGAAATCACCGAGAGCATGATCGAGCTGTCGACCGGCATCTGCCATTCGCACGAGCAGGCGGTGAGCGAGCTGCACGCGATCCGCGACGTGCTCGTGAAGGCGGCCGACCAGCTCAACGTCGGGCTGGCCGGCGGCGGCACGCATGCGTTCCAGCAATGGAGCGACCGGCAGATCTACGATGCACCGCGCTTCCAGTACATCTCCGAACTGTACGGTTACCTGGCCAAACAGTTCACCGTGTTCGGCCAGCACGTGCACATCGGCTGCCCCGATCCCGACAGTGCGCTGTTCCTGCTGCACTCGATGTCGCGCTTCATTCCGCACTTCATCGCGCTGTCCGCGTCGTCGCCGTTCGTGCAGAACGTCGACACCGGCTTCCATTCGGCACGCCTGAATTCGGTGTTCGCGTTCCCGCTGTCGGGCCGCGCGCCGTTCGTGCTGACCTGGGACAGCTTCGAGGAGTACTTCACGAAGATGGTGAACACGGGTGTCGTCAACTCGATGAAGGACTTCTACTGGGACATCCGCCCGAAACCCGGCTACGGGACGATCGAGGTGCGCGTGATGGACACGCCGCTGTCGGTCGACCGCGCGGCGGCGATCGCCTGCTACATCCAGACGCTCGCGCGCTACCTGCTGACCGACCGGCCGCTGAAGCTGTCGGAGGACGACTACCTCGTCTACACGTTCAACCGTTTCGAGGCGTGCCGCTTCGGGCTCGAGGGCACCTGCGTGAATCCTCAGACGGGTGAGCGCCGTACCATTGCCGAAGACATCCTCGACACGCTCGACCGGATCGCGCCGCATGCGGCCGCGCTCGGTTCGCGCGCGGCGCTCGACGAGATCGGCGCACTGGCCCAGGCGCGCGTGAACGACGCCTCGTGGTTGAGAACCGTTTTCAAACAGGAAAAATCGCTCAACGAGACGGTCCGCCAGCAGTGCTTACGTTGGCGCGAGTGAAAAAATGTTTTGCAGATTACGGGGTCGACCGAGTCGCGATTCACTGAATGGCTGGCGGCCTCGATTGACGCCGAAATCGTTGCCGGTTGTCCTGAAAATCTGTGGATAACCCGATATTCCGCTGCAAAGTCAACGATCTGTACACGGGATAACCCGGTGGATCATAGCGGTCGGCCCGATGGCCGATCCGAACAGGAAAATGTCCCGACACCCCGCCGCGCGGGCGTTCGGCATTGCAGGCACAACGAAAAATTTTGGTTATCCAGTGATTTTCCACAGAATGAAGGGGATAACTTAGCTGTGCGATTTTCCGCTCTCGCTTAGAATGTCGGCTTTGCGGACACCGGAACGATGCGTGTCTTACCGGTCGCCGCGAACGCGACCGCCGCGTGTGCCCTCGCGACGGCCGTGCTGACGCACTCGCAAGAGCGTGTCTGTTTTGAGATAGACATTCGATCTCCACACTACGGCCGCTCGGCAAACCGGGCGGCGGCAAAGCGAAAAGACTATGAGCGAAGGCGTTTACGGGAATCAGGCTTCGGGACGTGTGACCCACAGCCTGCTGCGGTTGAGTACGGCCATGCGAAGCCAGGCATGGGATTGGGCGGAAGGCGCTGGCCTCACGCCGACGCAGGGCGAGATTCTCGTGCTGCTGCTGCAACGCAAGGGCCCGATGCGGCTCGGCGAGATCGCGCGCGAGACGCAGCTGACCGCGGCGACCACGAGCGATGCGGTCAGCACGCTCGAGACGAAGGGTCTCGTCGAGAAGCGCCGCGCGCTGGACGACGGCCGTGCACTGGCCGTGCGCCTGTCGGCCCGTGGCCGCACGGCTGCGAAGAAGGCGCTGCAATGGCCTGAATTCCTGACGAAAGCCGTCGGCAAGCTTGGCGCGGACGAGCAGGGCGCACTGTATCGCGCGCTGCTGAAGACGCTGCGCGAACTGCAGGTGGCCGGTGCGACGCCGCCGCAGCGCATGTGCCTGACGTGCGCCCACTTCCAGCCGGGCAAGCTGTCGAAGAAGACCGTGCATCACTGCGCGGCGCTCGACATCTCGATGTCCGACAGTGATCTGCGTCTCGACTGCTCGGTGCAGGAAGAAGCCGACGCGGCAACGCAGAAGAAGACCTGGAAGATTTTCGCCGGCTGACGTCCGTCGATCGACCGGGAGGCCGATGATGAACGCTGAAGTCGTGGCGATCCGCCACGTGCACTTCGAGGATCTCGGGAGCTTCGAGCAGGTGCTCGGCGAACGGGGGCGGCGAGTGCGCTACGTCGACGTCGGGTCATCGCGCTTCGAGGTGCTCGACGTACTCGAACCGTCGCTCCTCGTCGTGCTCGGCGGGCCGCTCAGCGTGTACGACGACGCGCAGTATCCGACGATCGCGCCGCTCGCGGCACTCGTGCGCACGCGCATCGACGCCGGGCTGCCGATCCTCGGCATCTGCCTGGGCGCGCAGTTCATCGCCCGGGCGCTCGGCGCGCGCGTCTACCCGGCCGCTCAGCACGAACTCGGCTGGGCGCCGCTGACGCTCACCGATGCCGGCCGCGCATCGCCGCTGCGCCATCTCGATGGCGCGGCGACGTCGATGCTGCACTGGCATGGCGACACGTTCGACCTGCCGGGCGGTGCGATTCATCTCGCGTCGACACCGGCCTGCCGCCACCAGGCATTTGCGTGGGGCCAGCACGTGCTGGCGCTGCAATGCCATCCGGAAATCCGCACCGACCGCTTCGAACCGTGGCTGATCGCCAACGCTGGCGAAATCGCGGCCACGCCCGGCATCGACGCGCGCCAGTTGCGCGCCGATACCGCGCAGCACGGCCCCGCGCTCGAGGCGGCCGCGCGACGGATGTTCGCGGAGTGGCTCGACGGCGTCGGACTCTGACGCGGCAAGCGGCGCCGCCGTTTGCCGCGAAGCGGTTGCCCGGCCCGCGTCCGTTGCAGGCCGGCGCATCGCCGTATGCGCGCGGTTTGCCGCGACGCCGGCAACCCGCTTCGAGCCGTACCTGACCATCCGCTTACTGCCGCATGCGCCGTCAGCACGCTTGCGGCCTGCGTGCTACGCTCGTTCGCTCTTTCCTTTCCTGGCGAGCGGCCTCCATGACTGCGCTGTTTTCCCCGTTCACGCTGCGCGGCGTGACTCTTCCGAACCGGATCGTGATCTCCCCGATGTGCCAGTATTCGGCCGAGCGCGGTGAAGCGACCGACTGGCACATGATTCACCTCGGCCATCTCGCGCTGTCGGGCGCGGGGCTGCTCTGCATCGAGGCGACCGCGGTGGAACCGGACGGGCGCATCACGCATGGCGACCTCGGCCTCTGGGACGACGTGACCGAAGCCGCGCTGAAGCCCGTGCTGGCCGCGATCCGCAAGCATTCGCCGATCCGCGTCGCGATGCAGTTGTCGCATGCGGGGCGCAAGGCGTCGAGCAACGTGCCGTGGCAGGGCGGTCAGCTCGTGCCGGTCGCCGACGGCGGCTGGTTGCCGCATGCACCGTCGGCGGTGCCGCACAAGGACGGCGAGACGCCGCCCCTCGCCCTCGATGCCGCCGGCCTGAACCGGATCCGTGAAGCGTTCGCGGCCTCGGCGAAGCGTGCCGCACGGCTCGGCATCGACGCGATCGAGGTGCATGCGGCACATGGCTACCTGCTGCACCAGTTCCTGTCGCCGCTCGCGAACCAGCGCACCGACGAATACGGCGGCTCGCTCGAAAACCGGTTGCGCTTTCCGCTCGAGATATTCGAGATCGTGCGCGCGGCGTTTCCGGAGGACCGGCCGGTCGGCGTGCGCGTGTCGGCCACCGACTGGGTCGAAGGCGGCTGGGAGCTCGACGATACGATTGCGTTCGCGCACGAACTGAAGCGCCGCGGCTGCGACTGGATCGACGTGTCGTCCGGCGGCGTGTCGCCGTTGCAGAAAATTCCGCTGTCGCCTGGTTACCAGGTGCCGTTCGCGCAGGCGGTGAAGCGTGCGGTCGGTATGCCGACGGTTGCCGTCGGGCTGATCAACGAGCCCGCGCATGCGAACCGGCTGATCGAGGCCGGCGATGCCGATTTCGTCGCGATGGCGCGTGCGATGCTGTACGACCCGCGCTGGCCGTGGCACGCGGCGGCCGAGCTCGGTGCGCAGGTGACGGCGCCGCCGCAGTACTGGCGTTCGCAGCCGCGCGAGCACAAGGCGTTGTTCGGCGACGTCGCTTTCGGCCAGCGTTGAGCATCGCACGCGCAATATTGCGTGTGATGTTGAACGAAGCAATCGTGAACGTGTAGGATGCGGGTGATTCGCCGCATGCCCCGACGCGGCACCGACCGGTGCCGCGTTTTCGTTTTGCGCGGCGCGAGGCCGCGATCGCGGCCGCCCCCATTCAAGTCGTTTTCACAAGGATTCGGTCGATGAGTTCACGCAGGATCGCGGTGCGCCGCTCGGGAGTACACGGCAAGGGCGTGTTCGCCGTGGCGCCGATCAAGGCCGGCGAGCGCGTAGTGGAATACAAGGGCGAACGAATTTCGTGGAAGGAAGCGCTGCGTCGCCATCCGCACGACCCGAGCGAACCGAACCATACGTTCTACTTCGCACTGGACGAGGGCGGGGTGATCGACGGCAAGATCGACGGCAACAGCGCGCGCTGGATCAACCACTCGTGCGCACCGAACTGCGAAGCCGAGGAAGTCAAAGGCCGCGTGTACATCCACGCGCTGCGCGACATCGGGCCGGAAGAGGAGCTGTTCTACGACTACGGCCTCGTGATCGACGCGAAGCTGACGAAGTCGCTCAAGCGTGAATACGCGTGCCATTGCGGCGCAACGTCGTGCCGCGGCACGCTGCTCGCGACGCCCGACGACGGCGGCAAGAAGAAAAAGAAGAAGGACAAGAAGGACGGCAAGTCCGAGTCCCGTTCGAAGGACAAGAAAAACAGGAAGTGACGCAGGCGGCGGCGCATCGTGCGTTGCCGTTGCCGTTTCAGCGCCCGGCTGCCGCATCATGCGGCTTGCTGCCGGGTTTTCCGCCTTCGTCATCCGGCGCGCGGCCCGGCCAGGGGCTGCCCGCCGCGAATCGCTCAGTGCGTCGACTCGGCGGCCGGGGTTTCGCTGGCCGGCTTGTCCGTGCGTGCAGCCAGCGGCACCCTCACCACGAAGCGCGAGCCGCCTTCCGACGCATCCTCGTACGATACGGTGCCGCCGTGCATCGCGATGATGTCGTGCACGATCGCGAGGCCGAGCCCGGCGCCCGTCTCGACGCCGTTGCCGTTTTGCGCATCGCCGCGGAAGAATCGCTTGAACAGGTCGGCCTGCTGGTTGGCGGGCACGCCGGGGCCGTTGTCCTCGACGACGATCTCGGCGGCCGGCTGGCCGCCCTCGAGCACGCCGCGCGCGACGTTCACCGTGATCCGCGCACCATCCGGCCGCGCGAGCGGCACGTACTTCAGCGCATTGTCGAGCAGGTTCGCGATCACCTCGCGCAACAGCACGGGGTTGCCGCGCACGACCAGCTTCTCGTCGTCACCCGGATCGTCGGTGCGCTGGAAGCCGAGGTCGACATGCGACGCGAGTGCGCGCGGCACCCATTCGGCGCCCGTCTCGAATGCCATCGCCGCGAGGTCGACATCGACGAACCGCGCGGCCTGTTCGCCCGGTTCCGCGCGAGCGAGCGACAGCAACTGGTTCGACAGTCGTACCGCGCGGTCGGCGGCCGCGCGCAGCTCGCGCACCGCGGCGAAGGTCTGGTGCGGGTCGCGTGCAACGGCCGCTTGCTCCGCGTGCAGCTTCACGGCCGTGAGCGGCGTGCGCAACTGGTGCGCGGCATCGGCGATGAACTTGCGCTGCGCGTCGAGCGCGGTTTTCAGGCGGCCGAGCAGGGCGTTCATCGCGCTCGTCAGCGGCCGGATTTCCAGCGGCACCTCGGTTTCGTCGACCGGTTCCAGCGACGTGTGGGTCTGCCGGTTCAGTGAATCGGCCAGATGCGTGAGCGGGCCGAGCTGCTGGTTGACGACGCGCCACACGATGCCCCAGCCCGCGAGCAGCAGCAGCAGCAGCGGCATCATGATCGCGACAAGGAATTCGGCCGCGATCCGGTAGCGGTGCCGCACCGGCTGCGCGACCTCGACGACCATCGGCTTGCCGCCTTCGACGTTGTCGACGCGCACCTGCGCGACCCGTACCGCGCGGTTGTCGTATTCGGCCTCGAACACGTATGCGTGATGCATGCGGCGCACGTTGATGCCCCGCAGCGGCAGCTTCGGATCGCCGGCGAGTTCCTGTTCGCCGTCGCTGATCCGGTAGATCAGCGCTTCGGCGGGATCGGAGAACATCGCCTGCGCGAGCGGCGGCACCGTGAACGGCGCGTCGGGGCCGGCGATCTGGATCTGTTTGGAAATGGCGGTCGCGAGATCGGCGAGCGAGCGGTCGATCACGTGCTGCGTGTATTGCCACGCGAGCCAGTAGGCGATCAGGCCGCTCATCAGTGCGAGCATCGACAACGGGGCGGCGAGGCGCCGAAGCAGCGAGCGGCGCAGGCTGGTGGTCACAGCCGGATCAGGTGACATTTCGACGGGCAAATGGATAAGCGCCGCTCACGGGGAGCGGCGCGGTCGTACGCCGGGCGGCGATGCGGGCAGGGTGGGCGCGCCGGCGGGCGAGGCCGGCCGGTGCGCCGCACCGCCGTTCAGACGCTCGCCGTCTGGCGGATTTCCTGCAGCAGGTAGCCGAAGCCGCGCACCGTGACGATTTCGACGCGGCACTGCTCGAGTTTCTTGCGCACGCGGTGCACGTAGACTTCGATCGCGGTGTCGCCGAGATCGCCGCCGAAGTGCGTGAGGTGATCCTGCAGCTGGGCCTTGCTGACGACGCGGCCGTGACGCAGCAGCAGCATTTCGAGCACCGCGAATTCACGCGGCGACAGTTCGAGCGGCTTGTCATCGTTGAAGATGCGGCGATCGACGCCCGACAGGCGGACGCCGCCGAGCGACACTTCCGGGCGCGGCATGTCGCTGTGCGGGCCGCTGCGGCGCATCACCGCGCGGATGCGCGCTTCGAGCTCGGCCGGCTCGAACGGCTTGAGCATGTAGTCGTCGGCGCCGGAGTTCAGGCCCTGGATCCGGTCGTTCAGCTCGTCGCGTGCGGTCAGCACGATGACGGGCGTGTGGCGGTTGGTCTGGCGGAAGCGCGTGAGCAGCGTCATCCCGTCGATGCCCGGCAGGCCGAGGTCGAGGATCACGAGTTCGTGGCGATTCTGTGCCAGCGCCTGTTCGGCAAAGATGCCGTCATGCACCATGTCGACGGTGAAGCCAGCCTGCTCGAGGCTGCTCTGGATACCGCGTGCGATGGGGCGGTCGTCTTCGATCAGAAGGAGTCGCATGAAGTTCGCTCAAGTACAATGGGTTGGCGGTTCAGGCACGCGGACAGCACGACGCCGTTTCCACAGGGGTGCCGCGACACCTGACATCAAGCATGGCGGCCAGCGAACGATTAAATCCAATCATGTCCGATATTTCGATCAACGACCTAGAAGCCGCGATCAATTTCTGGCGCGCCCGCTCGCCGTCGAGCGGCGACGAACTCAAACTCTGCGAAGAGGCCAGCGCGCTTTCCAAGCCGTATGCGCTGCTGATTGTACAGCGCCAAGGCGCGCTGCAACTGGAAGGTTTGGACCCCAAGGCACGGAATGCGTACGAGACTTACGTGCGCCTTAAGGATGGCTTGGAAAGCTGAAGGCTTTCGCTGACTACATCCTAGAAAACGTTCATCGAAATGAAAAGTTGACGCGCCGCGCATCGAAGGACGCGCGGCGGTAGAGGAAAGTGTCAGGCGGCCGGTTTCGCGTGCGCGCCGGCAAGGTCGATGAAAAGCGCCAGTTCGATGTCGCGTTCGGTCAGGCCGTCGGCGTCGTGGGTCGACAACGTGATGTCGACGCGGTTGTACACGTTGAACCATTCCGGATGGTGGTTCATTTCCTGCGCCTTGATCGCGACGCGCGTCATGAAGCCGAAGGCTTCGTTGAAATCGGCGAAGCGCAGGCTGCGCTGGATCGCGTCGCGGCCCGGTACGGCCGACCAGAGCGGCAGGCCTTCGAGCCGGGTCTTGCGTTCTTCTGATGTGAGCTTGTGGATCATCTTGCACCTCTCGTTCGGTAACGGCGCCCGCGCGCGGCTGCGCCGCGCGACGAAGCCGGCACCGGTCATTGTTTCATAGTTGTGGGACGGCCATCCGGCGACGGGCATCCGGGGCGGCCATCCGGAGACCATCGGCGCCCGCTCGCGGGTCACGCGTCGGCGTCGTCGGGCCAGCCTTCGCCGGTGCCGAGATGCAGCACGCGATCGGTATCGAGCACCGCGCCGGCCGCGAACTCGGGCAGCGCCGCCAGCCGGTCGGCCAGCGCGCGGCCGTCGACGTCGGCGAGCGCGAACAGCTGCGCGAAATCGTCGATCACGAAGTAGGTCTTCTGGAACGTGTCGATCCGGTACTTCGTGCGCATCACGCGCTCGAGGTCGAAGCCGAGCCGGTTCGGCGCCGCGCTTTCGAGGCTGTACAGGCTTTCGCCCTTGCTCGACACGATCCCGGCACCGTAGATCGACAGGCCGTTCGTGCCGCGCGGATCGCGGATCAACCCGAATTCCACCGTATACCAGTAGAGTCGCGCGAGCCGCGCCAGCGCCGCTTCGTCGTCGGCGACCGCGAGCGCGGTGCGGCCGTACGCCTGCATGTAGTCGGCGAACACCGGGTCGATCAGCAGCGGCACGTGGCCGAAGAGATCGTGGAAGCAGTCGGGTTCCTGCAGGTAGTCGAGCTGGTCGGGGCGGCGCATCCACCAGGTGACCGGGAAGCGCCGGTTCGCGAGATGCTCGAAGAACACGCGGTCGGGCACGAGGCCCGGCACGGCGACGATCTCCCAGCCCGTTGCCGGCTTCAGCTGGCGGTTCACGTCGGCGAACGACGGCACGCGATCGGCCGGCAGGTCGATCTTCCCGAGCCCCGCGACGAACGCGTCGCACGCGCGCCCGCGCAGCAGCGCCGACTGGCGTGCATAGAGCTGCTTCCACACCGCGTGGTCGACCTGGCCGTATCGCGCGAGCGGCTGGTCGATGGTGAAATCGGCGCGGGTTTCGAGGCCCGCATCGAACTGCTCCTGCAGTTTCGCGGTGACGACGGTGGACATGATCTGGCTCTGCACGTGGCGGTTGTGAACCATGCAAGTGTAGAGCGGGCTGCACGCGGAATGGGCGCAATATTGGCGTTGATTCGCACGATGATGCGATAATCGCGCATCAAATCAAGGATCAATGCGGAGAATGCTCATGCTGGAACTCGATCACTTCGATCTCGCGCTGCTGGACGTGCTGCAGCGCTTCGGCCGCGCGACGCATCAGCAGCTCGGCGAGGAGGTGCCGCTGTCGCCGTCGCAGATCGGCCGGCGGCTGCAGCGGCTCGAAGCGGCCGGCGTGATCGAAGGCTACCGCGTGATGCTCCGGCCCGAAAAGCTCGGGCTCGGCGTCACCGCGTTCACGAGTCTCAAGCTCAAGCACCACGGCGATTCGATCATCGAGCAGTTCCAGCAGCAGATCGACGTGCTGCCCGAAGTGCTCGAATGCCATGCGGTGGTGGGCGACGCGGACTACCTGCTGCGAATCGTCGCGCCCGACCTGAACGCGCTGTCGCAGTTCGTGATGAAGAAGCTGATGCGCGTGCCGGGCGTCGACAGCGTGCGCTCGAACATCGTGCTGACGACCTTCAAGCGCAACGGCGCGCTGCCGCTCGCGCACCTGGCGCCCGGCGCGGCCTGACACGGCGACAGGACGACAGGACGACAGGACGACAGGACGACAGGACGACAGGACGACAGGGCGGCGGGGCGTCAGGGTCGAAGGCGGCGCGGGTTGCGCCGCCCCGGCGCAGGGCCGGATCAGGCCGCTTCGGGCTGCGTGTCGGCGTTCAGCAGGTCGACGTATGCGACCGCGACGAGATCGTCCGGCGACACGCCGAGCTTCGCGAACACGGCGTGCGCTTCGGCTTCGCCGCCGGCTTCGTCGTCGTCGGGGCCGAGCACGACTTCCAGTTCGATGAAATCGCCGAGGCCGTCGACGCGGTCGAGATGGATGCGCGTGCGGCCCGCCAGGTACACGTGCCGTTCCTTCGTCACGATTCCGCGCGTGGTCAGCGCGGTGGCGAGCAGCGCGTGCATCGCGTCGGGGTTCGTCACCGGACTGCGCGTGTAGTACGACGCCTTCGGGCCGTCGCGGTCGTCGCGCTGGTAGAAGATCAGTTCGGCCGGCGTGCCGTCCTCGAAGCGGCGCAGCTTCAGCCGGCCGCGCGGCACGTCATAGAAGAAATCCTGCTGCCGATAGAAGAGCGGCGCTTCGGTCGCGAGTTTGGCCGCCTGTTCGCGCAGCTGGTCGAATTCGCGGGCGCGGGCTTTGATCTCGATGTTGCGGGCCATGCGGGTCTCCTTCAATCGGGGTCTCGCGGTGTGCGAACGCACAATCTAGCAAAAACGCGGAGACGGTGGCGTGACGGCGGGGGCGGGCTGCGGCGCGATGACGCGTGTCGTGCCCGGCAGCGGGGTGCCCGACGCCCGACGCCCGGCACGCGCACTTTCATCAGCGCCGCTCATATCGCCCATTGCGCTTCGATCAGCCGCAGCGCCGCCGCGATCGCCGGTTCGTCGCGCCGCTCGGCGAGCGTCACGAACGTCAGTTCGGTCGGCACCGTCACGCGTTCGACGATCGTCAGCGCATGCGCGTGCGCTTCGGCCAGCGCGGTCGAGTCGCGCGCGAGCGTCAATCCGATGCCCGATTTGACGAGATCGAGCATCGACTGCTCCTGGTCGACCTCGGCAACCTTGAGCGGCTGCGCTCCGGCGTCGGCGAAGCGCCGCGACAGCAGCCGGTGGTGCGCGGATGCCGGCGGCGTCCAGATCCACGGCAGCGTGGCCAGCGAGCGCCAGTCGTTCACGCGCTGTACGCGCTCCTTCCATCCGGCTGGCGCGAGCACGCGGTACTCGAACTGCGTGAGCGTGACGGTGTGGAACAGTGCGCCGTCGAGCGGATCGTCCTCGCCTGGCCGGCCGATGTAGTAGCCGACGTCGAGCGCCTGCGTGCGCACCTGTTCGATGACCCACCCCGACATCCCGTGCCGCAGCGCGGTTTCGATCTGCGGATGGGTCTCGACGAGCGCGCGCAGGAAGCCGCCGAGCCGCAGGAAGCCCGGATCGAGGATCGTGCCGATCCGCAGCCGGCCGCGCACCTCGTGCCGCAGCGCAGCAGCGGCGCGCTGTACGTCGGCGGCCGCGGCGAGCGCGCGTTCCGCATGCGGCAGCAGGGTCTGGCCGTCGCGCGTGAGCGCGAGCCCGCGCGACGTGCGCGTAAACAGCGTGACGCCGAGCGTTTCCTGCAGATGCTTGATCTGCAGGCTGACGGCCGGCTGCGTCAGGTGCAGCTGCACGGCGGCGCGTGTCAGGTTGCCTTCGCGTGCGACCGTCGCGAACGCACGGAGCAGGGTGAGATCCATCGTCGTGATATGAGCGCGGCTTATAACGCAGTTCAGCATAACTCATTGGATCGCCAGCCGGCGGCGGGAGTACGCTTCATCGGTCGTGTCGCGCGGCCGCCAGCGCGGGCCGCGACGCACTATGCTGAAAATGCGCGCGGCACCGCGCCGCGCGGCGCACAACAACGAAGAAGGGGACACGCCGTGAGTACTCCACGCACGCTCGAAGGCGAATTCGACTACGTGATCGTCGGCGCGGGCACCGCGGGCTGCGTGCTCGCGAATCGCCTGACCGAGGATCCCGACATCCGCGTGCTGCTGCTCGAAGCAGGCGGCAAGGACGACTATCACTGGATCCACATCCCGGTCGGCTACCTGTATTGCATCGGCAACCCGCGCACCGACTGGCTGTACAAGACCCAACCCGAAGCGGCGCTCAACGGCCGGGCACTGTCGTATCCGCGCGGCCGCGTGCTCGGCGGCTGCTCGTCGATCAACGGGATGATCTACATGCGCGGCCAGCGCGAGGATTACGACAGCTGGGCGCAGGAAACCGGCGACGCCGGCTGGTCGTGGGACAGCGTGCTGCCGATCTTCAAGCGCAGCGAGGATCACCATGCGGGCGCGAGCGACGCACACGGCGCGGGCGGTTACTGGCGTGTCGAGAAGCAGCGGCTGCGCTGGGAGATCCTCGAATCGTTCGCGCAGGCCGCGCAGCAGACGGGCATCCCGGCAACCGACGACTTCAACCGCGGCGACAATTCCGGGGTCGGTTATTTCGAGGTGAACCAGAAGCGCGGCGTGCGCTGGAATACGTCGAAGGCGTTCCTGCGGCCCGCGATGGCGCGCCCGAACCTGACCGTGATCACCGGCGCGCACGCGCAGCGCGTGATTTTCGACGGGCGGCGCGCGGTCGGCGTCGAATATCGCGGCGGCGGCACCGATTACGTTGCGCGGGCGCGCGCGGAGGTGCTGCTGACGTCCGGCGCCGTGAATTCGCCGCAGCTGCTCGAACTGTCGGGCATCGGCGACGGCCGGCGGCTGCAGGCGCTCGGCATCGACGTCGTGCAGGATCTGCCGGGCGTCGGCGAAAACCTGCAGGATCACCTGCAATTGCGGATGGCGTTTCGCGTCGAAGGCGTGCGCACGCTCAACACGCTGTCCGCGCACTGGTGGGGCAAGCTGATGATCGGCGCGGAATATGCGTTGCTGCAGCGCGGGCCGATGTCGATGGCGCCGTCGCAGCTCGGCGCATTCGCGAAATCCGATCCCGACGATCCGGCACTCACGCGCCCCGATCTCGAATACCACGTGCAGCCGCTGTCGCTTGAACGTTTCGGCGAGCCGCTGCACAGCTTCAATGCATTTACGGCGTCCGTGTGCCATCTGCGGCCGACGTCGCGCGGCAGCGTGCATGTCGCGAGCGCCGATCCGGGTGTCGCACCCGCAATCGCGCCGAACTATCTGTCGACCGACCACGATCGCCACGTCGCCGCGAACGCGTTGCGCCTCACGCGCCGGATCGCGTCCGCGCCGGCGCTCGCGCGTTATCGGCCCGAGGAAATCCTGCCCGGCACGCAATACCGCAGCGAAGCCGAGCTGATCGAAGCGGCGGGCGCCGTCGGCACGACGATCTTCCACCCGGTCGGCACCTGCCGGATGGGGCGGGCCGACGACGAGCGTGCGGTCGTCGACAGCCGGCTGCGTGTACGCGGGATCGCCGGGCTGCGGATCGTCGATGCGTCGGTGATGCCCTTCATTACATCGGGCAATACCAATTCGCCGACGCTGATGATCGCCGAGCGCGCGAGCGACATGATCCGTGCCGATCGCCGCGCGGCGCGCGAAGCGACGACGGTGCGAACGGAGCCCGCGGCGACGGCCGCGTGACGGAACGCTGACACGCACGACAGCGGGCCGTCATGATGACGCCCGCTGATTCGATATGCGAAACAAGCTGCCGGCGCCGATCGTGTCGATTGCGTCGCTTCACCGGCAAGATCCATGCAAGCCGTGCAGTCGCACGGCTTTCGTGTTGCGTGCCTGCTGCGCCGTGCGAAGAGGCAACGGTCGATGATGCACGTGTCAAAAAACGTGGCGAAAAACCGTGCACGGCCGCGTGCGACATGGCGGCCAGCCCTATAAGTGCAAATCCCGATGATTGCACTGCACCAACGGCGAGACAATGTGGCGCAGTGTGCATACGCGTCGGCGCGGGAGACCACCCTCGAGGCGTAACACGGCGCCCGGGGCAGCCTGCTCATCCGCTGACGTGTTTCGCGGCCGCTTCGCGCGAATCTTCCCGGTGCTTCGCCTGACTTCGTACGGAAGGGAACATGATTCTCGGCGACACGATTCTGGAAACACGCGGACTGACCAAGGAATTCAGGGGTTTCACGGCCGTCAACGGCGTGAACCTGCGTGTGCGTCGCGGTGCGATCCATGCGTTGATCGGACCGAACGGCGCGGGCAAGACGACCTGCTTCAACCTCCTCACCAAATTCCTGACACCGACGGCCGGCCAGATCGTCTTCAACGGGATCGACATCACCGACGAGCGGCCCGCGCAGGTTGCGCGGCGCGGCATCATCCGTTCGTTCCAGATCTCGGCCGTCTTTCCGCACCTGACCGCACTGCAGAACGTGCGCATCGGCCTGCAGCGCGCGCTCGGCACCGAATTCCATTTCTGGCGCAGCGAACGCACGCTCAAGCGGCTCGACGACCGTGCGATGGATCTGCTCACGCAGGTCGGCCTCACCGATTTCGCGCAGGTGCCGACCGTCGAACTCGCATACGGCCGCAAGCGCGCACTGGAGATCGCGACCACGCTCGCGATGGAGCCCGAGCTGATGCTGCTCGACGAGCCCACGCAAGGGATGGGCCACGAGGACGTCGATCGCGTGACCGCACTGATCAAGAAGGTCGCGAGCGGCCGCACGATCCTGATGGTCGAGCACAACATGAACGTGATCGCGGGCATCTCCGACACGATCACCGTCCTGCAACGCGGCGAGGTGCTGGCCGAAGGCTCGTATGCGGAAGTGTCGAAGAATCCGCTCGTCATCGAAGCCTACATGGGCAGCGCCGACGCGGCGCTCGCGGGGGCGCACGCATGAAGCACAGCGAACGGGAGGAACGCGAATTGAGCGGCGTCGAAAGCGGTACGCCCGCGCTGGAGATCACGGGCCTGGAGGCCTGGTACGGGGAATCCCACATATTGCACGGTGTCGACCTGACGGTGCATCGCGGCGAGGTCGTCACGCTGCTCGGCCGCAACGGCGCGGGCCGCACGACGACGCTGCGCGCGATCATGGGCCTCACGGGCCGCCGCAGCGGGTCGATCAAGGTCGCGGGCAACGAGACGATCGGCCTCGCGACACACCGCATCGCGCATTTCGGTGTCGGCTACTGCCCGGAGGAGCGCGGGATCTTCTCGAGCCTGTCGTGCGAGGAGAACCTGATGCTGCCGCCGCCGATCGGGCCGCGCGATCACGCGATGTCGATCGACGAGATCTACGCGATGTTCCCGAACCTCGCATCGCGCCGGCAGAGCCAGGGCACGCGGCTGTCCGGCGGCGAGCAGCAGATGCTCGCGGTCGCGCGGATCCTGCGCACCGGCGCGAACCTGCTGCTGCTCGACGAGATCTCCGAAGGCCTCGCGCCAGTGATCGTGCAGTCGCTGGCGCGAATGATCGTCGCGCTGAAGGCGCGCGGCTACACGATCGTGATGGTCGAACAGAATTTCCGCTTCGCGGCGCCGCTCGCCGACCGGTTCTACGTGATGGAGCACGGCAGCATCGTCGAACATTTCCAGGCGGCCGAACTGGAAAGCAAGATGCCGACCCTGCACGACCTGCTCGGGGTGTGACGCCGCCCCGTCTCTCTCGCCGCTAGCCGTGGCGGCCTCGAACAACCACAACGCATCAGAACAACAGGAGACGTCAATGAAAATGAAGACCCTCGCACACGCCTGTCTCGCGCTCGCGGCCGCCGCGTTCACCACCGGCGCCGCGCAGGCCGCGGATACCGTGAAGATCGGCTTCATCACCGACATGTCGGGGCTTTACGCGGATATCGACGGGCAGGGCGGCCTGGAGGCGATCCGCATGGCGGTCGCCGATTTCGGCGGCAAGGTGCTCGGCAAGCCGATCGAGGTCGTCTATGCCGATCACCAGAACAAGGCCGACATCGCCGCGTCGAAGGCGCGCGAATGGATGGACCGCGGCGGGCTCGACCTGCTGGTCGGCGGCACGAACTCGGCCACCGCGCTGTCGATGAACCAGGTCGCGGGCGAGAAGAAGAAGGTCTACATCAACATCGGCGCGGGCGCCGACACGCTGACGAACGAGCAGTGCACGCCGTACACGGTCCACTACGCATACGACACGATGGCGCTCGCGAAGGGCACCGGTTCGGCGGTGGTGAAGCAGGGCGGCAAGAGCTGGTTCTTCCTGACCGCCGACTACGCATTCGGCAAGGCGCTCGAGAAGAACACGTCGGATGTCGTGAAGGCGAACGGCGGCCAGGTGCTCGGCACGGTGCGTCACCCGCTGTCCGCGTCGGATTTCTCGTCGTTCCTGCTGCAGGCGCAGGCGTCGAAGGCGCAGATCCTCGGCCTCGCGAACGCGGGCGGCGACACGATCAACTCGATCAAGGCCGCGAAGGAGTTCGGCATCACGAAGACGATGAAGCTCGCCGCGCTGCTGATGTTCATCGACGACGTGCACAGCCTCGGCCTCGAGACGACGCAGGGCCTCGTGCTGACCGACAGCTGGTACTGGAACCGCGATGCGGCGTCGCGCCAGTGGGCGCAACGCTACTTCGGCAAGATGAAGAAGATGCCGTCGAGCCTGCAGGCGGCCGACTACTCGTCGGTGACGACCTACCTGAAGGCGGTCCAGGCCGCCGGCACGACCGATTCCGACAAGGTGATGGCCGAGCTGAAGAAGATCAAGATCAACGACTTCTACGCGAAGGGCTACATCCGCACGGACGGCAGCATGATCCACGACATGTACCTGATGGAAGTGAAGAAGCCTGCTGAATCGAAGGAGCCGTGGGATTACTACAAGGTGCTCGCGACGATTCCGGGCGAACAGGCGTTCGGGACCAAGCAGGAATCGCGCTGCGCGTTGTGGAAGTAAGCGGGGCTTGGCGGCGCGCGAGTTGCGCGCCGCACGGTGGCGGCCGCAGCGATGTGCCCCGCTGCGCCGCCCGCGTGCGTATCCCGGGAAGGTTGCGCGCGCAACGAAACTCATACTGACGGCTAAGTCGATGGAAATCTTTGGCATTCCGTTGCCGGCGATGCTGAGCCAGTTGCTGCTCGGGCTCGTCAACGGCTCGTTCTACGCGATCCTGAGCCTCGGGCTCGCGGTGATCTTCGGGCTGCTCAACGTGATCAACTTCGCGCACGGCGCGCTGTTCATGCTGGGCGCGATGCTCGCGTGGATGGGCCTGTCGTACTTCGGGCTGCCGTACTGGGCGATGCTCGTGATCGCGCCGCTGGTCGTCGGTGCGTTCGGGATCCTGATCGAACGCTCGATGCTGCGCTGGCTGTACAAGCTCGATCACCTGTACGGGCTGCTGCTCACGTTCGGGCTCACGCTGGTCGTCGAAGGCGTGTTCCGGTCGATCTACGGCTCGTCCGGCCAGCCGTACGACGTGCCGTCGCAGCTGTCCGGCGCCACCAACCTCGGCTTCATGTTCCTGCCGAACTACCGCGCGTGGGTGGTCGTCGCGTCGCTCGCGGTGTGTCTCGTGACCTGGTTCGTGATCGAGAAGACGCGCCTCGGCGCCTACCTGCGCGCGGGCACCGAGAACCCGAAGCTCGTCGAGGCATTCGGCGTGAACGTGCCGATGATGATCACGCTCACCTACGGCTTCGGCGTCGCGCTCGCGGCGTTCGCGGGCGTGCTGGCCGCGCCGGTGATCCAGGTGTCGCCGCTGATGGGCCAGCCGATGATCATCACCGTGTTCGCGGTGGTCGTGATCGGCGGGATGGGGTCGATCCTCGGCTCGATCGTCACGGGCCTGATGCTCGGCGTGATCGAGGGTTTCACGCGCGTGTTCTACCCCGAAGCGTCGGCCACCGTCGTGTTCGTGATCATGGCGATCGTGCTGCTGTTCCGCCCGGCGGGCCTCTTCGGCAAGGAAAAATGATGCAGAGAAAAGTGCTCTACGGCGTGCTGCTTGCCGCACTGCTCGCCGCGCCGTTCATCGGCGCGTACCCGGTGTTCGTGATGAAGGTGCTCACGTTCGCGCTGTTCGCGGCCGCATTCAACCTGCTGATCGGCTATACGGGGCTGCTGTCGTTCGGCCATGCGATGTTCCTCGCGACCGCCGGTTATGCGACCGGTTATTCGATGCAGACGCTCGGCTCCACGCCGGAACTCGGGGTGCTCGTCGGCACCGTCGCCGCGACGCTGCTCGGGCTCGTCGTCGGGCTGTTCGCGATCCGCCGGCAGGGCATCTACTTCGCGATGATCACGCTCGCGTTCGCGCAGATGGTCTATTTCATCTACCTGCAGGCGCCGTTCACGCACGGCGAAGACGGGTTGCAGGGCGTGCCGCGCGGCCACCTGTTCGGGCTGCTCGACCTGTCGAACGACGTCGCGCTGTACTACGTCGTGGTGGCGGTGGTCGTCGCCGCGTGCGCGTTCATCGTGCGGGTCGTGCATTCGCCGTTCGGCCAGGTGCTCGTCGCGATCAAGGAGAACGAGGCGCGCGCGATCTCGCTCGGCTACGACACCGATCGTTTCAAGCTGCTCGCGTTCATCCTGTCGGCAGGCATCGCGGGGCTGGCCGGCTCGCTGAAGGTGCTCGTGCTCGGCTTCGAGACGCTGTCGGACGCGTACTGGACGATGTCGGGCCTCGTCGTGCTGATGACGCTCGTCGGCGGCATGGGCACGCTGTTCGGGCCGCTGCTCGGCGCCGCGCTGATCGTCGCGCTCGAAGACCGGCTCGGCGACATCGGCGAATGGCTCGCGTCGACGACGGGCGTCGCGTGGTTCCATTCGCTCGGCGAATCGGCGACGATCGTCACGGGGCTGATCTTCATCGTATGCGTGCTCGCCTTCCGGCGCGGCATCGTCGGCGAGATGGTCGCGCGGATCAAGCCGCTCAGGGCCTCCTGAGCGCATGCCGCGCACGTCGCCGCGGGTTGATGCGAAGCACCATCCGGCATGCTCGTGAAGCGCGTCGCAGCGCGCTCGGGGCGGCACCGCGCGGCTGGCTGCTGCCCCATTTTCGTGCGGCGATGCACCATAGGGGTAAATGCTAAGTTGCCGTGGTGCTTAAGCCTCTTTAAGATTCACTTCAGTTCTGATGCACCGCGAAACGAATTTGCAGGTGGAGAACGAGGAGACAATCGAGGCACAAAGTGCCCGGACCCTAAAGCGCTGTTGGACGGAATCCAACAGCGCTTTTTCATTTGGTGCACGAATTTCCATCGACGGTGCAGGCGAATCGCGCTGCGTTCCGCGCGCCCGTGTTCTGCCTCGCGTCACTCGCGCGTCATCCCGTCCCCCGATTTCATCCATTCCTGCCGGTCGATCGCCGCCGGCGCGCAGCCGTGCGCATGCCGTCCGGGCTTACCCGGTTGGCGTGCGCAAAAAGCGTCCGTTACACTCAGCTTTCGCCGACCGTGCGGTCGGGAAAACGGTCGGCAGTTCTCCTACAAGCACAATGCAGAAGAGGGAGTGCGGTTGGATGAGAAGCGCGGGACGAAGGATCGGGGCGGGAGGGGCGGCTGGCGCCGCTTGTTCGGGGGCGGACGTGCACCGGTATGCCCGGGCTTTCACGAGCCGCCCTGCGGCCGGCATGTGCGTTCCGATGCAATCTGCCGGCACGATGGTGTGTCCGGTCGTTGCGTTCGCATCCGATGTGTCGTTCGCATTCGCATGAACGGCCGTTTTTCCGATCCTGCATCGCCCGCGCGTGGAGCCGTATCAGGCCCGGCCGGCCGACCTTCCGGCGATCGTTGCGCCCGCATCGATCACGTTTCGCGCAGCGCCGCTTTTCTCCGTTCCCTTCATCCTGACGACATTGCCGCCGCGCATCGTGGCGGCCGAACGATCGTTTCGGCACGCGCTGCGGCGCGTGCATGTGCGGTATCGGCGGGGCTCGATGGCGGCGCCGGCGTGTCACGGGAAAACGAGTGTAGGCGGGGCAAGGCGAGATAGTTAAATTATTAACTTGTTTGGAGACCGGGAGCCGCCCGAGCGACCCGTGGCTTTTTCGAGCAGCGTTTGGAGACGACATAAATGAAGATGAATCGATGGATGGAAGTTCTGCTTGCCGCGGGCCTCGTGTGCGCGGCCGCCACGGCGTCGGCGCAGGTGAAGATCGGCGTGACGCTGTCGGCCACCGGGCCGGCCGCGTCGCTCGGGATTCCGGAAAAGAACACGATCGCGCTGCTGCCGAAGGAAATCTCGGGCAAGAGCGTGCAGTACATCGTGCTCGACGACGCATCCGACACGAGCCGCGCGGTGCAGAACGTGCGCAAGCTGATCGACGAGGATCACGTCGACGCGATCATCGGTTCGTCCGTCACGCCGAACTCGCTCGCGATGCTCGATCCCGTGTCGCAGGGCAAGACGCCGACGATCTCGCTCGCGGCGAGCGCGCAGATCATCTCGCCGATGGACGCGAAGCGCGCCTGGATGTTCAAGGTGCCGCAGAACGACCAGCTGATGGCCGACGCGATCGCCGGCTACATGGCGAAGCACGGCGTGAAGACGGTCGGCTTCATCGGCTTCGCCGATGCATACGGCGACAGCTGGTACAACACGTTCAACGCGGCGGCCGCGAAGAACGGCCTGAAGGTCGTGTCGAACGAGCGCTTCAACCGTACCGACGCGTCGGTGATGGGGCAGGTGCTGAAGCTGATGGGCTCGAATCCCGACGCGGTGCTGATCGCCGGCTCGGGCACGCCGGCGGCGCTGCCGGCGAAGACGCTGAAGGAGCGCGGCTACAAGGGCAAGGTGTACCAGACGCACGGCGTCGCGAACAACGACTTCCTGCGTGTGTGCGGCAAGGACTGTGAAGGCGAGATCCTGCCGGCCGGCCCGGTGCTCGTGACCGACCAGCTGCCCGATTCGAATCCGGTGAAGAAACCGGCGCTCGGGTACAAGGCCGCATACGAGAAGGCCTACGGCGCGGGCTCGCTGGCGACGTTCGGCGGCCATGCGTGGGATGCGGGGCTGCTGCTGCAGCGTGCGATTCCGGAAGCGCTGAAGAAGGGCCAGCCGGGCACCGAGGCGTTCCGCGAAGCGCTGCGCGCGTCGCTCGAAAGCGTGAAGGACCTGCCCGTGTCGCACGGCGTGATCAACATGACGCCGACCGATCACAACGGCTTCGATACGCGTGCGCGCGTGATGGTGCAGATCGTCGACGGCAAGTGGAAGCTGCAGGCCGAGTAAGCATCACGTGAAACCGGCGTGCGCGGCGCGAACGGCGCCGTGCGTGCCGTCGGCAGGGGGCGGGGCCCGACGGGTCGCGCCCGTGCCGCCTGGAACCGCCGGGGCCCGTCGCCGGGTGCCTGCGCACCGGTCTTGCCGTCCGCGCGCCCCGGCCGTTTCCGTCTTTCGTTTCTCCGCAGCATTCTCGATACACGAAACGTATGGATCTCTCGATTGCAGCGATCCTCGCGCAAGACGGCATCACGACCGGCGCCATATATGCATTGCTGTCGCTGGCGCTCGTGCTGGTGTTTTCCGTCACGCGGGTGATCTTCATTCCCCAGGGCGAATTCGTCGCCTACGGTGCGCTGACGCTTGCCGCGTTGCAGGCGCAGAAATTTCCCGCCACCTGCTGGCTGTTGTTCGTGATGGGCATCGCGTGCTTCCTGCTCGAAGTCGGCGGCCTGATCCGGCATCGCGAACGGCGCCATCAGCTCGGCCGCACACTCGCGACACTCGGCAGCCGCTACATCCTGCTGCCGCTCGCGGTGTTCGCGATCACGCGCAGCTTTGCCGCGCAGCCGCTGCCGATGCTCGCGCAGATCGCGCTGACGCTTGCGATCGTCGTGCCGATGGGGCCGTTCGTCTACCGGCTCGTGTACCAGCCGATCGCCGAAGGCACGACGCTGCTGCTGCTGATCGTGTCGGTCGCCGTCCACTTCGCGATGGTCGGCCTCGGGCTCGTGATGTTCGGCGCGGAGGGTTCGCGCACCAACGGGTTCTCGGATGCGTCGCTCGCGATCGGCAGCATGACCGTGTCGGTGCAGAGCATCCTGGTCGTCGTGACGGCACTCGTGCTGATCGGCGCGCTCTACGTGTACTTCGGCCGCACGATCGCCGGCAAGGCGCTGCGCGCGACGTCGGTGAACCGGCTCGGCGCGCGGCTCGTCGGCATCGGCACGACCGAGGCAGGGCGGCTCGCGTTCACGTTCGCGGCGGGGCTCGGCGTGCTGTCCGGGATCCTCGTCGGCCCGCTGACGACGATCTACTACGACTCGGGCTTCCTGATCGGCCTGAAGGGCTTCGTCGGCGCGATCATCGGCGGCCTCGTCAGTTATCCGCTTGCTGCCGCCGGCTCGCTGCTCGTCGGCGTGCTCGAATCGTATTCGTCGTTCTGGGCGAGCGCGTACAAGGAGGTGATCGTGTTCACGCTGATCATTCCGGTGCTGCTGTGGCGGAGTTTCGCGACGCCGCACGCGGAAGAGGAAGAGGAGTGACACGATGACGACGATGGTACGCAACAAGACCTTCTGGGTGTTTCTCGTGGTGCTGTTCGCGCTGCCGGTGCTGCCTGGTGCGCTGCAGGTGCCCGAATACTGGATCACGCTGCTGAACTACATCGGCCTCTACGCGATCGTCGCGATCGGGCTCGTGCTGCTGACGGGCGTCGGCGGGATGACGAGCTTCGGGCAGGCCGCGTTCGTCGGCATCGGCGCCTATGCGACCGCTTTCCTGACGACGCGATACGGCGTGTCGCCGTGGCTCGCGTTGATCGTCGGCGTCGTACTGACGGCGCTCGTCGCGCTCGTGCTCGGCGCGGTCACGATGCGGCTGTCCGGCCACTTCCTGCCGCTCGGCACGATTGCGTGGGGCCTCGCGCTGTTCTACCTGTTCGGCAACCTCGAACTGCTCGGCAAGTACGACGGCATCAACGGGATTCCGGCGCTGAACCTGTTCGGCATCGAGCTTGGCAGCGGGCGCAGCCTGTATTTCCTGATCTGGGCCGTCGTGCTGGCCGCGATCGTGTCGGTGCAGAACCTGCTGAACAGCCGCCCGGGCCGTGCGATCCGCGCGCTGCGCGGCGGCGGCGTGATGGCCGAGGCGATGGGCGTGAATACCGCGTGGATGCGCGTCGTGATCTTCGTCTATGCGGCCGTGCTGGCGGCCGTATCGGGCTTCCTGTACGCGCACCTGCAGCGCGCGGTGAATCCGACGCCGTTCGGGCTGAACCACGGGATCGAGTTCCTGTTCATGGCCGTGGTCGGCGGCGTGTCGCACGTGTGGGGCGCGGTGCTCGGCGCGGCGATCCTGACCGTGCTGCAGGACTATCTGCAGACGCTGCTGCCGAAGCTGCTCGGCTCGGAAGGCAACTTCGAGATCATCGTGTTCGGCGTGCTGATGGTGCTGCTGCTGCAGTACGCGCGCCAGGGCGTGTGGCCGTTCGCCGCGAGGCTGTTCCCGCGCGGGCCGCGCGCGCATGTGCCCGAGCACGCCGATCCATTGCCGCAGCGCGCGAAGCCGACGGCCGGCGAGCCGCTGCTCGTCGTCGACAACGCGCGCAAGCAGTTCGGCGGGCTCGTGGCCGTCAACGACGTCAGCTTCGACGTGAAAGCGGGGCAGATCATCGGGCTGATCGGCCCGAACGGCGCCGGCAAGTCGACCACGTTCAACCTCGTGACGGGTGTGCTGAAGCCGACCGGCGGCACGATCACGTTCCGTGGCGAGCGTATCGACGGGCTCACATCGCGCCAGATCGTCCGCCGCGGCATCGGCCGGACGTTCCAGCACGTGAAGCTGTTGCCGGCGATGACGGTGCTCGAAAACGTCGCGATCGGTGCGCACCTGCGTGGCCGTACGGGCGTGTGGCGCAGCGTCGCGCGGCTCAATGCCCATGAGGAAGCGCAGCTGCTGGCTGAGGCCGCACGCCAGATCCGCCGCGTCGGGCTTGAAAAGCACATGTACGACGAAGCGGGCAGCCTTGCGCTGGGGCAGCAGCGGATTCTGGAAATCGCGCGGGCGCTGTGCTGCGATCCGACGCTGCTGCTGCTCGACGAGCCGGCCGCCGGGCTGCGTTACCAGGAGAAGCAGCAACTCGCCGATCTGCTGCGGCGGCTGAAGGCGGA
Source organism: Burkholderia reimsis (assembly GCF_003294055.1). Taxonomy (NCBI): domain Bacteria; kingdom Pseudomonadati; phylum Pseudomonadota; class Betaproteobacteria; order Burkholderiales; family Burkholderiaceae; genus Burkholderia; species Burkholderia reimsis. The sequence continues at coordinate 49,896 of NZ_QMFZ01000022.1, forward strand.
AGGCATGAGCGTGTTGCTCGTGGAACACGACATGGATTTCGTGATGAATCTCACCGATCGTTTGGTGGTGATGGAGTTTGGCACGCGGATCGCGGAAGGACTGCCGCAGGACGTGCAGCAGGATCCGGCGGTGCTGGAAGCGTATCTGGGCGGGGTGGAGTGATGACGGACACGACGATGCCGATTCTCGAAGTGCGCGGGCTGGCAGTCCGATACGGGAAGGTGGAGGCGCTGCACGGCGCGGCGATCAAGGTTGGCGCGGGGCAGATCGTCAGCGTGATCGGCCCGAACGGCGCCGGCAAATCGACGCTGCTGAACGCGATCATGGGCGCGCTGCCGGTGACCGGGCATGCATCGGGTGCGGTCGTGTACCGCGGTCATGACGTCGGTGCATTGCCGGTCGAGCAGCGCGTCGCACGCGGGATGTGCCTCGTACCGGAGAAGCGTGAGCTGTTCAGCACGATGACGGTCGAAGACAACCTCGTATTGGGCGCGTATCGGCGCAAGCAGGCCGGTGAAGCGAACTTCCTCGACCAGCTCGATCACGTGTTCACCCTGTTTCCGCGGCTGAAGGAGCGCCGCAAGCAGGCGGCCGGCACGCTCTCCGGCGGCGAGCGGCAGATGCTTGCGGTTGGGCGCGCGCTGATGGGCAAGCCCGATCTGCTGATGCTCGACGAGCCCAGCCTCGGGCTGGCGCCGCTGATCGTGAAGGAGATTTTTCATATCATCAGCGCGTTGCGCGGTACGGGCGTGGCGACGCTGCTGATCGAGCAGAACGCACGTGCTGCCCTGCAGATCTCCGATTACGGGTATGTGCTGGAGACAGGCGAATTTGCGCTGGAAGGGCCGGCGGCCGAACTCGCGCAGAATCCACGCGTGATCGAAACGTACCTCGGGTTGGCGAAGAAAACGGCCTGATCGGTGGCGTGGTAGGCGGGAAACGGGCGGCGTGTTTCACGTGAAACACGCCGTTTTTGTTTTTGGGTGAGATGCGACCTCGACACACGACGGCTAGTAACCGGGGGATAAGTGCTACGGAAACAGTCGGAAGCTCTGTGCAAGCGGATGACGATCCGGATCATCGTTCGCGGGTGGCTGCTGCCTGTTCCACACACTGGGGATGTTGTGCCGGGTCACAGGGGATAAGTGTCGGGCGAGCCGTCCGAAATTCTGTGAGGGAGAGGGTGGGCGCGGTCGCACAGGGTGTTCCGTCCAGGTTGCCGCGCGGGACACAGGTATCGAACAGGTATGTGTTCCACGTGAAATTTCCCGGCAAGCGAATTTTTTTGCACAGGCCCAGCGATGTGCTGCCGGCGGGCCGGAAGCGTTGCCGGAGCGGGCTCTGCGCCACGGATTCCGCGTCTGAGCACAGAAAAATCGCCGAAATGCACAGACCCTACCATTCGGACGGCCTTCGGGTGAAAAGCGAACCCGCTATAATTCGGCCCATACATTTCTCAGATAGGTTCGTGCGCCGTCCTGCGTACGGAATCCACCATGCTTTTTCCCACAGAATTTGACGTCATCGTCGTCGGTGGCGGTCATGCCGGCACGGAAGCCGCGCTGGCGTCCGCCCGCATGGGCGCAAAGACATTACTGCTGACCCACAACATCGAAACGCTTGGGCAGATGAGCTGCAATCCGTCGATCGGCGGCATTGGCAAGGGCCATCTGGTCAAGGAAGTCGATGCGCTGGGCGGCGCAATGGCAGCCGCAACCGACGAGAGCGGTATTCAGTTCCGGATCCTCAATTCGTCGAAAGGGCCGGCCGTGCGCGCGACGCGTGCGCAGGCCGATCGCATCCTGTACAAGGCCGCGATTCGCCATCGGCTCGAGAATCAGCCGAACCTGTGGCTGTTCCAGCAGGCTGTCGACGACCTGATGGTCGAAGGCGACCGTGTGGTGGGCGCCGTCACGCAGATCGGCATCCGCTTCCGTGCGCGTGCGGTCGTGCTGACCGCCGGTACGTTCCTCGACGGCAAGATCCACGTCGGCCTGAACAACTACACAGGCGGCCGTGCGGGCGATCCGGCGGCCGTGTCGCTGTCGTCGCGCCTGAAGGAGCTGAAGCTGCCGCAGGGCCGCCTGAAGACCGGTACGCCGCCGCGTATCGATGGTCGTTCGATCGACTTCTCGCAGCTGGATGAACAGCCGGGCGATCTCGATCCGATCCCCGTTTTCTCGTTCCTGGGCCGTGCAGAGCAGCATCCACAGCAACTGCCGTGCTGGGTCACGCATACGAACGAGCGCACGCACGACATCATTCGTGGTGGCCTCGACCGTTCGCCTATGTATACAGGCGTGATCGAAGGCGTCGGGCCGCGCTATTGCCCGTCGATCGAGGACAAGATTCACCGGTTCGCTTCTAAGGAATCGCACCAGATCTTCCTGGAGCCGGAAGGGCTGACGACCAACGAGTTCTACCCGAACGGGATCTCGACGAGCCTGCCGTTCGACGTCCAGCTCGAGCTCGTGCACTCGATGCGCGGCCTCGAGAACGCGCATATCCTGCGCCCCGGCTACGCGATCGAGTACGACTACTTCGACCCGCGTGCGCTGAAGGCGTCGCTCGAAACGAAGGCGATCAACGGGCTGTTCTTTGCGGGACAGATCAACGGGACGACGGGCTATGAAGAAGCGGCCGCGCAGGGGCTGCTGGCCGGTCTCAACGCCGGCCGCTACGTGCAGGAGAAGGACGCATGGTGCCCGCGCCGCGACCAGGCCTACCTTGGCGTGCTGGTCGACGATCTCGTGACGCGCGGGGTGGCCGAGCCGTACCGGATGTTTACGAGCCGCGCCGAGTATCGCCTCAGCCTGCGTGAAGACAATGCCGACATGCGCTTGACCGAGATCGGCCGCGAACTGGGGCTCGTCGACGACGCGCGCTGGGATGCATTCAGCCGGAAGCGCGACGCTGTTTCACGTGAAACCGAACGCCTGAAGTCGACGTGGGTGACGCCTAAGACGTTGCCGCCGGAAGAGGCGACCGCGCTCCTCGGCAAGGCGATCGACCACGAATACAGCCTCGCTGAACTGCTGCGCCGTCCGGGTATCAGCTACGACGGTGTGTGCGGACTGAAGGGCGGCGAGTGCGGCCCCGCAGAGCCGCTGGCCGACGATCCGGTGCTGCTCGAGCAGATCAAGGAGCAGGTCGAGATCGGCATCAAGTATCAGGGCTACATCGAGCGGCAGGCATCGGAAATCGAACGCAACGATGCGAACGAGAACACGCGTCTGCCCGACGGTATCGATTACCGCGAAGTCCGCGGCCTGTCGTTCGAGGTGAGCCAGAAGCTCAACGAGTTCCGGCCGGAAACGATCGGGCAGGCGTCGCGCATCTCGGGTGTCACGCCGGCGGCAATCTCGCTGCTGATGGTGCACCTGAAGCGTCGCGGCCTGGGCCGTCGGAATGGCACGGCCGAAGCGGCCGCGGAGCAGGGGGACGGCGCCGTCCCGACGCAACAATGACGGCGCGTCGCGCGCCGGCGGTTAATCGGGACGTACTGGAACAGATGCTCGTCGAAGGCACGACGGCGCTCGACCTCACGCTGACGGATGCACAACGCAACCAGCTGCTCGACTACGTCGCGCTGCTCGGCAAGTGGAACGCGGTCTACAACCTGACCGCGATCCGCGACCCGAAGCAGATGCTGATCCAGCACATCCTCGATTCGCTTTCCATCGTTCCGCATCTGCGTGGCCGTGCATCGGCCCGCGTGCTCGACGTCGGCTCGGGCGGCGGGTTGCCCGGTATCGTGCTGGCGATCGTCGAGCCGGATTGGCAGATCACGCTGAACGATATCGTGCAGAAGAAGTCTGCATTCCAGACCCAGATGCGTGCGGAGCTGAAGCTCGCGAACCTGTCGGTGGTCACGGGGCGGGTCGAATCGCTGCAGCCGGGTGTCGAAGTGCCGGAAAAATTCGACATGATCGTCTCCCGCGCTTTCGCGGACCTGTCCGACTTCGTTAAACTTGCTCGTCACCTGGTTGCGCCGGGCGGATCGATCTGGGCAATGAAGGGTGTTCATCCGGACGACGAGATTGCACGGTTGCCGGAAGGCAGCCGCGTGAAGCAGACGATACGGCTGGCGGTGCCGCTGCTCGATGCCGAACGGCATCTGATCGAAGTGGCCGTCGACGAAGCGAATTGAAGGGCCGGCGCGCGATGGCGCGCCGTTTGTTTGAAGGTAAAGGGAACACACCAACGATGGCAAAGATCTTCTGCGTTGCGAACCAGAAGGGGGGCGTCGGCAAGACGACGACATCGGTCAATCTCGCCGCAAGCCTTGCAGCGCAGGAGCAACGAGTCCTGCTGATCGATCTCGACCCTCAGGGTAACGCGACGATGGGCAGCGGGATCGACAAGGCTGCTTGCGAAGCGACCGTGTACGAGGTGCTGGTCGACGGCGTGTCGGTGACCGACGCGCGCATCCGGCCGGACGGCGTCACCTATGACGTGCTGCCCGCGAACCGCGAGCTGTCCGGTGCCGAGATCGAACTGATCAGCATCGACAACCGCGAGCGCCGGCTGAAGGCCGCGCTCGAGCACGTGGCCGACGACTACGATTTCGTGCTGATCGATTGCCCGCCGACGCTGTCGCTGCTGACGCTGAACGGGCTGTGCGCGGCGCATGGCGTCGTGATCCCCATGCAGTGCGAGTACTTTGCACTGGAGGGGTTGTCTGACCTCGTCAACACGATCAAGCAGGTTCACGCGAACATGAACCGCGACCTGAAGATCATCGGCTTGCTGCGTGTGATGTTCGATCCGCGCATCACGCTGCAGCAGCAAGTCTCCGATCAACTGAAAGCGCACTTCGGCGACAAGGTGTTCGACGCGGTGATTCCGCGCAACGTGCGCCTGGCGGAAGCGCCGAGTTACGGGCTGCCGGGCGTCGTGTTCGACCGCAGCTCGCGCGGTGCGCAAGCGTATCTCCAGTTCGGTGCCGAGATGATCGACCGCGTTCGCGCGTTCGAGGTGTCGTGATCCGGACATGAGCGAAGCGAGGAAGAAAGACATGAACGCGGTACCAAAGAAGAAGGGCTTGGGACGTGGCCTCGAAGCGCTGCTCGGCGGCAGTGCCGATATCACCGAAGCGGTGAAGATCGAAGGGGCACCGAACACGCTCGCGCTCGGCAAGCTGCAGGCCGGCAAGTACCAGCCGCGGACGCGGATGGACGAAGGCAGCCTGCAGGAGCTCGCGGCGAGCATTCGCGCACAGGGCGTGATGCAGCCGATCCTGGTACGGCCCATTTCATCAGACAAATACGAGATCATCGCGGGCGAGCGCCGTTTCCGCGCGGCGCGCCTGGCGGGCCTCGATGAAGTGCCGGTGCTCGTGAAGGATGTGTCCGACCAGGCCGCCGCGGCGATGGCGCTGATCGAGAACATCCAGCGCGAGGATCTGAACCCGCTTGAAGAGGCGCACGGTATCCAGCGCCTGCTCGACGAGTTCGGTTTCACGCACGAACAGGCGGCCGAATCGGTCGGCCGTTCGCGCAGTGCGGTGTCGAACCTGCTGCGCCTGCTGAACCTGGCTTCGCCGGTGCAGACGATGCTGCTGGCCGGTGATCTCGACATGGGGCACGCGCGCGCGCTGCTCGCCGTCGATGCAGCCACGCAGATCACGCTCGCCCATCAGGTCGTCAACAAGCGCATGTCGGTGCGGGAGACCGAGAAACTCGTCTCGCACACGACGAAGGAAGCGCCGGCCGTGAAGGCGCGCGCGAAGGACGACGGCGGCCGCGATACGCGCCGTCTCGAGGAGGAGTTGTCCGACCTGCTCGCGTCGACGGTGAAGATCAAGCTCGGCCGCCGCGGGCGAGGGCAGGTCACGATCGACTTCGGCAACCTCGACGCGCTCGAGGGCATTCTCGTGCGGCTGCGCGGCAACGTCGCGACCGAAGAGTAACGCGGTGCCGATGGAGAAGACGGGCGCGCCGACTCCGCGCCGGTGGTTGGGATGGCTTGCGCAGGAGCCGGTGCTGTCGGTTCTCGTACTTGGCCTGATCGTGCTGCAATGGGTGCGTCCGCAACCATTTTCCGTGTTGGCCGGTCGTGTCGACTGGCAGACGGTCGCAACGCTGGCGGGCCTGCTGATGCTGACCAAGGCGCTCGAGTTGTCCGGCTGCCTGATGTGGCTCGCACACCGTATCGTGCATCACGTGCATTCCGAACGCGGGCTCGCGTTGTTGCTCGTGGGGTTCGCCGCGTTGTTGTCGATGTGGCTCACCAACGACGTCGCGCTGTTCGTCGTCGTGCCTTTGATGGTCTCGTTGCGTGCGCTGACGCCATTGCCGTTCCGGCGGCTCGTGATCGTCGTCGCGCTGGCGGTCAACGCGGGGTCCGTCGCGACGCCGCTCGGCAATCCCCAGAATCTTTTCCTGTGGCAATTGAGCGGCGTGTCGTTCGGCCGCTTCGTCGTCACGCTCGGGCCGCTCGCGATCGCGCTGATGGCGCTGCTGCTCGTGCTGACCGCATGCGCGTTTCGCGCAAAGCCGCTCGACTTGTCCGGTGATGCCACTGCGCTGCCCGTGCAACGCATGCACGCGCTGATCGCGGCGGCGCTGTTCGCCGCATTCGTGCTGCTCGCCGATGCGCATCATCCGCTGCCTGGTCTCGTCGGTGTCGCCATCGTGCTGCTCGCCGTCAAACGCGACGCAGTCCTGAAGATCGACTGGCTGCTGCTGCTGATCTTCGTACTGATGTTCGTCGTGCTGCGTACCGCGGCTGCGCTGCCCGTCGTGCACGACACGATTGCGAACGCGCAGCTCGATTCGCCGCTGCGCGTCTACGCGGCCGGCGCGCTGTTGTCACAGGTCATCAGCAATGTGCCGGCCGCGATCCTGTTGTCGGAATTCACGCATGACTGGCGTGCGCTCGCGTTCGGCGTATCGGTCGGCGGCTTCGGCTTCGCGATCGGCTCGCTTGCGAACCTGATCGCGGTGCGTCTCGCGAAGGAGCCGCGCATGTGGCTGCCGTTCCATCTGGTCTCGATTCCGTTCGCACTCGCCAGCGCGGCGGTCGGCGCGTGGCTGCTCGTTCATGGTTGAGTGACGCGGCTGCGCGCGGCACAGCCGTGCGATTCGGGTGGCGGGGCGGGTGCAGGGTATTCGCGCTGGTTGCGGGGCTGTTGATAAGTCCGGCAATTCACAGTCGATTCCCTGTGGTGGCATGACAACTGATTGGATGATCCGACGCGTCGACGTCGGCCCGGATTTCGTGCATCCGGTGCTGCTAGGTGGTCACAGGGTTTTGCCTGTCCGCTGCGTCGTGCCGGGCGCGAGCCCGGGGCCGCGTCACGGCGTGGATTCCGGACGGCGTTCGTGCCGTCCCGCCGGCACCCGCGTCGGGCCTCGTTTCCTTGCCATTTCCTCGTCGCCGGGTTTTTTCGAGCAAGAAATACCGGTGCAAAAAAGCGACCTTACAACTGTCATCGTACGTCGTCGAATCGCGTGTTTTTTCACATGATGAGGCGTCGTTTTACGCAGGTTTTTGTCGCGTCTAAAGCCTTGAATCACTTGCAACTATCGCTTACAATCGCCCGGATTTGTTAGCTAGGCACCCCTGAAAGCTTTCAGAAAGCTTGGGGCCGGGTTCAAGGATTTTGCGGAAGATTGCGATGGCGGGTCAGGCGCCGGACGACAGGCACGATGATCAGCGCACGCAACGCACCGCTTCGGCGGCCGGCGAGCGGCGCGAATCCGACGATGACTGGGACGCCGAGCAGCAAGATAACAACATCGTTCCGCTCACGCGGGCAGAAGCCGAAAAGCTGTTCGGCCCGAACGTGAGCAAGCCCTCGCGCGTGACCCCCTATAAGGTGGTATTCGCGCAAGTGGTTCTGTCCCTGGTTGCAACGCTGGCGTGGTGGCTGTTTTCGAAGTCGCCGGGCGCCGCTGCGCAATCCGCGTTTCTGGGCGGAGCGATCGGCTGGGTGCCCAGTGCGGTATTCGTGGCACGACTGAAGGCAGGTGGTTCGGCCACCGTGATGAGCTGGGTGATGGGCGAAGCCCTGAAGCTCGCTCTGACGATCGGGATGTTCACTGCAGTGGCGTTCGGCTGGGCCGGCGTGCACTGGGTGCCGTTCCTCGTCACATACCTCGTCGTGCTGAAGACGTACTGGATCGCGCTGGCCTGGCGGTAAGGAACAAGCAGCGTGCGGTTTCGACAACGAACCGCACCGGCCCGTTCCCGCAATAGCGTGTTGCGGAACGGGCAAAACGATTTTCGACAATTTGGGTGGCATTAACGATATGGCAGCTAGCGAAGGCACGCGCGGTCCGGATCCGTCCGAGTACATTGCGCACCACTTGCAGAATTTCTCCACCTCGCATCAGACGTCGATTTTCGACATCCACGTCTGGAATCTCGACACGCTGTTCTGGTCGATCGTTTGCGGCATCGTGACGATCGTCTTGCTGCGTCTGGCTGCCCGCAAGGCGACGTCGGGCGTGCCGGGCCGTTTCCAGTGCGCGATCGAGATGCTCGTCGAGATGGTCGAAGACCAATCGAAGGCCATCGTTCACGGCAATCGTACCTTCATCGCTCCGCTCGCGCTCACGGTGTTCGTGTGGGTCGCGCTGATGAACTCCCTCGACTTCCTCCCGGTCGACCTGCCGGGCCGCGTGATCGGCCTGCTCGGTCTGTCGGACGTGATTTCCCACCATCGCATCGTCCCGACGGCCGACCTGAACGGCACGCTCGGCATCGCGCTCGGCGTGTTCGTCCTGATGATCTACTACAGCATCAAGATCAAGGGCGCGGGCGGCTTTGTGCATGAGCTGCTGTCGGCACCGTTCGGCGCCCACCCGCTGCTGTGGATCCCTAACCTCGCGCTCAACATCGTCGAATATCTCGCCAAGACCGTCTCCCTCGGTATGCGGCTGTTCGGCAACATGTACGCGGGTGAGCTGTTGTTCCTGTTGATCGCCCTGCTCGGCAGCATGTGGAGCTTCGGTGGCGACGCAACGTTCCTCGGCTTCGTTGGCCACGTGATCGCGGGCAGCGTCTGGGCAATCTTCCACATCCTGATTGTTCTGTTGCAGGCATTCATTTTCATGATGCTGACGCTGGTGTATCTCGGCCAGGCGCACGACAAGCACTAAGCGCGGCGTGCAAAAAAGAGTTTCCGTTTTAGTTTTTTAAATCTCAGTTCCAAGTCTTTTCACAAAGGAGTGATCATGCAAGCTTACATCGCCAACATCCAGGGTCTGACCGCCATCGGTATCGGCATCATCATCGGCCTGGGTGCAATCGGCGCCTGTATCGGTATCGCGCTGATGGGTGGTAAGTACATCGAAGCCTGCGCACGTCAGCCGGAACTCATCAACCCGCTGCAAACGAAGATGTTCCTGCTGGCTGGTCTGATCGACGCGGCATTCCTGATCGGCGTGGGTGTTGCAATGCTGTTCGCGTTCGCGAACCCGCTCCTGTCGAAGCTCGTCGCAGGCTAAGGTTCCTCGGAAATATGCGTCCGGCGTGAGCCGGCGCAGGGCGGAACGGAGACTTGGGGCGCTGATCGAATGCAACTCGATGAGCGCCTTACCGTTTCATTTTTCCGGAATAGCAGATAAGGAAACACCGTGAATCTCAACGCAACTCTGTTTGCGCAAATGGTCGTGTTCCTGGTCCTCGCGTGGTTCACGATGAAGTTCGTGTGGCCGCCGTTGATCAACGCCCTCGACGAACGTTCGAAGAAGATCGCCGACGGCCTCGCCGCCGCCGAGAAGGGCAAGGCAGAACTCGACGCAGCGCACAAGCGCGTGGACCAGGAACTCGCGCAGGCCCGCAATGACGGCCAGCAGCGCATCGCCGACGCTGAAAAGCGTGCCCAGGCGGTCGCCGAGGAAATCAAGGCCAACGCCCAGGCTGAAGCCGCCCGCATCGTCGCCCAGGCGAAGGCGGAAGCAGAACAGCAAATCGTGAAGGCGCGCGAAGCGCTGCGTGGCGAAGTCGCTACGCTGGCCGTGAAGGGCGCCGAGCAGATCCTGAAGCGCGAAGTCGATCAAACGGCCCACGCCCAACTGCTGAATCAACTGAAAGCCGAGCTCTGATCATGGCCGAACTTGCAACCATCGCCCGCCCTTACGCAGAAGCGCTGTTCCGCGTGGCCGAGGGCGGTGACATCGCCGCCTGGTCCACGCTCGTGCAAGAGCTGGCCCAGGTTGCGCGTCTGCCGGAAGTGCTGTCGGTCGCGTCGAGCCCGAAGGTGACGCGCACGCAAGTAGCCGAGTTGCTGCTTGCTGCTGCGAAGTCGCCGCTCGCGGCCGGCGCCGAAGCGAAGAACTTCGTGCAGATGCTGGTCGACAATCATCGCATCGCGCTGCTGCCGGAAATTGCCGAGCAGTTCGAGGCGCTCAAGAACGAACGTGAAGGTGCAGCCGACGCCGAGATCGTGAGCGCGTTCCCGCTGAACGGCGCGGATCTCGACAGTCTCGTCTCGGGCCTCGAACGCAAGTTCAAGCGCAAGCTGAAACCGACGGTCGAAGTCGATTCGTCGCTGATCGGCGGCGTGCGCGTGACGGTCGGCGACGAAGTGCTCGACACCTCGGTTCGCGCGCGCCTCGCATCGATGCAGGCTGCCTTGACCGCCTGAGCGCCACGCCGGCACGCAACAGAATTGACTATCAGGAGCGAATAATGCAACTCAATCCCTCTGAGATCAGCGAGCTGATCAAGAGCCGGATCCAGGGCCTTGAAGCGAGCGCAGACGTTCGCAACCAGGGCACCGTGATCTCCGTGACCGACGGTATCGTGCGTATCCACGGCCTGTCGGACGTGATGCAGGGCGAAATGCTCGAGTTTCCGGGCAACACGTTCGGCCTCGCGCTGAACCTCGAGCGCGACTCGGTCGGCGCGGTGATTCTCGGCGAATACGAACACATCTCGGAAGGCGACATCGTCAAGACGACGGGCCGCATTCTCGAAGTCCCGGTTGGCCCGGAACTCGTCGGCCGCGTGGTCGATGCGCTCGGCAACCCGATCGACGGCAAGGGCCCGGTCAACGCGAAGCTGACCGACGCGATCGAAAAGATCGCCCCGGGCGTGATCTGGCGTAAGTCGGTGTCGCAGCCGGTGCAGACGGGCATCAAGTCGATCGACGCGATGGTGCCGATCGGCCGTGGCCAGCGTGAGCTGATCATCGGCGACCGTCAGTGCGGCAAGACCGCGGTGGCGCTCGACGCGATCATCAACCAGAAGGGCAAGGACCTGATCTGTATCTACGTCGCGATCGGCCAGAAGGCTTCGTCGATCATGAACGTGGTTCGCAAGCTCGAAGAAACGGGCGCGATGGAATACACGATCGTCGTCGCCGCTTCGGCTTCGGATTCGGCAGCGATGCAGTACCTCGCACCGTACGCCGGCTGCACGATGGGCGAATACTTCCGCGATCGCGGCCAGGACGCGCTGATCATCTATGACGACTTGACCAAGCAGGCTTGGGCATACCGTCAGATCTCGCTGCTGCTGCGCCGCCCGCCGGGCCGTGAAGCGTACCCGGGCGACGTGTTCTATCTCCACTCGCGTCTGCTCGAGCGTGCGGCTCGCGTGTCGGAAGAGTACGTCGAGAAGTTCACGAACGGCGAAGTGAAGGGCAAGAGCGGCTCGCTGACGGCACTGCCGGTCATCGAAACGCAGGCTGGCGACGTGACCGCGTTCGTTCCGACGAACGTGATCTCGATTACCGACGGCCAGATCTTCCTGGAAACCGACCTGTTCAACGCAGGCATCCGCCCGGCAATCAACGCCGGCGTGTCGGTGTCGCGAGTCGGTGGCGCCGCTCAGACGAAGGTCGTGAAGAAGCTGTCGGGCGGTATCCGTACCGACCTCGCGCAGTACCGTGAACTGGCGGCATTCGCGCAGTTCGCATCGGACCTCGACGAAGCGACCCGCAAGCAGCTCGAGCGCGGCCGCCGCGTGACGGAACTGCTGAAGCAGCCGCAGTACCAGCCGCTGCAGGTCTGGGAACTGGCCGTGTCGCTGTACGCCGCGAACAACGGCTACCTCGACGACCTCGACGTCAAGCAAGTGCTGTCGTTCGAGAAGGGCCTGCGCGAAAACCTGAAGACCAGCCACGCTGACCTCATCAAGCGCATCGAAGACACCAAGGATCTCTCGAAGGACGACGAAGGCGCACTGCGCTCGGCGATCGAATCCTTCAAGAAGTCCGGTGCCTATTGATCCGCGAGTGACACACTGAGGCCGCGCGGGTGCTGATGCGCCCGCGCCGCTTCGGTGAGCGATGCATGAGCCCCGAGTAAAGCGCTAAAGCGCTAACTCGGGGCGCAAAGGAGCAAGCTATGGCTGGAATGAAGGAAATTCGCGGGAAGATCAAGAGCGTGCAGAACACGCGCAAGATCACGAAGGCGATGGAGATGGTGGCCGCATCGAAGATGCGTCGCGCGCAGGAACGCATGCGCGCCGCTCGTCCTTATGCGGACAAGGTCCGTGCCATCGCCGCGCACATGAGCCGTGCGAACCCGGAGTACCGTCACCCGTTCATGGTGGCGAACGAAGGTGCGAACACGGCCGGCATCATTCTCGTTACGACGGACAAGGGTCTGTGCGGCGGTTTGAACACCAACGTGCTGCGTGCGACGGTTCAGAAGTTCAAGGAGCTGGAAGAGAAGGGCCAGAAGGTCGAAGCTACCGCGATCGGTAGCAAGGGCCTCGGGTTCCTGAACCGCTTCGGCGCGAAGGTGATGTCGCAGGTCGTGCACCTCGGCGACACCCCGCATCTGGACAAGCTGATCGGCGCCGTGAAGACGCAGCTCGATCTGTACTCGGAAGGCAAGCTGTCGGCGGTTTATATCGCTTACACGCGCTTCGTCAACACGATGAAGCAGGAAGCCGTGATCGAGCAGTTGCTGCCGCTGTCGTCGGAACACTTCGAAGCCGATGACGGTACGCCGGCCACGTCGTGGGACTACATCTACGAGCCGGACGCGCAGGCAGTCGTCGACGAACTGCTCGTGCGTTACGTCGAGGCGCTGGTGTACCAGGCCGTCGCGGAAAACATGGCGTCCGAGCAATCGGCGCGCATGGTCGCGATGAAGGCCGCGTCCGACAACGCGAAGACGGTGATCAGCGAACTGCAGCTCGTGTACAACAAGAGCCGCCAGGCCGCGATCACGAAAGAACTGTCGGAGATCGTCGGCGGCGCAGCCGCTGTTTAAGCGCGCGCCACGGACGACAACTGCGCCTTTGCGCGAGTAAAGAATCAGGTATTTAAAGGAAAAGCGATGAGTACTGCTGCTTTGGTAGAAGGCAAGATCGTACAGTGCATCGGCGCCGTTATCGACGTGGAATTCCCGCGCGACAGCATGCCGAAGATCTACGACGCGCTCATTCTCGATGGCTCGGAACTGACGCTCGAAGTCCAGCAACAGCTGGGTGACGGCGTGGTCCGTACCATTTGTCTGGGTGCATCCGACGGCCTGCGCCGCGGCCTGACCGTGAAGAACACGAGCAAGCCGATTTCGGTGCCGGTCGGCAAGCCGACCCTCGGTCGTATCATGGACGTCCTCGGCCGTCCGATCGACGAAGCCGGCCCGATCGAAAGCGAACATACGCGTTCGATCCACCAGAAGGCTCCGGCGTTCGACGAACTGTCGCCGTCGACCGAACTGCTCGAAACGGGTATCAAGGTCATCGACCTGATCTGCCCGTTCGCAAAGGGCGGCAAGGTTGGCCTGTTCGGTGGTGCAGGCGTGGGCAAGACCGTCAACATGATGGAGCTCATCAACAACATCGCGAAGGAACACGGCGGTTACTCCGTGTTCGCGGGCGTGGGCGAGCGTACCCGTGAAGGGAACGACTTCTACCACGAAATGAAGGACTCGAACGTTCTCGACAAGGTCGCGCTGGTGTACGGCCAGATGAACGAGCCGCCGGGCAACCGTCTGCGCGTCGCGCTGACCGGCCTGACGATGGCCGAGCACTTCCGTGACGAAGGCCTCGACGTGCTGTTCTTCGTCGACAACATCTACCGTTTCACGCTGGCCGGTACCGAAGTGTCGGCACTGCTCGGCCGTATGCCGTCGGCAGTGGGCTATCAGCCGACGCTGGCTGAAGAAATGGGCAAGCTGCAAGAGCGCATCACGTCGACCAAGAAGGGCTCGATTACGTCGGTCCAGGCCGTGTACGTCCCTGCGGACGACTTGACCGACCCGTCGCCGGCTACGACCTTCGGCCACCTGGACGCAACCGTCGTTCTGTCGCGTGACATCGCTTCGCTGGGTATCTACCCGGCGGTCGACCCGCTCGACTCGACGTCGCGCCAGATCGACCCGAACGTGATCGGTGAAGAGCACTACTCGATCACCCGTCGTGTTCAGCAGACGCTGCAGCGCTACAAGGAACTGCGCGACATCATCGCGATTCTGGGCATGGACGAACTGTCGCCGGAAGACAAGCTGTCGGTCGCACGCGCGCGTAAGATCCAGCGTTTCCTGTCGCAGCCGTTCCACGTCGCTGAAGTGTTCACGGGCTCGCCGGGCAAGTACGTGCCGCTGAAGGAAACGATCCGTGGCTTCAAGATGATCGTCGACGGCGAGTGCGACCACCTGCCGGAACAGGCGTTCTACATGGTCGGCACGATCGACGAAGCCTTCGAAAAGGCCAAGAAGATCTCGTAAGGGTCAGGCGTAACGCAGCGGGCGCCGCTACGTCCGTGAGGGATACCTTGATGGTATCCGTTCGCGGACAGGCGCTCACGTAATACGCTCAACCCGCCGTGCATGGGATCGGAGCCGGCGCTGAAGCGCTCGTTCCGATCGACAGGAGTCGATATGGCAACCATCAAAGTAGACGTCGTCAGCGCGGAAGAGCAGATCTTCTCGGGCGAGGCGAAATTCGTCGCGCTGCCGGGCGAAACGGGTGAGCTGGGCATTCTGCCGGGTCACACGCCGCTGATCACGCGGATTCGTCCGGGTGCGGTGCGCATCGAAGTCGAGGGCGGCAACGACGAATTCGTGTTCGTCGCGGGCGGCATTCTCGAAGTGCAGCCGGGTGCCGTGACGGTGCTCGCCGACACCGCGATCCGCGGCAAGGACCTCGACGCGGCGAAAGCCGAGGAAGCACGCAAGCGTGCCGAGGAAACGCTGCAGAACGCGAAGTCGGATCTCGACCTCGCGAAGGCGCAATCCGAGCTCGCGACCGCGATGGCGCAGCTCGAAGCGATCCAGCGTCTGGCGAAGATCCGCAGCCGGCACTGAGCCGCGCCGCGTATCCCGCGAAAGAAAGCAGCCTTCGGGCTGCTTTTTTTTCGCCCGTCGTTTTCATCTGTTTTTACGGGTCGGATCATACCGTCCGGTCGTGCTATTTCACCCGTCCGTCGCGATTCGATGTCAGAGTGTCGTCAGCCGCGCACGGCATCATCCGCTCAGAGGCTATCCGTCGCGACGTCGGCGGAGGAGACACGCGTGAGCCGCATGTCGGGCCGGTCAGACAAAAACAGACGGAGACATTCATGGCAGCAGACCTTGGCGTGGGGGCGCTGATCGCGCCCGAAAACGGATTGTCGTACGTGCGCGGCACGACCGACGTGCCGCTCTCCGAAGCGACGATCGGCCGGTTCCTGCTCGACACGGCCGGCCGCTTTCCCGATCGTCCGGCCGTCGTGTTCCGCGAGCAGCAGGTGCGCTGGACCTGGCGCGAGTTCGCGAACGAGGTCGACGTGCTGGCGGCCGGGCTGGCCTCGCTCGGCATCGTGAAGGGCGATCGCGTCGGCATCTGGTCGCCGAACCGCAGCGAATGGCTGCTCACGCAGTTCGCGACCGCGCGGATCGGCGCGGTGCTCGTCAACATCAATCCGGCCTACCGGCTCGCGGAGCTCGAATACGCGCTGAACAAGGTCGGCTGTAAAGCCGTGATCGCCGCCGAGCGCTTCAAGACGTCCGCGTACGTCGAGATGCTGCAGACCATCGCGCCGGAACTCGCGACCGCGACGCCGGGCGACCTGCATGCGGCGCGCGTGCCGAGCCTGCGCACGGTCGTGTCGATGGGCGACGTCGCGCCGGCCGGCATGTTCCGCTTCGCGGACGTGATGGCCCGCGGCCGCCAGGCCGTCGATCCCGCGCTGCTCGATGCGATCGGCGCGACGCTCTCGGCGACTGATCCGATCAACATCCAGTTCACGAGCGGCACGACGGGCAGCCCGAAGGGCGCGACGCTCACGCATCGCAACGTCCTCAACAACGGGCGCTCGATTGCGACCGCGATGCGGTTCACCGAGCAGGACACGCTGTGCATCCCGGTGCCGCTCTATCACTGCTTCGGGATGGTGCTCGCGGTGCTCGCGTGCGTGTCGAAGGGGGCGGCGATGGTGTTCCCGGGCGAAGCGTTCGACCCGGTCGCGACGCTCGCGGCGGTGGCCGAAGAGCGCTGCACCGCGCTGCACGGCGTGCCGACGATGTTCATCGCGGAGCTCGATCATCCGGCATTCGCGCAATTCGACCTGTCGACGCTGCGCACCGGGATCATGGCCGGCTCGCCGTGCCCGATCGAGACGATGAAGCGCGTCGTGTCGCAGATGCACCTGTCCGAAATCACGATCGCATACGGGATGACGGAGACGAGCCCCGTGTCGTTCCAGAGCTCGACCGATGATCCGCTCGAGAAGCGCACGACGACGGTCGGCCGCATCCAGCCGCATCTCGAAGTGAAGATCGTCGATCCGAGTGGCGATATCGTGCCGGTCGGCGCGACGGGCGAGCTGTGCACCAAGGGCTATTCGGTGATGCTCGGCTACTGGGACGACGACACGAAGACGCGCGAGGTGCTCGTGGACGGCTGGATGCATACGGGCGACCTCGCGACGCTCGACGCGGACGGTTACTGCAACATCGTCGGCCGGTTGAAGGACATGGTGATTCGCGGCGGCGAGAACGTCTATCCGCGCGAGATCGAGGAATTCCTGTTTCGGCATCCGAAGATTCAGAGCGCGCAGGTATTCGGCGTGCCCGATGCGAAGTACGGCGAGGAGCTGTGCGCGTGGATCGTGCTGCGCGCGGATGAGCAGATGACCGAGGACGACGTGCGTGCGTTCTGCAACGGGCAGATCGCGCACTACAAGATCCCGCGCTACATCCGCTTCGTCGACGAGCTGCCGATGACGGTGACGGGCAAGGTGCAGAAGTTCGTGATGCGCGACCGGATGATCGAGGAGCTGAAGCTCGACGTGCAGAAGACCGCTTAGCGCGGCAAGAAGAAGGGAAAATGCGCTGGAAGAACGCGGCGGCCTGCGGGCCGTTGCGTTTTCGATGGACGAAAAAAAGCGGGCTTATTAGCCCGCTAAAAACCACACGCTACGGGGTTAGCGCGAGGAGACCAAAGATGAAACCGAGTCCGGCGGGGGGCCGGAAACGACTCCAACAGGGATGCCCCTCGGAAGGGCTTCGGTACGTGACCGACTGGCTCGCAGCGCTTCGCGTCCGCTCACACTTGGCACACGAGACCGCATCCGTGTTGAAACCGTTGAGGCCATTGTGGGCGAATTAATGACCCCTCGCGGTAACAAAGTGTTTCAGGTTGTAACGCCCGCCAGATAAGGCTTTCCGGGATTTTTTGCTGTTTTTGAGGGCCCGAAAAAGGTCATTTTTACCCATATTTTCCGCAGCGTTTTCAGCGCGTGCGCACGATGCGTTTTTCATGCGTATCAGGCTCGACGAATTGCCGATTTGCACGCGAGAAAATGCGCGGTTCGGCAGATGCCGCGCATGACGATTCATTCGTCAGAAAGATTTTGAAACGTGATTGGCCGGCGCGGAAGTCGACCGTTCGGCCAGTTCGCCGGCATCGGGCCGATTTTGCCGGCGCCGGCGAGCTGCGTCGAAGTGTAACGGCGGCGATTCGGCCGCCGCCGTGCAGCGATTTTCGCGGGCGGCGGCCGCGGGGTCGGTGCCCGCTAAAGTCGCTGCGGGACGCCGCGTGCGAACCCGCTTACTTCAGCCATTTGTCCGAAATCGCCTGGTATTCGCCGGTCGACAGCGCGAGATGCAGCCACTGGTCGACGTACTGCTGGAACGCGACGTCGCCGCGCGGCACCATGTACGCCTTCTCGCCGAACTGGAACGGCTTGTCCGGATGCACCGAGCACAGGCCCGGATTCAGCTTTTGCTGCAGCAGCGTCTCGGACGCATCCGTCACCATCACGTCCGCCTTGCCCGCGAGGATTTGCTTGAAGATCGTTACGTTGTCCGGATAGACCGTGAGGTTCGCGTGCGTGAAATACTGCTTCGCGAAACGCTCGTTGGTGCCGCCCGGGTTCACGATCACGCGCGTTTCCGGCCGGTCGATCTGCGCGACGGTCTGGTATTTGTCGGCGTCCGCGCAGCGGACGATCGGCGTCTTGCCGTCCACGACGTACGGCTGCGTGAAGAACACGCGCTTCTGGCGCTCGAGCGTCGTCGAGACGCCGCCCACCGCGATGTCGCATTTCGCGACAAAGTCGCCGGTCAGGTTCGGCCAGCTCGTCTTCACGTAGTCGGTCTTCACGCCGAGCGATTTCGCGAGCGATTCGGCCATGTCGATGTCGATGCCCTCGAAGCGGCCGTCCGCACGGTAGTACGAATACGGTTTGTAGTCGCCCGTCGTGCAGACGCGCAGCGTGCCGCGCGCGAGCACGTCGTCGAGCCGCGAGCCGGCGCCCGGTGCGGCAGCGGCTGCGCCCGCCGCGGTCTGCGCGTGCGCGGCGGCGCAGCAAAACAACGCGGCGGCGGCGAGCGTGGCGAATGGTTTCATCGGTCTCCTCCTTCGTTTCGTTCGATATGAGCGTCCGATCATAACGGAGCCATCGCGCGCGTCATATGGCCGCCATCGCGCCGGCATGCGCAGCCTTGCGGCGGCTGTCCGGTAAAATGCCGCTTTGCCTTCGCACCGTCGCTCCTACCGTGGCCCATACCCTGCTCAACGACACCTTCCTGCGTGCGCTTCTGCGCGAGCCGACCGACTACACGCCGATCTGGCTGATGCGCCAGGCCGGCCGCTACCTGCCCGAATACAACGCGACGCGCGCACGCGCCGGCAGCTTCCTCGGTCTCGCGAAGAATCCCGAATACGCGACCGAAGTGACGCTGCAGCCGCTCGAGCGCTTTCCGCTCGACGCCGCGATCCTGTTCTCGGACATCCTGACGATTCCGGACGCGATGGGCCTCGGCCTCGACTTCCAGGTCGGCGAAGGGCCGAAGTTCGCGCATCCGGTGCGTACCGAGGCCGACGTCGCGAGGCTCGCGGTGCCGGACATCGAAGAGACGCTCGGCTACGTGACGGGCGCGGTGCGCGAGATTCGCCGCGCGCTCACCGACGGCCAGGGCCGCCAGCGCGTGCCGCTGATCGGCTTTTCGGGCAGCCCGTGGACACTCGCGTGCTACATGGTCGAAGGCGGCGGGTCGGACGATTTCCGCACCGTGAAGTCGATGGCGTATTCGCGCCCCGACCTGATGCACCGGATTCTCGACGTGAACGCGCAGGCCGTGGCTGCTTACCTGAACGCGCAGATCGAAGCGGGCGCGCAGGCCGTGATGATCTTCGATACGTGGGGCGGCGCGCTGGCGGACGGCGCGTACCAGCGCTTCTCGCTGGACTACATCCGCCGCGTGGTGGCGCAGCTCAAGCGCGAGCATGACGGCGAGCGCGTGCCGGTCATCACGTTCACGAAGGGCGGCGGGCTGTGGCTCGAGGAGATCGCGGCGACCGGCGTCGACGCGGTCGGGCTCGACTGGACGGTCAACCTCGGCGCCGCGCGCGAGCGCGTCGCGGGGCGTGTCGCGCTGCAGGGCAACCTCGACCCGACGATCCTGTTTGCACCGCCCGCCGCGGTGCGCGAGCAGGCGCGCGCGGTGCTCGACAGCTACGGCAACCATCCGGGCCATGTATTCAACCTCGGACACGGTATTTCGCAATTCACGTCGCCCGATCACGTCGCCGAACTCGTCGACGAGGTGCATAACCACAGCCGCGCGATCCGTAGCGGAGCCGCCGGCTGAACGCAAGCGCTGTCATGCTGCACTGCGGGGTGACAGCGTTTCGTTATTGGCGCTAAACAGGGCGCAACCCCGCACCGGTTGCCGATTCAGTGCTTGTCAAGACTTGACTTATACACATTTTCCTCGTTGCAGCGCGGTAGAGCCCTGTGTCGGTCAAATTGCCTCGCTATGGTTCGGTAATTTGAATAGCAGCCTTATGGAATAAGGCTCCGCGGGGCACCGCAACAAGCGGCGAAAATCAGCGGAAAGCGCGGCCCCGCGTGCGTTGCGGCCGGTGAGCGGCGAGTTCTCAACAAAGTTATCCACAGGCTGGGCAGGGTATACGGCGATTCCTAATGCGAATCCAAAACTTAGCGCCGAATCTGAAGTTTTACTTTAAGTCCGCCGCCACGATGCGGGCGCGGATGCCGGCCGCCCATCTCGATGCGGTGCGTGCCGCCGCCGGAGCGCCGCGATGAGCGGCACCTACCTGCGCGTCGCGCTCGACCATCCGCTCGCCACTCTGTTCGACTATCGCTGCGACGCGCAACCGGCGCCCGTGCCGGGCACGCTCGTGCAGGTGCCGTTCGGCAAGCGGCAGGCGGTCGGGCTCGTCTGCGAAGTGACGACTCACACCGACGTGCCGCCGTCCCGGCTGCGCGCGGTCGACGCGATCTGCACCGACCTGCCGCCGTTGTCGCCGGACTGGCTCGCACTCGTGTCGTTCGCCGCCGATTACTACCAGCGCGGGCGCGGCGAGGTCGCGCTGCCGGCGCTGCCGCAGGCGCTGCGCGATGCGGGGCGCTGGGGGCGGCTGCTCGCGCCCGAGGTGCGCTACCGGCCGACGGAGGCCGGCCGCGCGGCGCTGCCCGATGCGTTGCCCGCACGCGGGGCCGCGCTGCGGCGCCTCGCGCAGGCGCTGGTCGACACCGGCTCGCTCGCGCTGCCCGATGCACGCGCGCTGCACCCGAAGGCGGCCGCGACGCTCGACGACTGGGCGGCGCGCGGCTGGGTCGACGTCGAGGAGATCGGCTGGGCCGATGCGCCTGTGCCCAAAGCTGTGGATAACCTGTTGGCAGCCGGTGGACGAACTGTGCCGCCGGCGCTCACGGACCAGCAGGCCGAGGCGCTCGACGCGATCCGCGCCGCGCAGGGCTTTGCGCCGTTCCTGCTGCACGGCGTGACGGGCAGCGGCAAGACCGAGGTCTATCTGCACGCGCTCGCGTCGCTGCTCGACGCCCGGCCGGACGCGCAGGCGCTCGTGCTCGTCCCCGAAATCAACCTGACGCCGCAGTTCGAGGCCGCGTTTCGCGCGCGCTTCGCGGGTGCGCTCGCCGACGACGCGATCGTCACGCTGCACAGCGGGCTCGCCGAGGGCGAGCGGGCGCGCAACTGGCTCGCCGCGCATACGGGGCGAGCGCGGATCGTGCTCGGCACACGCCTCGCGGTGCTCGCGTCGATGCCGGCGCTCGCGCTGATCGTCGTCGACGAGGAGCACGAGCCCGCGTACAAGCAGCAGGAAGGGCTGCGCTATTCGGCACGCGATCTCGCCGTGTGGCGCGCGAAGCAGCTCGGCGTCACGGTCGTGCTCGGCTCGGCCACGCCGTCGCTCGAAAGCTGGTGGCAGGCGGAGCAGGGCCGCTACACGCGGCTCACGCTGTCGCGCCGCGCGGTGGCCGACGCGACGCTGCCGACCGTGCGGCTGATCGACCTCGAAGAGGAGCGGCGGCGCGGCCGCGCGTCGATGGGCGGGCTGTCGGGGCCGCTCGTCGCGGCGCTGAAGGCGCGGCTCGAACGCGGCGAGCAGAGTCTCGTGTTCCTGAACCGGCGCGGTTACGCGCCGCAGCTCGCGTGCGACGCATGCGGCTGGGTCGCGGGCTGCCCGCGCTGCAGCGCGTACGTCGTGCTGCACAAGCCCGAGCATGCGCTGCGCTGCCATCACTGCGGCTGGGAAGCCCGCATTCCGCGATCGTGCCCCGAGTGCGGGAACGTCGACATCGCGCCGCTCGGGCGCGGCACGCAACGCATCGAGGAGGCGCTCGCCGAGGCCGTGCCGGGCGCGCGCGTGCTGCGGATCGACGCGGACAGCACGCGCCGCAAGGGCAGTGCGCAGGCGCTTTTCTCCGATGTGCATGCGGGCGAGGTCGACATCCTCGTCGGCACGCAGATGATCGCGAAGGGGCACGACTTCCAGCGTGTGTCGCTCGTCGGCGTGCTCAATGCCGACACGGCGCTGTTCTCGCATGACTTCCGCGCGAGCGAACGGCTGTTCGCGCAACTGATGCAGGTGAGCGGCCGCGCGGGGCGCGCCGGGCTGCCGGGCGAGGTGCTCGTGCAGACGCGCTACCCGCGTCACGCGCTGTATCAC
This sequence comes from Burkholderia reimsis, assembly GCF_003294055.1. NCBI lineage: Bacteria > Pseudomonadati > Pseudomonadota > Betaproteobacteria > Burkholderiales > Burkholderiaceae > Burkholderia > Burkholderia reimsis. Next base: position 72,232 of record NZ_QMFZ01000022.1, read on the forward strand.
GCGCTCGGGCGGCAGGACTACGTCGGCTTCGCGAATTCGACGCTCGGCGAGCGCCGCGACGCGCACCTGCCGCCGTTCGTCTACCAGGCGCTGCTGCGCGCCGAGGGGCGCACGCTCGACGCGGCGCTCGCATTCCTGCTGCAAGCCGCGGCCGCATTGCCGGGGTTGCCGGGCGCCGATCGCGTGACCGTGTACGACGCGGTGCCGATGACGATCGTCAAGGTCGCGAACGTCCACCGCGCGCAATTGCTGCTCGAAAGCGCGTCGCGGGCGGCGCTCCAGCATGCGCTGCGCGCGTGGCAGCCGGAGCTGCGCGCGCTGAAGGGCGTGCTGCGGTGGAGCGTCGAGGTCGATCCGCTGGATATCTGAGCGGCGCGCCATGCGGCCGTCGTGCGGCGTGCCGAGTGCCGAGTGCCGAGTGCCGAGTGCCGAGTGCCGAGCACCGCACACCACGTGCCGCTGCGTCGACGCCCGTGCCGTCGGGCAGCCCCGAACCGCCTCTTGCCGCACGGCCACCCCCGGGCGCCCCATCCACCGCCACCCCAGTGCAACCCGTTTTCGTCCGCCGCCACGCGCGGGGAAGGTTGCGCATACATGTCAAATCGGCCTGCTCAGGGAAAACACCGATCCCCCGACCACGGGCAACTCCTAGGTTGCAACCGCATAAGTGGCTGATTATATTGACTAACCCAAGGGTGCAACCCGTCTCGCAATTTGGTTGCACCTTTTTATTGCGTGCCGTAGGATTTCGCGCATCCTCTCACACCACATTGCCGGGCTCGCACCGGCGCACGAACCCACCATGGCAAGCACGACTCTCGGCGTCAAGGTCGACGACCTTCTCCGCTCGCGCCTCAAGGACGCAGCCGCGCGTCTCGAGCGCACTCCCCACTGGCTGATCAAGCAGGCGATCTTCGCGTATCTCGAGCGGATCGAGCACGGCCAGTTGCCGCCCGAGCTGTCGGGCCACAGCGGCGTCACGGAGCTCGCCGACGGCCAGGCTGCGGATGGCGACGACGACAACTCGCCGCATCCGTTCCTCGAATTCGCGCAGAACGTGCAGCCGCAATCGGTGCTGCGCGCGGCGATCACGGCCGCGTACCGCCGCCCCGAGCCGGAATGCGTGCCGTTCCTGCTCGGCCAGGCGCGCCTGCCCGCGAACCTGCAGGCGGACGTGCAGGCGCTCGCGACGAAGCTCGTCGAGGCGCTGCGCGAGAAGAGCTCGGGCGGCGGCGTCGAAGGGCTGATCCACGAATTCTCGCTGTCGAGCCAGGAAGGCGTCGCGCTGATGTGCCTCGCCGAGGCGCTGCTGCGCATTCCCGATCGCGCGACGCGCGATGCGCTGATCCGCGACAAGATCAGCAAGGGCGACTGGCGCTCGCACGTCGGCCACGCGCCGTCGCTGTTCGTGAACGCGGCGACCTGGGGGCTGATGATCACCGGCAAGCTCGTGACGACCAACAGCGAAGCGGGGCTGTCGTCGGCGCTCACGCGCCTGATCGGCCGCGGCGGCGAGCCGCTGATCCGCAAGGGCGTCGACATGGCGATGCGCCTGATGGGCGAGCAGTTCGTCACCGGCGAGACGATTTCCGAAGCGCTCGCGAACAGCCGCAAGTACGAAGCGCGCGGCTTCCGCTACTCGTACGACATGCTCGGCGAAGCGGCGACGACCGAAGAGGACGCGCAGCGCTACTACGCGTCGTACGAACAGGCGATCCACGCGATCGGCAAGGCGGCCGGCGGCCGCGGCATCTACGAAGGCCCGGGCATCTCGATCAAGCTGTCGGCGCTGCACGCGCGGTACTCGCGCTCGCAGCAGGACCGCACGATGAGCGAGCTGCTGCCGCGCGTGCGCGCGCTGGCGCTGCTCGCGCGCCGCTACGACATCGGCCTGAACATCGACGCGGAGGAAGCCGACCGTCTCGAGCTGTCGCTCGACCTGCTCGAGGCGCTGTGCTTCGATCCGGATCTCGCGGGCTGGAACGGCATCGGCTTCGTGGTGCAGGGCTACCAGAAGCGCTGCCCGTTCGTGATCGACTACCTGATCGATCTCGCGCGCCGCAGCCGTCACCGCCTGATGATCCGTCTGGTCAAGGGCGCGTACTGGGACACCGAGATCAAGCGTGCGCAGGTCGACGGCCTCGAAGGTTATCCGGTCTATACGCGCAAGATCTACACGGACGTGTCGTACCTCGCGTGCGCGAAGAAGCTGCTCGCCGCACCCGACGCCGTCTATCCGCAGTTCGCGACGCACAACGCGTACACGCTCGCCGCGATCTACCAGCTCGCGGGCCAGAACTACTACCCGGGCCAGTACGAATTCCAGTGCCTGCACGGGATGGGCGAGCCGCTGTACGAGGAGGTCACCGGCCGCGACAAGCTGAACCGCCCGTGCCGCGTGTACGCGCCGGTCGGCACGCATGAGACGCTGCTCGCGTACCTGGTGCGCCGCCTGCTCGAGAACGGCGCGAACACGTCATTCGTGAACCGCATCGCGGATAAATCGGTGTCGGTGAAGGAACTGGTCGCCGATCCGGTCGACGAAGCGTCGAAGGTCGTGCCGCTCGGCGCGCCGCACGCGAAGATCCCGCTGCCGCGCAACCTGTACGGCGACGAGCGTCCCAACTCGATGGGCCTCGACCTGTCGAACGAACACCGCCTCGCGTCGCTGTCGTCCGCGCTGCTCGCGAGCGCGCACTTCCCGTGGCGCGCGGCGCCGATGCTCGCCGACGACACGCTCGCCGACGCGCCGGCCCGCGACGTGCGCAACCCGGCCGACCAGCGCGACACCGTCGGCACCGTCAGCGAAGCGACGGCCGAACACGTGAGCGCGGCACTCGCGCATGCGGTGGCCGCCGCGCCGATCTGGCAGGCGACGCCGGTCGACGCACGCGCCGATTGCCTGGTGCGCGCGGCCGACCTGCTCGAAGCGCAGATGCACACGCTGATGGGCCTGATCGTGCGCGAAGCCGGCAAGTCGCTGCCGAACGCGATCGCCGAGATCCGCGAAGCGGTCGACTTCCTGCGCTACTACGCCGCGCAGATCCGCGACGAATTCTCGAACGACACGCACCGCCCGCTCGGTCCCGTGGTCTGCATCAGCCCGTGGAACTTCCCGCTCGCGATCTTCATGGGCCAGGTGGCCGCCGCGCTCGCGGCCGGCAACACGGTGCTCGCGAAGCCGGCCGAACAGACGCCGCTGATCGCCGCCCAGGCCGTGCGCCTGCTGCGCGAGGCCGGCGTGCCGGCCGGCGCGGTGCAGCTGCTGCCGGGCGACGGCGAGACCGTCGGTGCGGCGCTGGTCGCCGATCCGCGCACGCGTGCGGTGATGTTCACCGGTTCGACCGAAGTCGCGCGCCTGATCAACAAGACGCTGTCGGCGCGCCTCGACCCGGACGGCAAGCCGATCCCGCTGATCGCGGAAACGGGCGGCCAGAACGCGATGATCGTCGACTCGTCGGCGCTCGCGGAGCAGGTTGTCGCGGACGTGATGCAGTCGTCGTTCGACTCGGCCGGTCAACGGTGTTCGGCGCTGCGCGTTCTGTGTCTGCAGGACGATGTCGCGGACCGCACGCTGACGATGCTGAAGGGCGCGATGCACGAGCTGGCGCTCGGCAACCCCGACCGGCTGTCGACGGACGTCGGCCCGGTGATCGACGGTGAAGCGAAGCAGACGATCGACACGCACGTCGCGGCGATGAAGGAGAAGGGCCACGCGGTCACGCAGCTGCCGGCGCCGGAAGCCTGCGCGCACGGCACGTTCGTGCCCCCGACGCTGATCGAGATCGGCAGCATCGACGAGCTGAAGCGCGAAGTGTTCGGCCCCGTGCTGCACGTGGTGCGCTACCGCCGCAGCCAGCTCGACAAGCTGCTGGAGCAGATCCGCGCGACCGGCTACGGCCTGACGCTCGGCATCCACACGCGGATCGACGAGACGATCGCGCACGTGATCTCGAATGCGCACGTCGGCAACATCTACGTGAACCGCAACGTGATCGGCGCAGTGGTCGGCGTGCAGCCGTTCGGCGGCGAAGGGCTGTCGGGCACGGGCCCGAAGGCCGGCGGCGCGCTGTACCTGCAGCGCCTGCTCGCGACGCGTCCGTCGGGCCTGCCGCGTTCGCTCGCGCAGACGCTGATCGCGGACGGCGCGGTCGAAGGCGATGCGCGCGGCAACCCGGCGGCAGCGCTCACGACGCTGCGCGACTGGCTGATCGAGCAGCGCGAGCCGGCACTGGCCGCGCGTTGCGACGGTTACCTGGCGCAGGTGCCGGCCGGTGCGACTGCCGTGCTGACCGGCCCGACGGGCGAGCGAAACACGTATACACTCGGCCCGCGCGGCACGGTGCTGTGTGTCGCGGCGACGCCGGGCGGCGCGCGCGCGCAGTTCGCGGCGGTGCTGGCGACCGGCAACCGCGCGCTGTTCGCGGGCGCGGCCGGCGAGGCGCTGGTCGCCGCGCTGCCGGCGTCGCTGAAGGCGCATGCGACCGTGCGCAAGCAGGCCGATACGCCGTTCGACGCGGTGCTGTTCGAAGGCGACAGCGACGAACTGCAGACGCTCGTGAAGGACGTCGCGCAGCGGCCGGGCCCGATCGTGTCGGTGCAGGGCGTGTCGGTGGGCGCGTTCGAGAACGGCGATGCGGAAGATTACGCGCTGGAACGGCTGCTGACGGAGCGCTCGGTGAGCGTGAACACGGCCGCGGCGGGCGGCAATGCGAATTTGATGACGATCGGCTGATCATCCTTGCCGTTCGGATCAAACAAAGGAAGCGGCCAGGCGATCCCGAAGCCGCTCCATTTACCCTGGTACCAAGGAGATGCTATGCAACACACGATGAAAAAGGTGGCAGGCGCGACGTTCGTCGCGGTCATGTCGCTGGCGGGGACGGCCCATGCGGATGACGTGAAGATCGGTTACGCAGGGCCGATGACGGGCGCGCAGGCGCACTACGGCAAGGATATGCAGAACGGGATCGTGCTCGCGATCGAGGATTTCAACGCGACGAGCCCGAAGATCGGCGGCAAGCCGGTGAAGTTCGCACTCGACACGCAGGACGACCAGGCTGACCCGCGCACCGGCACGACGGTCGCGCAGAAGCTCGTCGACGACGGCATCAAGGGCATGCTCGGCCACTTCAACTCGGGCACGACGATTCCGGCCTCGCGCATCTACGCGAACGCGGGCATTCCGCAGATCGCGATGGCGACCGCACCGGAATACACGCAGCAGGGTTACAAGACGACCTTCCGCATGATGACGTCCGACACGCAGCAGGGCTCGGTGGCCGGCACGTTCGCGTCGAAGGATCTCGGCATGAAGAAGATCGCGATCGTCGACGACCGCACGGCCTACGGCCAGGGTCTCGCCGACCAGTTCGAGAAGGCCGCGAAGGCCGGCGGTGCGACGATCGTCGACCGTGAATTCACGAACGACAAGGCGGTGGACTTCAAGGCGATCCTGACCAAGCTGAAGGCGGCGAAGCCGGATCTCGTCTACTACGGCGGCGCGGATTCGCAGGCTGCACCGATGGTCAAGCAGATGAAGACGCTCGGCATCACCGCCCCGCTGATGAGCGGCGAAATGGTGAAGACGCCGACGTTCCTGAAGATCGCGGGCAACGCGGCCGACGGCACGATCGCTTCGCTGGCAGGCCTGCCGCTCGAAGAAATGCCGGGCGGCAAGACGTACGCCGACAAGTACAAGAAGCGCTTCGGCGAAGACGTGCAGACCTACTCGCCGTATGCGTACGACGGCGCGATGGCGCTGTTCAACGCGATGAAGAAGGCCGATTCGACCGATCCGGCGAAGTACCTGCCGGTGCTCGCGAAGACCGACATGGCCGGCGTGACGTCGACGCACGTCGCGTATGACGCGAAGGGCGACCTGAAGAACGGCGGCATCACGATGTACAAGGTCGAGAAGGGCGAGTGGAAGCCGCTGAAGAGCATCGGCGGCAAGTAAGCAGCCTGATGTGACGCGCGGGCGGCGTTGCAATGCGTCGTCCCGCGCCTCATGCGAAAAAGCCACCTGGCCGTCGGGCCGGGTGGCTTTTTCTTTTTTCCGCGGAGGGCAAGCGGCTACAAGCGAATTTAAGCGGCTATATGCGCCTATTCGCGACGCACACGCAGCAGGAACTTCTGCAGCTTGCCCGTAGGCGTGCGCGGCAGCGCCTGCACGAACGTGAACTCACGCGGAATCTTGTACGCGGCGAGCCGCTCGCCGCAGAACGCGCGCAGCGCGTCCGCGTCGGGCACCGTGCCCGCGCGCGGCACGACGTGCGCGACGACCGTCTCGCCCCAGTCGGGATGCGGGACACCGACGACGGCCGCCTCGGCGATGTCCGGATGCGCGCCGAGCACGTCCTCCACTTCCTTCGAATAAACGTTCTCGCCGCCCGTCACGATCATGTCCTTCAGCCGGTCGACGATGAACAGGTAGCCATCCTGATCGATTCGCGCGATGTCGCCGGTGCGATACCAGCCGTGCGGCGCGAACGCGGCGCGGGTCGCGGCCGCATCGTCGAGATAGCCGAGCATCATGCTGTCGGTCTTCAGCCAGATCTCGCCGGTCTCGCCCGGCTGCGCGTCGATGCCGTCCATCCGCACGACGCGCAGGTCGACGCCCGGGCCGCCGTGGCGGCCGATCGAACCGGCCTTCGCGATCTGCTCGTCCGGATACAGCGTCGTGCCGGCCGGGCCCGCTTCCGTCATGCCGTACACCTGGAAGAACGCGTCGCTGCGATACGCGCGCGCGAGCCGTTCGGCCTGCGCGGCGCCGATCGGGCCGCCGCCGTACAGCCATGCGCGCACGCTCGACAGGTCGAACGCCGCGAAACCGTCGATCGTGTCGAGCGGCAGCAGGTACGATACCGGCGCGCCGAAATACAGCGTCACGCGCTCGCGCTCGACGGTTTGCAGGAACCGCAGCGGATGGTATTCGCGCAGCAGCACGACGGTGCCGCCCGCATACAGCGTGCCGCCGAACCAGTTGTTGAGCGGCGACGAATGCCAGATCGGCATCGCCATCAGCGTGCGCTCGTTGCGGCCGATGCCGGTCGCGAGGGCCGCCTGCATCGCGGCGAGCGTCACGGTGCGGTGGCTGTGCACGCAGCCTTTCGGGTGGCCGGTCGTGCCGGACGTATAGAGGATCTGCGCGATGTCGCCGTCGGCCGGCTCGATGCCCGCGAGGCCGTCCATCGTCGCGCACAGCGTGTCGAAGCACGGCACGCCGTCGAGCTCGCCTTCGGTCACGAGCCGTCGCGCGGGATGCACGATGCGCTCGACCACCGGCGCGAGCGTCACGTCGAACAGCAGCGCCTTGCTGCGGCTGTGTTCGAGCACGTAGTCGACTTCCGGCGCCTGCAGCTTGTGGTTGATCGGCACGAACGTCGCGCCGAGCCGCCACGCGCCGAACATCAGGTCGACGAAGGCCGGCGTGTTGAAGCACATCGCGGCGACACGGTCGCCGGCCGCGACGCCGAGCGCGCTCAGCACGGCCGCCGCGCGGTGCGAGCGCTCGCGCGCGGCGGCATAGGTGATCGTCGCGGATTCGCTGACGAGGAACGGTTTGTCGGGCGTCGCGCGGGCGGCGCGGTCGAGGGCGGCGACGAGGTTCATCGGGGCTCCGGGCGGGCGAACGAAGGCGAGCGGGGGCGAACGGGGGAACCGGGCCGGACGAACGGGCGTCAGGCCGGGTACGCGCGCTGCAGCAGCGCGGCGACGTCGATCGCGTGCGGGTCGAAGCCGCCCGCGACGCGGCCCCAGTCGGGCGCGGCAAGCCGTGTCGCGACGAACGCGTCGGCGACGGCCGCCGGCGCGTCGCGGCGCAGCAGGCACGCCTGCGCGACGAGCGCGAGGCGCTGCGCGAACACGCGGCCCGACGCCTCGAGCGTGTCGGCCGGTGCGTCGAGCATCGCGCGCAGCGCGTCGAGCGCCGCGCGGATGCGCGGTTCGCCCGCGCCGAGATCGGCGAGTTCGGTGAACAGCGCGGCAGCCGCGTCGGGTTCACGCGACACCGCGCGCAGCACGTCGAGGCACATCACGTTGCCCGAGCCTTCCCAGATCGAGTTGACGGGCGCCTCGCGGAACAGCCGCGCGATCGGGCCGTCGTCGACATAGCCGTTGCCGCCGAACACTTCCATCACCTCCCCGGTCAGCTCGACCGCGCGCTTGCACACCCAGAATTTCGCGGCGGGCGTGACGATGCGCTTCCAGGCGCGTTCGCGCGGCGAGTCGTCGCGCTCGAACGCGTCGGCCAGGCGCATCGCCAGCACGAGCGCGGCTTCGCTTTCGAGCGCGAGATCGGCCAGCACGGTGCGCATCAGCGGCTGTTCGGCGAGCGCGCGGCCGAATGCATGGCGCTGGCGCGTGTACGCGATCGCCTGCACGACGCCCTGGCGCAGCATCGCCGCACTGCCGAGCACGCAGTTCAGCCGCGTGTAGGTGGCCATCTCGATGATGGTCGGAATGCCGCGGCCTTCGTCGCCGAGCATGATGCCCCACGCGTCGTTCAGCTCGATCTCGCTGCTCGAGTTGCTGCGGTTGCCGACCTTGTCCTTCAGCCGCTGGATCTCGACCGCGTTCTTCGTGCCGTCCGGCCGCCAGCGCGGCACGTAGAAGCACGACGGACCGCCGCCTTCGGTCTGCGCGACGACGAGGTGCGCGTCGCACATCGGCGCGGAGAAGAACCACTTGTGGCCGCGCAGCCGGTATTCGCCGCCGCGCCCGCCCGCGCCGACGGCGGTCGCGAGCGTCGTGTTCGCGCGCACGTCGGAGCCGCCCTGTTTCTCGGTCATGCCCATGCCGAACCAGATCGAGCGCTTGTCGGCGACCGGCACGTCGCGCGGATCGTAGTCGTCGCTGTAGAGCTTGTCGCGCAGCAGCGCCCACAGCGCGGGCTCCTTCTGCAGCACGGGGATCGCGGCCTGCGTCATCGTCGCCGGGCACAGCGTGCCGGCCTCGATCTGGCCATGCAGGTAGAAGCCGGCCGCGGTCGCGGCCCAGCGGCCGCGGCGCGACTCGCGGAACGCGAGCGACACGAAGCCTTCCTGGCGGTACCGGCCGAGCAGCGCGTGCCACGCCGGGTGAAAGTCGACGCGGTCGATGCGCCGGCCGCGCCGGTCGAACGTGTTCAGTTCCGGCGTGTGACGGTTCGCTTCGTCGGCAAGCCGCGCGGTGTCGGCGCTGCCGAGCCACGCGCCGTATGCGTCGAGCCGCGGCACGGCCCAGTCGGCGCCCGCGCGGGTGAGCGCGTCGCGCAGCGCGATGTCCGTCGTGAAGAGGTTATAGTCGACCAGTTCGTCGAACTGGTTCGTGACGGCGTGAGTCGATTCGGTCATCGAGGTTGTCTCCGGTCTCATGCTTCGCGGGCGGCCGGCGTCATGCCGCACGGATGACGCTTCGGCGCCGGTTCCGGCCCCCGGTAAAACGCATGCCCTGCTGATTTCCAGAGTAGCAAATATGCCGCCGCGACATGTTCAGGTTCCGGCGCCGCCCGGCCAGCCGGCGGCGCAACCCGCGCCCGCGTTGCGCCGCCGGCCGCGCCAGTCGCGCGCGCAGGCGAGTTCCGACGCGCTGCAGCAGGCGTTCGTTCAGCTTTTGCTCGAACGCGGCTACGCGAAAGCGACGATCCGCGAGATCGCGGCCGTCGCGGGCGTCAGCATCGGCACCTTCTACGAGTATTTCGGCGACAAGCAGAGCCTCGCGGCGCTCTGCATCCATCGACACGTGCTGGCGCTGGCCGACCGGCTGCGCGACGCGGTGGCGCGGCTGCGCGGTGCGCCGCGGGCCGAACTCGCCGCCGCGCTGGTCGACCTGCAGGTCGACGCGATCGGCGCCGACGCGGCGCTGTGGGGCGCGCTCTTCGCGCTGGAGCGGCAGGTGTCGCCGCTCGCCGCCTACCGCCGGCATTACGACGCGTACGTCGCGCTGTGGCGCGACGCGCTCTCGCACGCGGCCGATCCGCCGCCGGCCGCGCGGCTCGACGGGATCGCGCGGATGGCGCACACGCTCTGCTACGGCGGGCTCTCGCAGGCGCTGCTGACGCTCGGGCCCGCGTTCGACATCGCCGCGCTGCGCGATGAACTGCGGGCCGTGCTGCTCGCCTATCTGGCGGCGGCCGGCCGGTAGCATCCCTTCAGGGAAATGCCTGATTCGCATGTCGGCCGGGCAGGCGAGCCTTGCCGCCGTGTACTTCTCTCCATGGGCCATGAGAAAAATGCATGGCCGCCATGACGAACTTTCGTTTGTCCGCCGATATTGGCTCGGGCTAAATCATGCGGCAGATGCAGGCCGCGCGCGTCGCGCGGGGCCGCCCGAAGGACATCAGAAGGAGGAGTCATGCGAAGCGCCACCGCGCCCCGTTCGAAACTGCCCGACGTCGGGACGACGATCTTCACGGTGATCGGCCAGCTGGCCGCCCGGCACGATGCGTTGAACCTGTCGCAGGGGGCGCCGAATTTCGCGCCCGATCCGGCGCTCGTCGAAGGCGTCGCGCGCGCGATGCGCGACGGGCACAACCAGTACGCACCGATGGCCGGCGTGATGGCGCTGCGCGAGCGGCTCGCGGAAAAGACCGAGGCGCTGTACGGCGCGCGCTACGACCCGGCCACCGAGATCACGGTGATCGCGAGTGCGAGCGAGGGGCTGTACGCGGCGATCAGCGCGCTCGTGCATCCGGGCGACGAGGTGATCTACTTCGAGCCGTCGTTCGACAGCTATGCGCCGATCGTGCGGCTGCAGGGCGCGACGCCTGTCGCGATCAAGCTGTCGCCGGAGCACTTCCGCGTGAACTGGGATGAAGTGGCGGCCGCGATCACGCCGCGCACGCGGATGATCATCGTCAACACGCCGCACAACCCGACCGCGACCGTGTTCTCGGCCGACGATCTCGAGCGGCTCGCGCAGCTCACGCGCGACACGGGCATCGTCGTGCTGTCCGACGAAGTCTACGAGCACGTCGTGTTCGACGGCGCGCAGCACCAGAGCGTCGCGCGCCACCGCGAGCTGGCCGAGCGCAGCGTGATCGTGTCGTCGTTCGGCAAGTCGTTCCACGTGACCGGCTGGCGGGTCGGCCATTGCCTCGCGCCGGCCGAACTGATGGACGAGATCCGCAAGGTGCACCAGTTCATGGTGTTCTCGGCCGATACGCCGATGCAGATCGCGTTCGCGGAGATCCTCGCGCGGCCGGACAGTTATCTCGGCCTGTCGGCGTTCTACGAGGCCAAGCGCGACCTGCTCGCGCGCGAGCTGGCCGATTCGCGTTTCGAGTTGCTGCCGAGCGAGGGCTCGTTCTTCATGCTCGCGCGTTTCCGGCACTTCTCGGACGAAAGCGACAGCGATTTCGTGCTGCGCCTGATCCGCGACGCGCGCGTCGCGACGATTCCGCTGTCGGCGTTCTACACCGACGGCACCGACGCCGGCGTGATCCGGCTCAGCTTTTCGAAGGACGACGCGACGCTGGTCGAAGGCGCGCGGCGGCTGCGTTCGCTGTAACCCCCCGTACGGCATCCGGCCACGGGCATCCGGCGACGGGTACGTCGCATCGACCAGACACAGGAGATCACGATGAAGCACACGGCCACCCTGAAACTCGCGTTCGCACTCGCGTGCGCCATCGGTTCCGGCGCGGCGCTCGCCGATGCGCAGACGCTGCGCTTCGGCCTCGAGGCGCAATACCCGCCGTTCGAATCGAAAGCGCCGAACGGCGACCTGCAGGGCTTCGACATCGACGTCGGCAACGCCGTCTGCCAGACGGCGAAACTGTCGTGCAAATGGGTCGAGACGTCGTTCGACGGCCTGATTCCCGCGCTGAAGGGCCGCAAGTTCGACGCGATCAACTCGGCGATGAATGCGACCGAGCAGCGGCGCCAGGCGATCGACTTCACGACGATCATCTATCGCGTGCCGACCCAGCTGATCGCGCGCACCGGCAGCGGCCTGCTGCCGACGCCGGAATCGCTGAAGGGCAAGCGGGTCGGCGTGCTGCAGGCGTCGATCCAGGAAACCTTCGCGAAGGCGCACTGGGAGCCGGCCGGCGTCGCGGTCGTCGCGTACCAGGACCAGAACCAGGCGTATGCGGATCTGGTCGCGGGCCGTCTCGACGCGACGCTCGTGCTCGCACCGTCCGGCCAGCGCGGCTTCCTGTCGCGTCCGGACGGCAACGGTTTTTCGTTCGTCGGCCAGCCCGTGCACGACGACCGGATCCTCGGCAGCGGCATCGCCTTCGGGCTGCGCAAGGGCGACAGCGCGCTGAAGGCGAAACTCGATGCGGCGATCGACAAGCTGAAGGCGGACGGCACGGTGAAGTCGCTCGGCCTGAAGTATTTCGGCGATATCGACATTTCGGCGAAGTAAGCGGGGCTGCGCGATGCAGAACCGGAACACGACCGCCGCGGGCGGCGAACCGGCGGGCACCCCGCTGTCGGGTGACGCGCTCGAAGCCGTGCTCGTCGCCGAACTGGGCGATGCGCTCGTCACGCGCGCGGCCGACATCGATCCGCGTCATTTCACCGCCTACAACGAGCCGGCCGGCGCGCGGCCGCGCGCGCTGGTGCGTCCGCGCAGTGTCGACGACGTGTCGCGCACGCTCGCGCTGTGCGCGCGGCTCGGCCAGGCGGTCGTGCCGCAGGGGGGCCTGACGGGGCTCGCGCGCGGCGCGGTCGCGCTCGGCGGCGAGGTCGTGCTGTCGATGGAACGCTTCACGGGCGTCGACGCGCTCGACGCGGCGGCCGGCACGATGACCGTGCGCGCCGGGACGCCGCTGCAGACGGTGCAGGAAGCCGCGGAAGCGGCGGGTTTCACGTTCGGTGTCGATCTCGGCGCACGCGGCTCGTGCCAGATCGGTGGGATGCTCGCGACCAACGCGGGCGGCACGCGCGCGATCCGCTACGGGATGATGCGCGAGCAGGTGCTCGGGCTCGAGGCCGTGCTCGCGGACGGCACGGTCGTGTCGTCGATGAACCGGATGCTGAAGAACAACGCGGGCTACGACCTGAAGCAGCTGTTCATCGGCAGTGAGGGGACGCTCGGCGTCGTCACGCGTGCGGTGCTGCGGCTGCATCCGTTGCTCGCCGCGCCGGCCACGGCGCTCTGCCGCGTGCGCGACTACGACGCGGTCATCGCGCTGTGGAATCGCGTGCGCACGCTGCCGGAGGTCGTCAGTTTCGAGGCGATGTGGCCGGCGTTCTACGACTACGTTGCGCGCCGCACGCCGGGCGTCTCGGCGCCGTTTGTCGGCGACGACGGCTTCGCGGTGCTGATCGAATGCGCGACGAGCGCACCGGGCGGCGATGCGCACCAGGCGCTGGAAACCGGCCTCGCGGCCGGGATCGAGGCCGGGCTCGTGGAGGATGCGGTGCTCGCGACGTCGGAGCGGCAGGCGCGGGACTTATGGACGCTGCGCGAAGGCCTCGCGATCGACGCGCTGCCGCATCTGGTCAACTTCGACGTGAGTTTGCCGACCGGCGAACTCGGCGTGTTCGCCGAACGCTGCGAAGCGGCGCTGCGCATGCAATGGCCGGATGCCGTGTGCCTGTTCTTCGGGCATGTCGGCGACGGCAACGTGCATATCGGCGTGTCGCTGGCCGGGATAAGCGATGCGGACGCCGATGCGCTCGATCACTGCGTGTACGCGGTGGTGCGGGACATGGGCGGTTCGGTGTCGGCCGAGCACGGGATCGGCGTGCTCAAGCGGCCCTATCTCGCGCACACGCGCAGCGACGCGGAAATCGGGCTGATGCGACGCCTGAAGGCCGCGCTCGATCCGGGCGGCATCCTGAATCCCGGCAAGGTGCTTTGACGGCGGCATTGCCTGCCGCCGCCGGGCGCCCGTCTGCGTGATTCGTCAGCCGTCCACCCAGCGCAGCGCGCCGATCTTCAGGTGTTCGACGACGCTGCGCGCCCATCCGAGCTCGGCATTGAGCAGCACGAGCGCATGTTCGTTCTGCAGCAGGAACAGGCGCGGCACCTGGTCGGCCTGCGCGGCGTTGCGCAGCGTTTCGAGGCGCTCGCGCTCGGCGTCGAGCCGGGCGATCCGAAGCTCGAGCTGGTGGCGGGCATCTTCGGCGTCGAGCAGCGGCAGGAATGCGAGGCCGGCGCCGAACGCCGGGAATTCGCGCGCGGGCTCCGCGAGCAGCGCATGCAGCCATGCCTGCCCGGCCGTGTGCCCGGCCTCGGTCAGCGCATACAGCGTGCGCTCGGGAAACGCGCCATCGCGCTCGGTGTCGTGAACGGCGATCAGCCCGTCGCGCAGCAGCCGGTCGATCGTCTGGTAGAGGCTCGTGCGCTGCCGGACGTTGACGACTTCGTCGTACCCGCGGGCCTTCAGTTGCTGCAGCATCCCGTACGGATGCATCGGCGTTTCGGTGAGCGTCGCGAGGACGGCCAGCGCGAGCGGGGACGGGCGACTAGCGGACATGAATAGTTATCACATATCTAGTAAGAATATAACTATTCTCGACGAAACTATCATATTTCACAAGGGTTTCAGCCGAGGTGCGAGCGTTTCGCGGCCGGTGCGACGGTTTCCATCGTCGCGAGACCGTGCACGATGCCGCAATCCTCGACCGAATGCTCGCCGACGCATTGCCGGCGCAATTCGGTGAGCTGGTCGCGCAGATGCGTGAGTTCCGCGAGGCGCGCATCGACGTGGCCGATGTGTTCGTCGAGCAGCGCATTGATCGAATCGCAGGGATCGGCCGGCGTGTCGGTGAGCTGCAGCAGCGCGCGGATTTCGTCGTGGGCCATGTCGAGTGCGCGGCAGTTGCGGATGAAGCGCAGCCGTTCGACATGCACGTCGGTGTAGTTGCGGTAGTTCGAGTCGGTGCGCTCCGCATCCGGCATCAGCCCCTCTTTTTCGTAGAAACGGATCGTCTCGGGTGTGCAGCGGGCCGCCTTGGCCAGTTCGCCGATCTTCATTGTCTTTCTCCCGTGCAAGGGTTGACCTTGTAGTGGCTTCAGGGTGTTAACTCTACTCCGTCAAGCCATTGAAAGCCATTGAGGAGGTTGTCATGACCGATGCCCAGCGTACCCACGACCCACGACACCGTCATGCCGGCGGCGCCGATGCGTGCTGCGCCGATTCGCGCGACACGCAGACGGCGACCGTCGTCGACGCGGTGCCTGCGGCCGGCGAGCGCGCGCACGGCCACGACCATGATCACGGCGATCACGGCGACGCGCATCGGCACGGCGCGGCGTGCACGCATGACCACGGCGCGCACGACCATTCGGGTCATGGCCACGATCATGCGGAAGGCAACGGCCATGTACACGGCGACGCGTGCTCTCACGACCACGGCAAGCACGACCATGCCGGTCACGACCACGACCACGACCACGACCACGACCACGACCACGACCACGACCACGACCACGACCACGCGGCCGGCGACTGCTGCGCGCCTGCCGCGCTGACGCTCGCGCCGCTGCCGGTCGCGCAGGCGACCGCGTCGGGCCACGTGCGCTCCGCGTTCCGGATCATGCAGATGGACTGCCCGACCGAGGAAACGCTGATCCGCAAGAAGCTCGGCGGGATGCAGCAGGTCTCGGCGCTCGAATTCAACCTGATGCAGCGGATGCTGAGCGTCGAGCACGTGCCCGGCGCGCAGCCGGCGATCGAAAGCGCGATCCGCTCGCTCGGCATGACGCCGGAAGCCGCGTCGGCCGACGCACCGGCCGCGCCCGCCGCGCCGCCGCCCGCGAAGCCGTGGTGGCCGCTGGCGCTGGCCGGCGTCGCCGCGATCGCATCCGAGGGCGCGACGTGGGCCGGGCTGCCGGTGTGGCTCGCGGCGGCGCTCGCGCTCGCCGCGGTACTCGCGTGCGGGCTCACCACGTACAAGAAGGGCTGGATCGCGATCCGCAACGGCAACCTGAACATCAACGCGCTGATGAGCATCGCGGTGACGGGGGCGATGGCGATCGGCCAGTGGCCCGAAGCCGCGATGGTGATGGTGCTGTTCACGATTGCCGAGCTGATCGAGGCGAAGTCGCTCGACCGCGCGCGCAATGCGATCCAGGGCCTGATGCAGCTCGCGCCGGACACCGCGACCGTGCAGAACGCCGACGGCTCGTGGCGCACGATCGAGGCCGCGCAGGTGGCGCTCGGCGCGGTCGTGCGCGTGAAGCCGGGCGAGCGGATCGGGCTGGACGGCGAGGTCGTCGCCGGCCGCTCGACGGTGAACCAGGCGCCGATCACCGGCGAGAGCCTGCCCGTCGAAAAGGCGGCCGGCGACGCCGTGTACGCGGGCACGATCAACGAATCGGGTTCGTTCGAATACCGCGTGACGGCGGTGGCGGCCAACTCGACGCTCGCGCGGATCATCCACGCGGT
This sequence comes from Burkholderia reimsis, assembly GCF_003294055.1. NCBI lineage: Bacteria > Pseudomonadati > Pseudomonadota > Betaproteobacteria > Burkholderiales > Burkholderiaceae > Burkholderia > Burkholderia reimsis. The sequence continues at coordinate 88,559 of NZ_QMFZ01000022.1, forward strand.
CGAGGAGGCGCAGGGCGCGAAGGCGCCGACGCAGCGCTTCGTCGACCAGTTCGCGCGTATCTACACGCCGATCGTGTTCGCGGTCGCGCTGCTGGTGGCGGTGGTGCCGCCGCTCGTGATGGGTGGTGCGTGGCACGACTGGATCTACCGTGCGCTGGTGCTGCTCGTGATCGCTTGCCCGTGCGCGCTGGTGATCTCGACGCCGGTGACGATCGTGTCGGGGCTCGCGGCCGCGGCGCGACGCGGGATTCTCGTGAAGGGCGGCGTCTATCTGGAAGAAGGGCGCAAGCTCGCCTGGCTCGCGCTCGACAAGACCGGCACGATCACGCACGGCAAGCCGGTGCAGACCGACTTCGACCTGCATGCGACCGATGCCGATGCGGTGCGGGTGCGGCACCTCGGTGCGAGCCTCGCGGCCCGCTCCGATCACCCGGTGTCGCAGGCGATCGCCGCCGCGGCCCGTGACGCCGGCGCGACGGCCTTCGCCGATGTGCAGGACTTCGAAGCGATCGTCGGGCGCGGAGTGCGCGGCACGATCGACGGCACGCGCTACTGGCTCGGCAACCACCGGCTCGTCGAGGAGCTCGAGCGCTGCTCGACGGCGCTCGAAGCGAAGCTCGATGCGCTCGAGCGGCAGGGCAAGAGCGTCGTGGTGCTGGTCGACGAAGCGCGCGTGCTCGGCATCTTCGCGGTGGCCGACACGATCAAGGACACGAGCCGTGAAGCGATCGCCGATCTGCACGCGCTCGGCATCCGCACCGCGATGCTGACGGGCGACAACCCGCATACCGCGCAGGCGATCGCGAAGCAGGCCGGCATCGACGACGCGCGCGGCAACCAGTTGCCGGAAGACAAGCTCGCGGCGGTCGAGGAGCTGTCGGCCGGCGGCGCGGGCGCGGTCGGGATGGTCGGCGACGGGATCAACGACGCACCGGCGCTCGCACGTGCCGACATCGGCTTCGCGATGGGGGCGATGGGCACCGATACGGCGATCGAGACGGCCGACGTCGCGCTGATGGACGACGACCTGCGCAAGATTCCCGCGTTCGTGCGGCTGTCGCGCGCGACGCATCGCGTCCTGGTGCAGAACATCGGCTTCGCGCTCGGCGTGAAGGTCGTGTTCCTCGGCCTCACGGTCGCGGGGCTCGGCACGATGTGGATGGCGGTCTTTGCCGACGCGGGCGCCAGCCTGATCGTCGTGGCCAACGGCTTGCGGCTGCTGTCGTCCTCCGGGGCGTTCGGCGGTACGCAGGCCACGCGTTGAGGAGCGGGCGATGAGCTTTCTGAAGCGAATCCTGGGCGGCCACGGCGGTGGCCACGGCAGCGGCCACGGCAGCGGCCACGGCAATGGCGGCCACGGCGGCGGAGGCGGGCATCACGGCGGGCAGCGCCGGGACGCACACGGCGGCCACGATGCGCGCGGCCGCGATCGCCACGGCTGGGGCTGGCAGGCGCCGGCCGACACCAGTGGCGGGCGAGGCGGCCAGGGCGGCAACGTGCCGCTGAGCCAGCTCGCGTGCGCCGGCTGCGGCGCGCTCAATGGGGCCGATGCGCGCTTCTGCGCGCAGTGTGGCGCGGCGCAACGCGGCAAGGCCTGCAGCCGCTGCCATGCGGCGCTGGCGGCCGACGCGCGGTTCTGTCCCGGCTGCGGGACGCAGGCGGCTTGAAGAGGTCCGCGCGCTCGTGCCGGCTGCGCAAAAGCACCGGCCGGCGCGCTTCGTTCGACGGCCGGCGCACCAGCCTGCCCGATATCGTCCCGGGCCAGCTCGCGCCGGCAATATCGTCGCGGTCCGTCCAGATACACGGCTCCACGACGTACCTTTTGCTCAGCGTAGCGGCAGATGAATTTCGGTACGCAGGTCGGCCGGCGCCGCATCCATCGGCGTGTTGAGGTACAGCTCGAACGGCGGCGCGTCGGCGGCTTCGCGGCCCGAATGACGCAGCCAGTCGCCGTAGAGCCACTGGTAGGCCGTCTTCAGGTCCGCGTACGGCCCCGTGTGCAGCAGCACCGCGTATTCGCCGCCCGCGACCGTCGCGCGTTCGACCGGCGGCACGGGCTCGACGTCCGGCGCGCCGTCGGCCGGCATGAAACACGCCTTCGCGCGCAGCTGCGCTTCGGGCGTCGTGTCCGGATCGTCGTAGAAAATGCCGATCATCTTCGCGCCCGGGCCGATCAGCCCGTGCTGCCCGACCCAGGCGCCGATCCGCCCGAACGCGTCGCCGACCTTCATGTACGCGCCCGTGTGCGCCACCGCGTAGCCACGCAGTTCCGGCAGCCGCCGGATTTCGACTTCATGCTTGAACATGTCTTCCTCTCCTCTCTGTAGTGGATAGATGGGCCGGTGGCTGCCCGTGCGCCGGTGCTGCGCGGGCGGCACACCGTATGCGTCGCGAAACGCCCGCGCGAACGCGTGCGTCGAACCGTAGCCCGCGCGCCGCGCGATCTCGTCGATCGGACGCGCCGTGCACACGAGATCCTCGGATGCGCGCACGATCCGCATCCGCCGCACCGTCAGCACGATCGATTCGCCGTACAGCGCGCGATAGACGCGCTGCCAGTGATACGGCGACAGGCACGCGACTTCGGCGAGCCGGTTCAGGTCGAGCGGGCCGTCGAGGTGCGCGCGGATGTATTCGTGGACGCGCGCCACGCTTGCCGCGTAGCGGGCCCAGGCAGGCTGGTCGGGTTTCGTTTCGACGGTCATCGGCGTATCCGGGCAGGAACCGACGCCACGGTAGCACGGTGCGAATTGATAAATCTTGCGGAAATACGCAGGCGCGCCGACCCGTCAGGCCCTTTTTCATTTTGACGAAATGGGGTCTTGCCCCTCTGCGATCTATGACTAAAGTTAAAGACGGTGAAATCGGGTGATCGCGTCATTTTTCTCGGGTAAGTTGCTCCGTCGGGGCAGCACGCTTTTCGAAGTACGCAGGTAGTTCGTCGATGTCCAATCGCAACACCACGTTTTCGGGAGAAGAAGAAATGGATGCTTCCAGCTTCATCACGTCGCTGCAGACCACGCTAGGGGGGTATCTGCCGAAGATTGCCGGCGCGATCGGCATCCTGGTGATCGGCTGGCTGATCGCCGTCGCGGTGCGGGCCGGCGCGATGCGTCTGCTCGGCGCGCTGAAGGTCGACCAGCGGATCAGCGAAAGCACCGGCCAGGGCGCATGCGTCGAGCGCATCATCGCCGGCGGCCTGTTCTGGCTCGTGCTGCTGGTCACCGCGGTGGGCATCTTCAACGTGCTCAACCTGTATGCGGTCTCCAACCCGTTCTCGCTGCTCGTCACCCACATCGTCAACTACCTGCCGAACCTGATCGGCGGCGCGGCGCTGACGCTGATCGCGTGGCTCATCGCGTCGCTGCTGCGCAGCCTCGCGAACCGCGCGCTGAAGGCGAGCAAGATCGACGACAAATTGTCCGAAGGCGCCGGCTTGCAGCCGATGAGCGGTTATCTCGGCGACGTGCTGTTCTGGCTCGTGATCCTGATGTTCCTGCCGGCGATCCTCGCGTCGTTCGCGCTGTCGGGGCTGCTGACGCCCGTGCAGGGGATGGTCGACAAGCTGCTCGCGATCGTGCCGAACCTGTTCGCGGCCGCGGTGATCGGCATCGTCGGCTGGATCGTCGCGCGCGTGCTGCGCGGCCTCGTGACGAACCTGCTCGTCGCCGCCGGTGCCGACCGCCTCACGCAGCGTCTCGACAGCCCGACGCCCGTGCGCGTGTCGAGCCTGATCGGCACGGTCGTCTACGTGTTCGTGTTCGTGCCGACGCTGATCTCCGCGCTCGACGCGCTGAAGATCGACGCGATCTCGGTGCCGGCCACCAACATGCTGAACCAGTTCCTCGGCGCGGTGCCGGACATCGTCGCGGCGATCGTGATCGTGCTGGTGACGTTCTACTTCGCGCGCTTCGTCGCGTCGCTCGCGCAGAAGCTGCTGGAAGCCGCGGGCGCCGACGGGCTCCCGGCCGTGCTCGGCGTCGAACGCGTGTTCTCGGGGATGCTGCAGCCGTCGGTGCTGGTGGCGCGGCTGATCGTGTTCTTCGCGATGCTGTTCGCGTCGGTCGAAGCGGCGAACAGGCTCGGCTTCTCGCAGGTGCGCGACGTCGTCACGTTGTTCATCGAATTCGGCGGCCACGTGCTGATGGGCGGCGTGATCCTCGTGATCGGCGTGTGGCTCGCCAGCCTCGCGCGCCGCGTCATCGAGCAGGCCGACCGCGAGCACAGCGTGCTGTTCGCGCGCATCGCGCAATTCGCGATCCTCGGCCTCGTGTTCGCGATGGGGCTGCGCGCGATGGGCATCGCGAACGAGATCGTGCAGCTCGCGTTCGGCCTCGTGCTGGGTGCGATCGCGGTGGCGGTGGCGCTGTCGTTCGGCCTCGGCGGCCGCGAAGCGGCCGGCAAGCTGCTCGACCGCTGGTTCAACCAGCGCGGCGGCGGGCAATAAGTCTTTCGCGTCGATCGTCCGTCCGGCCGCTGCGTGCGGCCGGCGGCGGCGGTCGCAGCGGGGCGGGCCCGGCATCGGTGCCTTTCGCGCAGCGGGAGGCCACACAAGCCCGGAACAGGCGTTTCCGTCAGCGAAATGTCAGCCGCGATCTTTGCCGAATTTCGATAACACGTCGTTTAATGACTCTCTAGCATCGATTCTCAGTCGCGCAGGCCGCCAGGCCCGGCGCATTTGAGGAGAGAGTCCGATGAAAGCAGAGTCGAATGGCCGGCCCGCCGCCGGCGCCAAGTCGTCCGGCCAGCCCGCGCTGCAGCAGACGCTCGGGACCTGGCAACTGTGGGGCATCGCGGTCGGCCTCGTGATCTCCGGCGAATACTTCGGCTGGAGTTACGGCTGGGCGAGCGCCGGCACGCTGGGTTTCGTCGTCACCGCGCTGTTCGTCGCGGCGATGTACACGACCTTCATTTTCAGTTTCACCGAGCTGACGACGTCGATCCCGCACGCGGGCGGCCCGTTCGCGTATGCGCGCCGCGCGTTCGGCCCGACCGGCGGTTATCTCGCCGGCGCGGCGACGCTCGTCGAATTCGTGTTCGCGCCGCCCGCGATCGCGCTCGCGATCGGTGCGTACCTGCACGTGCAGTTTCCGGGCCTCGAGCCCAAGCATGCGGCGATGGGCGCGTATCTCGTGTTCATGGCGCTGAACATCGTCGGCGTGCAGATCGCGGCGACCTTCGAGCTCGTCGTCACGCTGCTCGCGATCTTCGAGCTGCTGGTGTTCATGGGCGTCGTGTCGCCGGGCTTCGCGTGGAGCAACTTCATGAAGGGCGGCTGGTCGGGCGCCGATCATTTCAGCATGGGCGCGTTCCACGGGATGTTCGCGGCGATCCCGTTCGCGATCTGGTTCTTCCTCGCGATCGAAGGCGTCGCGATGGCCGCCGAAGAGGCGAAGAACCCGAAGCGCTCGATTCCGATCGCGTACGTCGCGGGGATCCTGACCCTCGTGGCACTCGCAATCGGCGTGATGGTGTTCGCCGGCGGCGCGGGCGACTGGACCAAGCTCGCGAACATCAACGACCCGCTGCCGCAGGCGATGAAGTACATCGTCGGCGCGAACAGCGGCTGGATGCACATGCTCGTGTGGCTCGGGCTGTTCGGCCTCGTCGCGTCGTTCCACGGGATCATCCTCGGTTATTCGCGCCAGATCTTCGCGCTGGCCCGCGAAGGTTACCTGCCGGAGTGGCTCGGCAAGGTACATCCGCGCTTCAAGACCCCGCACCGCGCGATTCTCGCGGGCGGCGTGGTCGGCATCGCGGCGATCTACAGCGACGAGCTGATCCAGTTCGGCGGGCAGACGCTGACCGCGAATATCGTGACGATGTCGGTATTCGGCGCGATCGTGATGTATATCGTGAGCATGGCGTCGCTGTTCAAGCTGCGCCACACGCAGCCGAACATGGCGCGGCCGTTCCGCGCGCCGCTGTACCCGATCTTCCCGGCCTTCGCGATCCTGGCGGCGCTCGTCTGCCTCGCTACGATGGTGTATTTCAACGGGCTGGTCGCGCAGGTGTTCGTCGGCTTCCTCGCGGTCGGCTACGCGTACTTCCTCGCGACGCGTTCGCAGCGCGAGAGCGCGCCGGGCGACGCGCTGGTGGAGGAGTGAGCAGGTGAAGGTGAACGGCCGTTCCTGACGGCATCCGGCGCGCCCCGTCGAACGGGCGCGCCGTCGGCTTTTGGCAAGGCAAGGAGACTCGCACGATGTCCTATACGGAGACGATCGGCCCGCGCACGTACCGTTTCGCGGACCTGAAGACGCTGCTCGCGAAGGCGAGCCCGCTGCGTTCCGGCGACCAGCTCGCCGGTGTCGCGGCGGCGAGCGAGGAGGAGCGCGTGGCCGCGAAGATCGCGCTCGCGGGTGTGCCGCTGAAGGCGTTCCTGAACGAGGCGGTGATCCCGTATGAAGACGACGAGGTCACGCGCCTGATCGTCGACGATCACGATGCGGCGGCGTTCGCGGAAATCTCGCATCTCACCGTCGGCGATTTCCGCAACTGGCTGCTGTCGCCCGCCGCCGACGGCGCGGCGCTCGAACGGATCGCGCCGGGCCTCACGCCCGAGATGGTCGCCGCCGTGTCGAAGCTGATGCGCAACCAGGACCTGATCGCCGCGGCGAGAAAGCGCCGCGTCGTCACGCACTTTCGCAACACGGTCGGGCTGCCGGGCCGGATGTCGGTGCGGCTGCAGCCGAACCACCCGACCGACGACGTGAAGGGGATCGCCGCGTCGATGCTCGACGGGCTGATGTATGGCTGCGGCGACGCGATGATCGGCATCAACCCGGCCACCGACAGCCTCGCGGCGATCGTGAAGCTGCTCGCGATGATCGACGCGTTCCGCGAGCGCTACGGCGTGCCGACGCAGTCGTGCGTGCTCACGCACGTGACCAACACGATCGCGGCGGTCGAGAAGGGCGCGCCGGTCGATCTGGTGTTCCAGTCGATCGCGGGCACCGAGAAGGCGAACGCGAGCTTCGGCATCTCGCTCGCGCTGCTCGGCGAGGCGCGCGAGGCCGCGCTGTCGCTCAAGCGCGGCACCGTCGGCAACAATCTCATGTACTTCGAGACGGGCCAGGGCAGCGCGTTGTCGGCGAACGCGCATTTCGGCGTCGACCAGCAGACCTGCGAGGTGCGCGCGTATGCGGTGGCGCGCAAGTTCGAGCCGTTCCTCGTGAACACGGTGGTCGGCTTCATCGGGCCCGAATACCTGTACGACGGCAAGCAGATCATCCGCGCGGGGCTCGAGGATCACTTCTGCGGGAAGCTGCTCGGCGTGCCGATGGGCTGCGACATCTGCTACACGAACCACGCGGAAGCCGACCAGGACGACATGGACACGCTGCTGACGCTGCTGGGCGCGGCCGGCATCAACTTCATCATGGGGATTCCGGGCGCGGACGACGTGATGCTGAACTACCAGAGCACGTCGTTCCACGACCAGCTCTACGTGCGCGAGGTGCTCGGCCTGCGCCGCGCGCCGGAATTCGAGGAGTGGCTGGAGACGATGGAGATCGCCGACGCGCACGGTGCATTGCGCGCCGCGAGCTCACGCGTGCCGCTGCTCGCGGGCGCGAACGACTGGATGGGGATTTCGGCATGAGCGACGCCGTCGAAAAGAATCCGTGGGGCCAGCTGAAGTCGTTCACGAACGCGCGAATCGCGCTCGGCCGTGCGGGCAACAGCCTGCCGACCGCGCCGCTGCTGGCCTTCAACCTGTCGCACGCGCAGGCGCGCGACGCGGTGCACCAGCCGCTCGACTCGGACGCGCTGCGGCGCGAGATCGAGGCGGCCGGCCTGCTGCCGACGCTCGGCGTGCAGAGCGCCGCGCCGGACCGCGACCATTATCTGCGCCGGCCCGATCTCGGCCGCAAGCTGTCGGACGACAGCCGCGGGCTGCTCGCCGGTTACGGCGCGGCGCTCGACGACGCGCCCGATGTCGTGTTCGTGGTCGGCGACGGGCTCTCGGCGTTCGCGGCCGCGAAGCAGGCGCTGCCGCTGCTGCAGGCGGTGCGGCCGCGGCTCGACGCGGACGGCTGGCGGATCGGCCCGGTGGTGGTCGCGACGCAGGCGCGCGTCGCCCTCGGCGACGAGATCGGCGAGCTGCTACGCGCGAAGGTCGTGGCGATGCTGATCGGCGAACGGCCGGGGCTCAGCTCGCCGGACAGCCTCGGCGTGTACCTGACGTGGGCGCCGAAGGTCGGCTGCCACGACGCGCTGCGCAACTGCATCTCGAACGTGCGGCCCGAAGGGCTGCCGTACGCGGCGGCCGCGCACAAGCTGCATTACCTGATGACGCACGCGCGCAGGCTCCAGCTGACGGGCGTCGGGCTGAAGGACGACAGCGATGCGCTGTTGCCGCAGGCGGAAGCGGAGCGGATCGGGGCGGACTGAAAACGGTCGCACGCGGGCCGCTCCCGCATCGCGGTGTGCGTGCCGTTCGAGCGGCATGAGCGGCATGAGGGGCGGCTGTCGAGGCGCCTGCTACCCGGCTACCTGAACAGCCGCTCGCACAGAAAATCGACGAACACGCGCAGTTTCGGCGACAACTGCCGGCTCGACGGCCACACGATCGAGAACTGCCCCGGCGCGATCCGGTAGTCGTCGAGCACGGTGACGAGCGTGCCGTGTTCGAGCGCGTCGCGCGCGAGGAAGTCGGGCATGTAGCCGATGCCGAGCCCCGCGAGCACGGTGCCGCGCAGGGCTTCCATGTTGTTGCAGGTCAGTGCGGTGCGCAGCTTCGCCGGCGTGCCGTCGGCGGCCGCGAGCGCCCAGTCCTGCAGCTTGCCGGTGGTCGGGAAGCAGTAGCGCACGCATTCGTGCGCTTCGAGATCGCGCGGCGTGCGCGGCGTGCCGGCCCGCGCGAGATACGCGGGCGTCGCGCACAGCACGAACGCAAACGGGCCGAGCCGCCGTGACATCAGGCTCGAATCGGACAGCGGGCCGCTGCGGATCGCCGCATCGAAGCCGCCTTCGACGACATCCACCATCCGGTCGTTGAAATCGAGATCGAGCTCGACGTCCGGGTAGCGCTGCCGGAACTCGGGCAGCACCGGCAGCAGGAACCGGTAGCCGATCACCGGCAGGCTCACGCGCAGCCTGCCGCGCGGGCGCTGCGCCGACGCGGTCACGGTCGCTTCCGCGTCGCGGAAATCCTCGAGGATCCGCTGGCAACGTTCGTAGAAATGCCGCCCCTCTTCGGTGAGGGTGACGCGGCGGGTCGTGCGGTTGAACAGGCGCACGCCCAGCGACTGTTCGAGTTTCGCGATCGTCTTGCCGACCGCCGACGCCGAGATGCCGAGCGCGCGGCCGGCCGCGACGAAGCTCAGCGCTTCGGCGGTGCGGACGAACGCGACGATGCCGGACAGGTTTTCCATCGAATCGAAGCACGCACGACGACGCGCGCTGTGAAGTGAATTGCGGAATTCTAGTCCGGTATATGCGGAACTTCGCGTGGTTTTTCTTCGATTGAATCGGATTTATCGTCTGTCGCTCTGACGGCGCATCCGCGCCGGCCTTTTGAGGAGCGATGATGGATCAGCCTTTTTCAGCCGCATCGACGCAGTCGGCACGCCGGCGCGCGTGGGTGCTGGCCGCCGTCTGCATGGCCGCCGTCGCGCTGCCGTTGTCGTTTTCGGGCGGCGCGGTCGCGACGCCCGCGATCGGCCGCGACCTGCACGGCGGCACGGTCGCGATGAACTGGATCACCAACGCGTTCATGCTCGCGTTCGGCAGCTGCCTGATGGCGGCGGGCGCGCTGGCCGACCAGTTCGGCCGCAAGCGCCTGTTCGCGATCGGCGTCGGCGGCTTCACGCTGATGTCGGTCGCGCTCGCGTTCGCGCCGTCGATGCTCGCGGTCGACCTGCTGCGCGCCGCGCAGGGGCTCGCGGCGGCCGCGGCGCTCGCGGGCGGCACGGCCGCGCTCGCGCAGGAGTTCGACGGCGCGGCGCGCACGCGCGCATTCAGCCTGCTCGGCACGACCTTCGGCATCGGGCTCGCGTTCGGGCCCGTGCTGGCCGGCGCGCTGATCGGGCACGGCGGCTGGCGCACGATCTTCGTGACGAGCGCGGTGGCCGGCGGGCTGTCGCTCGGCTTCGGGCTGCCGCGCATGCACGAGTCGCGCGACCCGCACGCGACAGGGCTCGACTGGCCCGGTACGGCCGCGTTCACAGCCGCGCTGACGCTGTTCACGTTCGGCGTGATCGAAGCCCCCGCACGCGGATGGTCGAACGCGCTCGTGATCGCGCTGCTGGCCGGCGCGGCGCTCGGCGCCTGCGCGTTCGTCGCGATCGAGACGCGGGTCGCGCGGCCGATGCTCGACCTGTCGCTGTTCCGGATCGCGCGTTTCGTCGGCGTGCAGGTGCTGCCGGTGTCGACCTGCTGCTGCTACATCGTGCTGCTCGTCGTGCTGCCGCTGCGCTTCATCGGTATCGACGGCTTCAGCGAGATCGACGCCGGCTGGCTGATGCTCGCGATTTCCGCGCCGATGCTGGTCGTGCCGCTGGTCGCGGCGACGCTCACGCGCTGGCTGACGGCCGGCGTGATCTCGGGGCTCGGGCTGCTGATCGCGGCGGCCGGGCTCGTGTGGCTGGACGTCGCGCTGCGCGGCGGCGCGGGGCCGGCGGCGATCGCGCCGATGCTCGCGATCGGCGTCGGGGCCGGCATGCCGTGGGGGCTGATGGACGGGCTGTCGGTGAGCGTCGTGCCGAAGGAGCGCGCGGGGATGGCGACGGGCATCTTCAGCACGACGCGCGTGGCCGGCGAAGGGATCGCGCTCGCGATCGTCGGCGCGGTACTGGCCGCACTCGCGCAGACGGGGCTGCGACAGGCGGCGGGCGCAGCCGGCACGCCCGACGCGACGCTGCGTGCGGCCGCGCGGCTCGCGACCGGCGATCTCGCGGGCGCGGCGGCTGCGTTGCCGGGTGTCGGCCATGCGGTGCTGCTCGCGAGTTACGCGCATGCATTCGACCGGTTGCTGATCGGGCTGGCGGTCGTCACCGTGCTGTGTGCGGTGGTGGTGTTCGTGTTTCTCGGCGGGCGGCGGGTGGCTGTCGAAGCGGGCGACGGCACCGAAGGGCACGCCCATGCCGACGCGCCGGTGCGCAGCCGGATCGATGCGGCCTGCACGGAAACGCACGGGCGTTGAGCGGCGTATCGCCATGCACGGGCGTTTCGGCCACGACAGCCGGAGCGCCGCGTCGTTTCATCGTCGTTTGCGTCGCGAGTCGACGATTCGTTCAGCGCATCGCGTGAATCACGCCAGCACCAGCGGCGGCAGCGCCGCATCGGCGCGCGCCTGCGCCCGTTCCACGTCAACCACCACATAGCGCCGCGCGTCCGGCCACAGGTGAGCGCGGCCTGGCGCATCCTCGTCGATCGTCGCGCGGCCCTGCACGAGCCAGGTCGTCTGCCGCACGAAATCGACGAACAGCAGCGCGACGGCCGGATTCACGAGCAGGTTGCCGATCGTGTTGAACAGGTTGTTGCCCGCGAAGTCGGGCAGCACGAGCGTGCGGCGGTCGGGGATGTCGACGAGCGGCTCGAACGAGCCGTCGGCGCGCGGCTGGCGGCCGCGGTACGAGCAGTCGCTGTTGCCGCCTTCGTCGGCGGTCGCGACGATCAGGAACGCCTGCTCGCGGATGAACGCGATGGCGTCGTCGGTCAGGGGGCCGCGGTCGTCCATGGTGTCGGTCGGCGCACTCGCCGTTGCGTGGGAATGCGCGATGCGCACGCAAGCGACATGCCACGCGTCGCGGCCGGCGTGCGCCTGCACGCGCGCCCGCGCACTGTGGAAATTTCGCACACCGGCCCGGCTGCTGCGCAATCGCGCTGTTCAGAATGGGTACACCCGCCGTGCTGCATGGGTGAACACGGCACGGTGCGCACGCGGGCCGGCCGTGGTCGCCGTGCTTCCGTCCCGTTTGGCACGCATGTTGCGTAAACGGATGCAGCGCGATCCAACCGGCGCTGTACGCACACAAGCACGATGAACAGGAGACATGTATGAACCCGTTTGACCTGAAGCAACTGGGCCTCGACGTCGAATACCCGTACCGTCAGCAATACGACAACTACATCGGCGGCAAGTGGGTTCCGCCGGTGAAAGGCGAGTATTTCGAGAACGTGTCGCCGATCAACGGCCAGCCGTTCTGCCGCATTCCGCGCTCGGGCGCCGACGACATCGAGCTGGCGCTCGACGCCGCGCATGCCGCGCGCCGCAAGTGGGGCAAGACGTCCGTGGCCGAGCGCGCGAACCTGCTGCTCGCCGCCGCCGACCGGATGGAAAAGAACCTGAAGCTGCTGGCCGTGGCCGAGACGATCGACAACGGCAAGCCGCTGCGCGAGACGATGGCGGCCGACCTGCCGCTCGCGATCGACCACTTCCGCTACTTCGCGGGCTGTATCCGCGCGCAGGAAGGCGGCATCTCCGAGATCGACGACAACACCGTCGCGTACCACTTCCACGAGCCGCTCGGTGTCGTCGGCCAGATCATCCCGTGGAACTTCCCGCTGCTGATGGCCGCATGGAAGCTCGCGCCGGCGCTCGCGGCCGGCTGCTGCGTCGTGATTAAGCCGGCCGAGCAGACGCCCGCGTCCGTGCTCGTGCTGATGGAACTGATCGGCGACCTGTTCCCGGCCGGCACGATCAACATCGTGAACGGCTTCGGCAAGGAAGCGGGCGAAGCGCTCGCGACCAGCAAGCGGATCGCGAAGATCGCGTTCACGGGCTCGACGCCGGTCGGCAAGCACATCCTGCGCGCGGCGGCCGACAGCCTGATCCCGTCGACGGTCGAACTGGGCGGCAAGAGCCCGAACATCTTCTTCGCCGACGTGCTCGACCAGGACGACGCGTTCCTCGACAAGGCGCTCGAAGGGCTCGCGATGTTCGCGCTGAACCAGGGCGAGGTGTGCACGTGCCCGTCGCGGATCCTGATCCAGGAATCGATCTACGAGAAGTTCATCGAGAAGGCGATCGCGCGCGTCGAGCGCATCAAGGCCGGCCACCCGCTCGACCTGCAGACGATGATCGGCGCGCAGGCGTCGCAGCAGCAGCTCGACAAGATCCTGTCGTACATCGACATCGGCCGCGGCGAAGGCGCGCAATGCCTGACGGGCGGCGAACGCACGGCGCCGGCTGCCGGCCTCGACACGGGCTACTACGTGAAGCCGACGATGCTGCTCGGCAACAACAAGATGCGCGTGTTCCAGGAAGAGATCTTCGGGCCGGTCGCGTCGGTGATGACGTTCAAGGACGAGCAGGAAGCGATCGAACTCGCGAACGACACGTTCTACGGGCTCGGCGCGGGTGTGTGGACGCGCAACGGCACGCGGGCGTACCGGATGGGCCGCGAGGTCGAGGCCGGCCGCGTGTGGACCAACTGCTACCACCTGTACCCCGCGCACGCGGCGTTCGGCGGCTACAAGCAGTCGGGGATCGGCCGCGAGACGCACAAGATGGCGCTGTCGAACTATCAGCAGACGAAGTGCCTGCTGGTCAGCTACCAGGCCGAGGCGCTCGGGTTCTTCTGACCGGGGCGTCGACGCAGTGGCGGAGCGCCGGGATCGGCCGGCCGGCAGGGCAGCGCCGGCCGGGACGATCGCCGGGGTTCGTTGGCGGGGCGCGTGGCGCGCGGGCTGCGTTCAACGTTCGATGGTCGGGTGACGTTTGCCCGTCCGTCGGGCGTTGCGCACGCGGGTGCGATGCGGCGGCTATCGGCTATCGGCGGGTGGCCGTCGTCCCATCCGGTCACCCGGCACTTCGCCATTTTCGACTTCGACATCCGACCCCCGGTGTCGGCCGAGCATCGTCGCGGCCGGCGCCGGAAACGATACCGGCCGTCGTGTCGTCGCTGCGGCACGGCGCGCCGATGCGTGTAACGAAAACCAGCATGGCTGAACTGCCCCGATCCTTTCCGCGTCACCCCGTGTTCCATGCGGGCGAACTCGACGCGCAGCACCGCTTCGGCGTGGCCGACGAAGCCGAGCGGATGAGCGACGTGGTGACGACACGCGTGAGCATCGGCGTGCGGCAGTTCGTCGAATCTCAGCCGTTCATGTTCATCGCCACTGCGGGCGGCTCGCGCACATCCGTGACCTGCGACATCGTGCCGGGCATGCGCGACGCGAACGGCGATCTGCTGCCGGTCGTCCGCGTGATCGACACGAAGACGCTGCGGTTCGCGTTGCCTGCCGCCCCCGGCGACGGTGGCCGGATCGATGCGGCGGCATGCGACGGCTGCGGCGTCGGGTTGCTGTTCGTCGACTTCGTGCGCGGCATCCGCTACCGGATCAACGGTCGCGCGACGCTGCGCGCCGATTTGCCCGAAGCGGACGCGGCGCCCTGGCCGGCCGGAAGCGCGATCGTCGAGCTGGCGGTCGCGCAGGCGTATGGCAATTGCGGCACGCGGGTCGTGCGGCTGAAGCCGGCCGGGTAGCCGGGATTCGGCGGCCGGCGGCGGTCGAGATGCGCGGTCGTCGCGCGGATCGCACCGGCGGCGTGCGCGGCACGCCGCCTTCGGGTGCGCCCGGATGGCGCGCAACGGCCGGACAACGTGGAATGACGGGCCGTTCGCCGAACCGCGCGGTTCGGCACGGGACTTGCGTGACAGACGCGGTTCCGGGCAGGTGAGGGAGGACACGATGGACCAACACGTGGCGTGTAGCGAAGAACCGACGGCCGAAGACACGCGGCGCAACGCGCAGGGCGACGACGCGCTGGCCGGGCAGGCGGTCGTCAGCGTCGCGCATGACGCCGACGAGCAGGCGCGCAACCTGATCGGCTGGCGGCAGACCTACGACCAGCTCGCGGCCGGCCGTTTCGTCGGCACGCTGACCGAGCTGCCGCTCGACACGATGAAACTGTTTCGGGAATCGACGAGCCACCTGCTGCGCCAGGCGTGCGAGGTGCGCGGCGATGCGTACTGGTTCGGCATCCCGCTCGAGAGCGACGGCACCGCGCGCGTCGATGCGTGCCGCATCGGGCCCGGCGCGCTCGCGTTCCGGCCCGGCAACGTCGAATTCGAACTGGTGACGCCCGCGCAGTTCTCGATCTACGGCATCGTCGTGCGCGGCGACGTGCTGCGCCGTTATGCGGAGGAGGTCGAGCACCGTGCGCTCGACGAGCGGCTGTTCACGCAGCGCGTGATGCAGGTCGGCGATGCGCGGCTCGCGCGCCTGTGCGCGCTGCTCGGCCGCCGGCTCGACGGGGCGGTGGCGATGGCCGGCCCGCTGGCCGATGCGCAGCGCGACGACCTGCAGGCCGAGGTGCTGGCCGCGCTGTTCGACGTGTGCGCGCAACCGGCCGACGACGACGCCGGCCGCGCGCCGTCGATGCGCCGCTGGATCGTCGAACAGGCACGCGACTACGTGCTCGCGCACCGCACGCGCCCGGTCGGCGTGCCCGAACTGTGCGAGCAGTTGCACGTGAGCCGGCGCACGCTGCAGTACTGCTTCCAGGACGTGCTCGGCATGGCGCCCGCCACCTACCTGCGCACGCTGCGGCTGAACGGCGCGCGGCGCGACCTGTGCGGCCGCGCGGCCGGTTCGGTGCAGGACGTTGCGGAGGCGTGGGGCTTCTGGCATCTCAGCCAGTTCGCGACCGATTACCGGCGACTGTTCGGCAAGCGGCCGTCGGAGACGCTGCGCGATCGCGCGGTGATGGTGGCGGGGTGAGCGCGGGGCGGTAGTCGGGGTGAGCCTGGCTCGGGCTCACGCTCGGACTCGGACTCAGGCTCAGGCTCAGGCTCAGGCTCAGGCTCAGGCTCAGGCTCAGGCTCAGGCTCAGGCTCAGGCTCAGGCTCAGGCTCAGGCTCAGGCTCAGGCTCAGGCGGTGCGGGCACGCTATCGCGCTTTCGGCCACGCAGCGGATGCTCATGTCCGGTTTTCCTGATCAGCGGTCGCCGCGGCTTTGCGCGGCGCGGGCCAGGCCAGCGCGTCCCAGTCGATCGCCCGGTAAGCGGCCTCGACCGCCGCGAGATCGGCCGGCCGCTCGCTGCGATGCAGCCCGTGCAATTCGGCCGGCACGTCGAGCGCGACCGGCACGCAATGCGGATAGTCGCGTACGCGCAGCGCCGGCTCGATCGTTGTAAAGCACGCGAGCGTCGGCACGTCGAAACCGTCGGCAAGGTGCAGCGCGGCCGTGTCGGGCGCGAACAGCAGGCTGGCGCCCTTGACCCATGCGATGAACCGGGCCGTATCGCCTGCCGCATCGGCGCTCACGTCGACATACGCGGGATGCGCGACCGGCCCGAACCCCGCCACCGGCAAGCCGTAGCGCCGGGCCAGCTGTTCGACGAACGTTGCCCGGAGGGCAGGCGGCACGCTGCGCAACGCGGTGCTCGCGTTCGGACAGAACAGCACGTACGGGCGCTGCCATTGCGCAGGCAACGCGGGCAACGGCAGCCGCGCGAGCCAGCGGTTGCGCCTGGCCGATGCCGGCACCGAGGCAGGTTCCACGCCGAGCGCGTCGAGGAAGAAATCGATCATCGGCAACCGCGCGAACGCGGGCCAGTACAGGTGATTGCCGACGTCGATGCACGGCGCGTCCGCCGGCAGCGCGTCGGCGGGGTACGGCAGCGCGCGCGACGGCGCGACGATGTCGGCCGCGAGCGCGTACAGCGCATCGACGTAGCGCGGCGCGCGGGCGGGCCGGTACAGCGTGAAGCCCAGGCCCGGATGCGCTGCGCGCAGCGCGGCGAGGGCGGTGAGCCCGATCACCGAATCGCCGAGCGTGACCCCCATCCCGTTGATCACATGCACCTGCCGTGCGCGGCCATAGTCGAGCCGAAACGGCCGGTGCGCCGCGTGCAGCAGGCCGCGCGCGGGCGCGGCCGCCACGTGGCCGGCGGCACGCGCGTCGCCGTGCTCGAGGTCGTAAGGCGCGACGAGCGTGCCGTCCGGTGCGAGCAGCGTGCCGGGGAGCGCCAGCGCGTCGTCGTGCGACAGCGCGGCGGCAGGGGGCGCGGCGTGCGTGCTCACCGTCATCCGCCGCGCGCGCGGCGGCCCTGTTCGCGGATCTGTTCGAGGGTCGCGGCCGGCGTGCTGGCGTCCTGCGGGATGCGGATCTCGATCAGCGCAGGCAGCCCGCAGGTCAGCGCGCGTTCGAGCGCGGGCGCGAAATCGGCGGTGCGCTCGACGGTCTCGCCATGCGCGCCGAATGCGCGCGCATACGCGGCGAAATCGGGATTCGTGAGCCCCGTGCCGTGCACGCGGCCCGGGTAGTTGCGCTCCTGATGCATGCGGATCGTGCCGAAATGGCCGTTGTTGACGACGATTGCCACGATGTTCAGCCCGTACTGCATCGCGGTCGCGAGCTCGTTGCCGGCCATCATGAAGCAGCCGTCTCCCGCGAGCGCGACGACGGCGCGCGACGGGTACAACGACTTCGCGGCGAGCGCGGCCGGCAGCCCGTAGCCCATCGCGCCGCTCGTCGGCGCGAGCTGCGAGCGGAAGTGCCGGTACGCGAAGTGGCGATGCAGCCAGATCGCATAATTGCCGGCGCCGTTGGTGAGGATCGCGTCGTGCGGCAGGCGCTCGCGCAACTGCACCATCACGTCGCCGAGCTGGACGTCGCCGGGCATCGGCAGCGGCGCATGCCATTCGCGATACGCGCGATGCGCGTCGGCGGCGCTGCCGGCCCACGCGGGATGCTCGGGCGGCTCGAGCGCGGCGAGCGGCGCGGCGATCTCGGGCATCCCGGACACGATCGGCAGGTCGGCCGCATACACGCGGCCGAGCTCGTCCGCGCCCTGGTGCACGTGAACCAGCGTCTGGCGTGTCTTCGGGATGTCGAGCAGCGTGTAGCCGCCGGTCGTCGCTTCGCCGAGGCGCGGCCCGATCACGAGCAGCAGGTCGGCGTCGCGGATGCGCTTCGCGAGCGCGGGGTTGACCCCGAGCCCGACGTCGCCCGCATAGTTCGGGTGCGCGTTGTCGATCGTGTCCTGGTAGCGGAACGCGCAGGCCACCGGCAACTGCCAGCGCTCGACGAAGGTGCGAAGGTTCGCGCACGCGTCGGGCGTCCAGCCGCTGCCGCCGACGATCGCGAACGGACGTTCGGCGCGCGCGAGCCGCTCGCGCAGCTCGTCGAGCTGTGCGGCCGACGGCGCGGCCGCGACGCGTTTCGCGGCCGGCACGACGGGCTGCGGCGCGCAGGCTTCGGACAGCACGTCCTCCGGCAGCGCGAGCACGACCGGGCCGGGTCGGCCGGCGGTCGCGACGTGGAACGCGTGGCTCAGGTACTCGGGAATGCGGCGCGGATCGTCGATCTGCGCGACCCATTTCGCCATCTGGCCGAACATCCGCCGGTAGTCGATTTCCTGGAAGGCTTCGCGGTCGAGGTGCTCGCGCGCGCACTGGCCGACGAACAGGATCATCGGCGTCGAATCCTGGAATGCGGTGTGCACGCCGATCGACGCATGGGTCGCGCCGGGCCCGCGCGTGACGAACGCGATGCCGGGGCGGCCGGTCAGCTTGCCGACCGCCTCGGCCATGTTCGCGGCGGCCGCCTCGTGGCGGCAGACGACCGTCTGGATGCGTGCGGTGTCGTCCGCCAGCGCATCGAGTACGGCGAGGAAACTCTCGCCGGGCACGCAGAACACGCGTTCGACGTGATTGGCGAGCAACGCATCGACGAGCAGTCGCGCGCCGGTGGTGGCGGGCTGCTCGAGATCCTTGGAATGCGACATGGGCTGCCGTCTCCCTGGGTAGCGGGACGTACAGCTTACGCCTGTCGGCGGGGCGCCGGTACGCCGGCCGGTGAAAAGTGTCGGAACCCGGAGCGGGTCGGGCGGCGCGTCTTGCATGCTCGCCGGGTTCGGCTGGCCGAAAGGACGACTGGTGCGTGATTGCCGGACGCTGGACAGTGGAGGCTGCCAGCATCGAGCCGGACAGGACGATCCGCCGCCACGGTCAGGCGGGTGGCGAATTGCGCCGAACCACGTGTCTTTTCGCCGCAATTGACCGGCCGCCGGCAGTGGATATCTCCGGCATATCGCAAGCCGCCCGCATGATCACTTCGGAGTTGTGTACACACATGGATTTACATTGCCTCGGAAACACCCTAAAGTACATCCATCGTACACACGCATGGGAGATCGACATGCATACCACGAGGGTGTTCCGGAACGGCAACTCGCAGGCCGTACGGATTCCGGCGGACCTTGCCTACGAGCGCAGCGATATCGAGCTCGAAATCGAACGGATCGGCGACGAAATCCGTATTCGGCCCATGCGGCGGCCGTTGACCGGCGTGCTCGAGAAGTTCGCGAAATTCGGGCCGGATTTCATGGCCGAAGGGCGTGGCGACCACGAGCAGGCCGACCGCGAGGGCTTGTGATGGCGCGCTACATGCTCGACACCAACATGTGCATCTACCTGATGAAGAATCAGCCGGAACAGGTCGCGAGACGATTTGCACAGTGCTACACGGGGGACGTCGTGATGTCGGCGATTACCTATGCCGAGCTCGAGTACGGCGTGACCGCGTGTGCAAGTCCGGCCCGGGAGCGCAGCAATCTGGCCGCGCTGATCGAGGATATCCCGGTTGCGCCGTTCGACGCGCCGGCCGCGCAAGCGTACGGCCCTGTCCGCGACGCGGCCCGCGACCGGAAGAAGGATCATCTCGACAAACTGATCGCGGCGCATGCGGTGTCGCTCGACGTCGTGCTCGTGACCAACAACGAGCGGGATTTCGCGAGCTACCCGGGCGTGCGGCTGGAGAACTGGCTGAGCGACTAGCGTGCCCGGCGGGCGTGACGCAACGCTCGCCATGTCCGGCGGTCATGCAGGGTATCGATTCGCCCCGCATGACCGCCGTTGCCGCATCAGCACTCGACGATATTCACCGCGAGCCCGCCGCGCGACGTTTCCTTGTACTTCGTCTTCATGTCGGCACCGGTCTCGCGCATCGTCTTGATCACCGAGTCGAGCGACACGTAGTGCGAGCCGTCGCCGCGCAACGCCATGCGCGCCGCGTTGACCGCCTTCACCGACGCCATCGCGTTGCGCTCGATGCAGGGAATCTGCACCATCCCGCCGACCGGGTCGCAGGTGAGGCCGAGGTTGTGCTCCATCCCGATCTCGGCCGCGTTCTCGACCTGTTGCGGCGTGCCGCCGAGCACGGCCGCGAGCGCGCCCGCCGCCATCGAGCACGCGACGCCCACTTCACCCTGGCAGCCAACTTCCGCGCCGGAGATCGACGCATTCAGCTTGTAAAGAATGCCGATCGCGGCGGCGGTGAGCAGGAAGTCGATCACGCCCTGCTCGTTCGCGCCCGGCGTGAAGCGCGTGTAGTAGTGCAGCACGGCGGGGATGATGCCGGCCGCGCCGTTGGTCGGCGCGGTGACGACGCGCCCGCCGGCCGCGTTTTCCTCGTTGACCGCGATCGCGTACAGGTTGATCCAGTCGATCATCGACAGCGGATCCTGCAGCGCGCGCTCCGGGCTGCCCGTCAGCGTGCGGTACAGCTGCGGCGCGCGGCGCTTGACCTGGAACGGGCCGGGCAGGTTGCCGTCGGCATCCGGGTTGCCGATTCCGCAGCCGCGCGACACGCACGACTGCATCACCGCCCAGATCTTCAGCAGGCCATCGCGCGTCTCTTCCTCGGTGTGCCACGCGCGCTCGTTTTCCCACATCAGCTGCGCGATCGACTTGCCGGTCGACTCGGTCAGCGCGAGCAGCTCGGCGCCGGTGCGGAACGGGTGCGTCATCTGCTCGGCCGCGCTCAGCACCTTTGTGTTCGGCGCGCCGGCCGTCACGACGAAGCCGCCGCCGACCGACAGGTAGGTGCGCTCGACCAGCACCGCGCCGTTCGCGTCGCTCGCGCGCAGCTTCATCCCGTTCGGATGCTCGGGCAGCGCCTGGCGGTAGAACGCGATGTTCTCCTTCAGCACGAACGGCACCGGGTGCGTGCCGAGCAGCGCGAGCTTCTTCGACTTGCGGACGTCTTCCAGCCGTGCGTCGATCGTGTCGGGATCGACGGTGTCGGGCGCGTCGCCGAGCAGGCCGAGCATCACGCCGCGGTCGGTGCCGTGGCCCTTGCCGGTGGCGCCGAGCGAGCCGTACAGCTCGACCTTCACGTGGGCGGTCGCGTCGAGCATCCCGTCGCGCTCGAGGCCCTGGACGAACATCAGCGCCGCGCGCATCGGCCCGACCGTATGCGAACTGGATGGACCGATACCGATCTTGAAGAGGTCAAAGACGCTGACTGCCATTTCGATTCCTGCCTTGCTTTAAGAGTAGTGCTAGCGCGCCTGCAATGGCAGGCACGCGGCGAGCCATGCGGGCGGCGTTGGGGAAAGTTGCTGCGCGACGCGGGCATAACGCCCGTCGAGCCGCGCGGCCAGATGAAAGAGTTCGGTGGCGTTTTTCGGGTCCCACTGCCCCGTGTAGCCCGGCAGGCCGGCTTCGCGGCGCTTCGCGTCGAACGGCACCGGCGAATTCACGAATTCCTCGTGCGTTTTCTCGCCGAGCGCGTAAGGCACGAGCCAGTCGAGCGCGGCCGCGAGCGTCGCACCGTTCGTGCCGCGCTCGCGCAGCCAGTTGCGGTTGAAGCGGCGCGCGGCGAGCGCGGCGGTCACCAGCGGCTGCAGGTCGTAGACCGCGTAGTGCAGCGCATCGCGCTCCTCGAAGTCCCACGTCTTGCCGTCCGGGCCGATGTTGTCGGCCAGATGCTCGACGAACAGCCGCTGCGCGGCGTTCATCATCCTGCGGTCGCCGAGCGTGAACGCGGACAGCGCGATCAGCTTGATCCGGTGGCTCTGCCAGTTGTTGCGCCAGGTGCCGGTGAGCGGGCGCTTCTGCGCGTCGATCTGCGCGACATAACCGGCGCCGAGCTTCGCGATGAACGCAGCGGTCGCGTTGCGGGTCTTCACCGGCAGCGCGCTTGCCGTCATGTCGTACGCGACGATCAGGCTGTCGAAACGCGTCTCGTCGATCGGGTTGAAGCTCGGCTGGTAGGTGCCGACCCACGCGGACAGGAAGCGGTCGACGAGCTGCAGGTAGCGCGGCGCGTTCGTCACGCGCCACGCGAGCGCGGCATCGCGCATCAGGTCGAGATCCTTCAGCGCGGCGGCGCTCTGGTCGTAGATGCCTTCGTGCGGCAGCGTGCCCTCGGTGTGCACGCGCGCCATCGCCTTCGGCTGCTCGCCGATGCGTGCGTCGACGCTGCGGATCAGCGCCTGGACGCCCGGCTCGGCCTGCGTCGTCTCGCTCGCCTGCAGGGCCGGCGCCGCGCAGAAATTCATCGCCGCGCGCGCGCTGCCGCACGCGCCGAGGCCGGCAGCGGCCAACGACAGCGACGCGACGAACATCGGCACGACACGGCGCGCGCGCGGCCGCCCTTGCAGTGCACCATGGCCCGGAAACATCGGACGCACCATGCGGAACTCCTTCATTGGCTGGATCGCGTGTGATGTTAGCTGGATTGGCGCACGAACGTGCACGGGTTCGAGCGGCGAACAAAAAAACCGCACGCAACCCCGGGTTGCGTGCGGTGCGGGCACCATCGGACGGCTCCTGGCCTCGTGTGCGTTATGCGTATTCCGACATCGGCACGCACGAGCAGAACAGGTTGCGGTCGCCGTAGACGTTGTCCGCGCGGCCGACCGGCGGCCAGTACTTGTTCGTGCCGAGCGACGCGACCGGGTACGCGGCCTGCTCGCGCGAGTACGCGTGCGGCCATTCGTTCGCGGTGACGACGGCCGCCGTGTGCGGGGCGTGACGCAGCGGGTTGTCCTCGCGGTCGGCGCGGCCTTCCTCGACCGCACGGATTTCCTCGCGGATCGCGATCATCGCGGCGATGAAGCGGTCGAGTTCCTCCTGCGATTCCGATTCGGTCGGCTCGACCATCAGCGTGCCCGGCACCGGGAAGCTCATCGTCGGCGCGTGGAAGCCGTAATCCATCAGGCGCTTCGCGACGTCGTCGACGGTGATGCCGCTCGATTCCTTGATCGGGCGCAGGTCGAGAATGCACTCGTGCGCCACCAGCCCGCCCGGGCCCGAATACAGCACCGGGTAGTGCGGCGCGAGGCGCTTCGCGATGTAGTTCGCGTTGAGGATCGCGGTTTCCGTCGCGGCGGTCAGGTTCTTCGCGCCCATCATCGCGATGTACATCCACGAGATCGGCAGGATCGACGCCGAGCCGTACGGCGCGGCCGACACCGCGCCGATGCCGTTTTCGTCGCGCGAGTAGCCGGTCGAACGCTGGTTCGGCAGGAACTTCGCGAGGTGCGCACCGACCGCGACCGGGCCGACGCCCGGGCCGCCGCCGCCGTGCGGGATGCAGAAGGTCTTGTGCAGGTTCAGGTGCGACACGTCGCCGCCGAACTGGCCCGGCGCGGTCAGGCCGACCATCGCGTTCATGTTCGCGCCGTCGACGTACACCTGGCCGCCGTGCGCATGCACGATCTCGCAGATCTCGCGGACGTTCTGCTCGAACACGCCGTGCGTCGACGGATACGTGATCATGATCGCCGCGAGGTTCTTCTCGTGCTCGTCGGCCTTGGCCTTGAGATCGGCGATGTCGACGTTGCCCTGCGCGTCGCAGGCGACGACCACGACCTTCATGCCGGCCATGTGCGCGGAGGCCGGGTTCGTGCCGTGCGCGGATGCCGGGATCAGGCACACGTCGCGGTGCGCTTCGCCGCGCGATGCGTGGTAAGCGTGGATGATCAGCAGGCCCGCGTACTCGCCCTGCGAGCCGGCGTTCGGCTGCAGCGACACGGCCGCGTAGCCGGTGGCCGCGACGAGCATCTGCTCGAGCTGGTCGATCATCTCGCGGTAGCCGACGGTCTGCTCGGCCGGCGCGAACGGGTGGATGCCGCCGAATTCGGGCCACGTGACCGGCAGCATTTCCGACGTCGCGTTCAGCTTCATCGTGCACGAGCCGAGCGGGATCATCGAGCGGTCGAGCGCGAGATCCTTGTCCGACAGGCTGCGCAGGTAGCGCAGCATTTCGGTTTCGGAATGGTGGCGGTTGAACACGGGGTGCGTCAGGTACGCGCTCGTGCGCTCGAGGCCGGCCGGCAGCGCGGCGACGCCGGCAAGGCCCGCATCGAGGGCATCGACGGCCGGGGCGGTGCCGCCCGCGGCCTGCGCGAACACGTCGAGGAGATCGGCGAGGTCGTCGCGCGTCGTCGTTTCGTCGACCGATACGCCGACTTGCGTGTCGCTCACGCGGCGCAGGTTGATGCGCCTGGCCTTCGCGAGTTCATGGACCTGCGCGGTGCGCGCGCCGGTATCGATCGTCAGCGTGTCGAAGAACGTGTCGTTGACGGTCGCGAAGCCGAGCTGCTTCACGCCGGCGGCGAAGAGGGCCGCGATGCGGTTCACGCGCAGCGCGATCGTCTTCAGGCCGTGCGGGCCGTGGTAGACCGCGTACATGCTGGCCATGATCGCGAGCAGCGCCTGCGCGGTACACACGTTCGACGTCGCCTTCTCGCGGCGGATGTGCTGTTCGCGCGTCTGCAGCGCGAGGCGCAGCGCGGGTTTGCCCTGCGCGTCGACCGTCACGCCGACGAGGCGGCCCGGCATCTGGCGCTTGAATTCGTCACGCACCGCCAGATACGCGGCGTGCGGACCGCCGAAGCCCATCGGCACGCCGAAGCGCTGCGTGTTGCCGATCGCGACGTCCGCGCCCCAGTCGCCGGGCGGCGTCAGCACGGTCAGCGCGAGCAGGTCGGCCGCGACGACCACGTGGCCGCCGGCCGCGTGGATCGCTTCGGTGAGCGCGCGGTAGTCGCGCACGTCGCCGTTCACGCCCGGGTATTGCAGCAGCACGCCGAATGCATTCGCTTGCGCCGCGTCGGCGGCCGGGCCGGTCTTGACCTCGATGCCGACCGGCAGCGCGCGCGTGCGGATCACTTCGAGCGTTTGCGGCAGCACGTCGTCGGCGACGTAGAACACGTTCGATGCCGGCTTGCCGGTGCGCTGCAGCAGCGTCATCGCTTCGGCGGCGGCGGTGGCTTCATCGAGCAGCGACGCGTTCGAGATCGCGAGGCCCGTCAGGTCGGCGACCATCTGCTGGAAGTTCAGGAGCGCCTCGAGGCGGCCCTGGGAAATTTCGGGCTGGTACGGCGTGTAGGCCGTGTACCACGCCGGGTTTTCGAGCACGTTGCGCAGGATCACGGCCGGCGTGTGCGTGTCGTGGTAACCCTGACCGATATACGAGCGGAACACCTGGTTCTTGTCCGCGAGAACCCGCAGCGCGGCGAGGGCTTCGGCCTCGCTCTTCGGCTGCGCGAACGGGCCGAGCGGCAGCGTTTCGGCGCGGCGGATCGAGGCCGGGATCACGGCGTCGATCAGGGCGGCGCGCGACGCGAAGCCGAGCGTGTCGAGCATGGCCTGCTGGCTGGCGGCGTCGGGGCCGATGTGGCGTTCGGCGAACGCGTCGTGCGTTTCGAGCGCGGCGAGCGAGAGGGGCGTGCGGTTCATCAGGCGGTCCGGGTGTTCGAGCTTCATGGCGTGACTCTGGTCCCGCGCGGGCCGGCCGGCGGCCGGCGTCGCGCGGTTCGGGTAAGGGAATTAGTCGATCAGCTTGCTGTAGGCGGCGGCGTCGAGCAGGCCGTCGGTCGATGCGCCGGCGGCGAGCTTGATCTTGAACAGCCACGTGTCGTACGCGTCGCTGTTCACCTCTTCCGGCGTGTCGACGGCGTCCGCGTTGATCGCGACCACCTCGCCCGACACCGGCGAATAGATGTCCGACGCGGCTTTCACCGATTCGACGACGCCGATCGCGTCGCCCGCCTTCACCTGCTTGCCGACGGCCGGCAGTTCGAGGAAAACGATGTCGCCGAGCGTGTTCTGCGCGTGATCGGTGATGCCGACCGTCAGCGTGCCGTCGGCTTCAGTGCGGATCCACTCGTGTTCGTCGGTGTACTTCAGATCGGCCGGGACGTTGCTCATCGGATGCTCCTGATAAAAGGGTTTGTTCGTTTTGCTGGCGCGCCCGCCGGGGCGCGCCGGGTGTGGTGTTGCGCCGGGCGCCATCTCCCGGCTTTCCGGGAGGCGGGCCGCCCGGCCGTTACGCAGCGAGGACCTTGCCGTTGCGCACGAACGGCAGTTTTACCACGCGCGCGGGAAGATTCTTGTCTCGAATTTGCACCTGGACCAGGTCGCCGATCTGGACGGCCGCCGGCACGCGCGCGAACGCGATCGATTCCTGCATCGACGGCGAGAACGTGCCGCTCGTGATCTCACCTTCGCCGTGCGGCGTGACGACCTTCTGGTGCGCGCGCAGCACGCCGCCCGCCTTGCCGTTTTCCTTCTGCAGGATCAGGCCGACGAACGCGGCGCGGGTGCCGTTTGCTTCAAGGGCGGCGCGGCCGACGAAGTCGCGCGGCGCGCCGAGGTCGACCGTCCACGCGAGGCCCGCGTCGAGCGGGGAGACGGTGTCGTCCATGTCCTGGCCGTACAGGTTCATGCCGGCCTCGAGGCGCAGCGTGTCGCGCGCGCCGAGCCCGCACGGGCGCACGCCGTTCTGCTGCAGCGCGTTCCAAAGCGCTTCGACGTGCACGGCCGGGACGATCACTTCGAAGCCGTCTTCGCCGGTATAGCCGGTGCGTGCGACGGTGAGATCGCCGAACGGCGTGCCGGCAACCTGCGCGGCGTTGAACGGCTTCAGCTCGCTCGTCGCGGCACGCGCGGCGGGCACGGTCGCCCAGGCCTTTTCGCGGGCGTTCGGGCCCTGTACGGCGATGATCGCGAAATCGCGGCGCGGCGCGATCGTGACACCGTAGCCGCCTTGCTCGTTCAGCTGGTTGAACCACGCGATGTCTTTCTCGGCCGTGCCGGCGTTGACGACGACGCGGAAGAATTCTTCGGTGAAGTAGTAGACGATCAGGTCGTCGATGACGCCGCCCTGCGGATTGAGCAGGCACGAGTAGAGTGCCTTGCCGGGCGTCTTGAGCTTGCCGACGTTGTTCGCGATCGCGTGCTCGAAGAACGCGCGCACGCGGCTGCCGGTGAAATCGACGACGCACATGTGCGACACGTCGAACATGCCGGCGTCGGTGCGCACGGCTTCATGTTCTTCGATCTGCGAGCCGTAGTTGACGGGCATGTCCCAGCCGCCGAAGTCGACCATGCGGGCATTGAGCGCGCGGTGCGCGGCGTTGAGCGGGGTGTGATTCAGTGCAGTCATCGAGGCCTCAGGCAAGGCGCTTGCGCGCGGATCAGAACGGCCATGTGCCGACCACCGCGGCCGACGGCCTGCGAGCGATCCGGTACATGCCCCTCTGTCCTCGATACCTGAGAGATTGCGCTGCCGGCCAGGCCTGGCGAACGCGCGCCCCTTCGGTGGGCAGCCTGCCCGCGCAGCCTATGCGCTGCGGGCTACTGCCGCTCTCCAGAGTGCGGGGAGTGTGTGGCCCGCGCGATGCACGGACGAGGTTCCCCGACGCGGTCGGTCCTTTTGCCTGAGAGTTTGCGGGTGTGCCCCTTCGGCGGCGCAACCGGCTGAAACAGCACGGTCACACGCTCTCCCGACGCGTGCGGGCGACTGTACGCGAGCAGGTGGGCCTTGTCAATTTGAGCAAAAGAATGTCGCTTCGCGACAAGCGGCGGCAAGCGGTGCCGCCGCTTTCTCCGCGCCGGCGGGCGCCGGTGCGTTACTCGCCGATCGCGCGCGCGGCCGTGTCGAGTTCCTGGTTCAGCACGCGCTGCTCGTCGCCGGACAGGCCGCCGCTGTGCTGCGCGGACATGTCGTTCGCTTCCTGGCGGATCACGTCGAGGCGGTGGTGAAGCTGCGCGCCGTACGGCGGCGGGTAGTAGCCGCCGTTCACGCGCGCATCGACGCGGCGGTGCAGGTTCTCGATCCGGCCCTGGATCTGCTGCATCCGCTCGTTCGCGACGACCTGCGGATTCGGGCGCGGCGGAGGGGCCGGGCGAACCGGCTGCTGCGGCTGCACGATACAGGCCGCAAGCGAGGAAACCAGGACGCAGCACGCTGCTGCGCGAATCAACCGTTGCATCAACATTCTCCAGACGGATTGGTGTCGGATCGACTTTTTCGAGAAACGCGTCAGACCGGTCGGACGCTGACTTTCGTTCCCCCGGCATTTGTAACCGAATGTTCCTGTAATCGAATCCGCCGGGCCGGCCGCGCGCGTGCCGGCCGGCCGCGACCGGCCGGCGCGCGGTGTCAGATCGTGCGGCGCACGAACGGTAGCCGGCGGCCGTCGTGCTCGCTCTGCGCGGCGAGCTCGATGATCGTCATCACGTCGACGGCATCCTGCGTGGTGACGGGGAACGGCGCGCCGTCGCGGATCGACGCGGCGAGCGCGCGGTAGAACTCCGCGTACTGGCCGTCGAGTGTCGGCACCGGGCGTTCGACCTCGACCTCGCCGTCGAGCACGCGCAGCAGGCCCGGCGGATTGCCGCCGCCGAATTCGACGTCGTCCGCGGTGAGGCCGGCCTTGAGCTGGTCTTCCTGCGTGTCGAGCCCGAACTTCTGGTAGCTGCCGCGTGTGCCGTGCAGCGTGAAGCGCGCGGGTTCGATCGCCGACAGCGCGCTCGCATGCAGCGCCACGTCCTTGTCCGGGTAACCGAGCTGCAGGTGCACGAAATCGGGCGCCGTGCCGTTGTCGCGACGGGTCTTGACGGTCGCGCCCACCGTTTCGGGCAGGCCGAACAGCGCGAGCGCCTGGTCGATCAGGTGCGGGCCGAGGTCGAGCAGCAGGCCGCCGCCGCGGGCGGGTTCCTCGCGCCAGCGCGTGCGCGGCGTCGGGCGGAAGCGGTCGAAGTGCGACGCGAAATACGTGAGCCGGCCGAGCTCGCCCGATTCGACGATGCGGCGCACGGTGAGGAAATCGCCGTCCCAGCGGCGGTTGTGGAACGGCGCGAACAGCCGGCTGCGCGCGTTCGCGAGCCGCGCGAGCGCAAGCGCCTCGTCGGCGGTGAGCGTGACGGGCTTGTCGACAACCACGTGGCGGCCGGCTTCGAGTACCTGGCGCGCGAGCGTGAAGTGCGTGTCGTTCGGCGTGGCGATCACCACGCATTCGATGTCGTCGAGGCCGAGCAGCGTGTCGAGATCGGGGACGACGCGCGCGCCCGGATACGCGGCCTGCGCGCGATCGGGCTGCCCCGTCGCGATCGCGGCGACTTCAGTGCGGCCGCTCGTGGCGATGACCGGCGCATGGAACGTCGCGCCGGCGAAACCGAAACCCATCAAACCAATCCTGAGCAATGACGACATGGCAATCCCTGGCTGCGAAGGAAACTAAAGGATGGTGCGCCGAGACGGCGCGAAGACGACCGGCTATTTTGGCATGGCGCCGCCGCTCGTACCGGGGCGTTCGGGCGAAACGCGCCGTGCGATGCGGCGCTTGCGCAAGCAAGGCCGGCATTTTGCGCGGGCGCGTGTGCGGTCCGTGCGGGCTTTGCCTGCCGGCCCGCGCGGTGAAAGGCCGGTGCCGGGGCGTCGTGGCACGTCATGCGGCCGCCCGGCGCAGCACGGCGGCGGCGACTTGCGTGGCCCACACCGTGCAGGCGGCGGCACCGGGGTGGAAGCCGTCGGCGGCCATCAGATGGCGCTCGAGCGGCAGCTCGACGCGCAGGAACGTGCAGTGCGGCTGCGTGGCGGCCCAGCCGGCGAGCGCCGTGTTGAGCCGTTTCGCGCGCAACCCGAGATACCACGCGAGCGGCTGCGGCAGCGCCGGAAAGCGCTCCATCGGCGGCACCGCCGACAGGATCGCGTGGCCGACCCGGAACCGCGTGGCGAGCAGCCGGACGAGCTCGGCCTGCTGCGCCTGCCAGCGGGCCGGCGGCACGCCGCCCGTCACGTCGTTGACGCCGAGCGACGTGACGGCCACGTCGAACGGCTCGGCCGGTTCGGCGGCGAGCCAGTCGACGAGCTCCCGCGTGGTCAGGCCCGTGCGCGCGAGCAGCTTCCAGTGCACGCGGTGCGTGGCCGCGAGCGCG
This sequence comes from Burkholderia reimsis, assembly GCF_003294055.1. Taxonomy (NCBI): domain Bacteria; kingdom Pseudomonadati; phylum Pseudomonadota; class Betaproteobacteria; order Burkholderiales; family Burkholderiaceae; genus Burkholderia; species Burkholderia reimsis. Next base: position 118,469 of record NZ_QMFZ01000022.1, read on the forward strand.
TTCGCCAGTTGCCCGGACAGCGCGTCGCGCTGCGTCGCGACGCCGACGCCCGCGGCGGCCGAATCGCCGACCACAAGCACGCGCAACGGCGGGCCGTCGCCCGCCACGCCGTCGCGCGGGCCGGCCGCCTCGGGCAGGCGCGGCGTGACGCGGCGCACGTAGCGCCCCTGCGCGAACAGCAGCGGGCCAAGGGCGGCGGTGGCAAACGGGTATCCCATGATGTCGATCCGGTGACGATTCAGGCGATTCAGGCGGTTGGGCGCGGGGCGGCGCCGGGTGGAGATATTGTGGCCGATCGCTGCGCGAACGGGGCCGGATTGGCCGGACGGACAAGGGGCGGCCGCGGGATCCGCCCGCGCGGCCCCGTCCGGCGGCGCTCCCGAAAAGCGGGCCGCCGACGTGTTAACATGCGCGTCCTGCCCCGCGTGTCCGCCTGCTTCGCCGGCCCGCCGCGCACGGCATCCTCCCGGCGTTCCGCCGTCAACCGCAACACCATCCGCCATCATGTCCGCAGGCCTCAATCCCGCCCAGAACGAAGCGGTGCGCTACCTCGACGGTCCCTGTCTCGTGCTCGCCGGCGCGGGCAGCGGCAAGACCCGCGTGATCACGCAGAAGATCGCGCACCTGATCGAAGCGAAAGGCTTCGAGCCGCGCCACATCGCGGCCGTCACGTTCACGAACAAGGCGGCCGCCGAAATGCGCGAGCGCGTGGGGAAGCTGCTCGAGGGCAAGACGCTCACCACGCCCGGCAAGGAAGGGCGCAAGGTGCCCGTCAACCAGCTCACCGTCTGCACGTTCCACTCGCTCGGCGTGCAGATCCTGCGCCAGGAGGCCGAGCACGTCGGCCTGAAGCCGCAATTCTCGATCATGGATTCGGACGACTGCTTCGGGATGATCCAGGAGCAGCTCGGCACGACCGACAAGGGGCTGATCCGCAAGATCCAGAGCATCATCTCGCTGTGGAAGAACGGCCTGATCATGCCCGACGAGGCGATGGCGATCGCGGCCAACGAGGACGAGCACCAGGCCGCGCTGGTCTACCGCAACTACGTCGCGACGCTGCACGCGTACCAGGCGGTCGACTTCGACGACCTGATCCGCCTGCCGGCCGAGCTGTTCGCGAAGAACGAGCAGGTGCGCGACCGCTGGCAGAACAAGCTGCGCTACCTGCTGATCGACGAGTACCAGGACACCAACGCGTGCCAGTACGAACTGCTGAAGCTGCTCGCGGGCCCGCGCGCGGCGTTCACGGCGGTCGGCGACGACGACCAGGCGATCTACGGCTGGCGCGGTGCGACGCTCGAGAACCTCGCGCAGCTCGGCAAGGATTTTCCGAAGCTGCACCTGGTCAAGCTCGAGCAGAACTACCGGTCGACGGTGCGCATCCTCACCGCCGCGAACAACGTGATCGCGAACAACCCGAAATTGTTCGAGAAGAAGCTGTGGTCCGAGCACGGGATGGGCGATTCGATCACTGTCACGGCGTGCAACGACGAGGAGCATGAAGCCGAATCGGTCGTGTTCCGGCTGTCCGCGCACAAGTTCGAGCGGCGCGCGCAGTTTCGCGATTACGCGATCCTGTATCGCGGCAACTTCCAGGCGCGCATCTTCGAGCAGGTGCTGCGGCGCGAACGCATTCCGTACGTGCTGTCGGGCGGCCAGTCGTTCTTCGACAAGGCCGAGATCAAGGACCTGTGTGCGTACCTGCGGCTGATCGCGAACGCCGACGACGATCCCGCGTTCATCCGCGCGGTCACGACGCCGCGCCGCGGGATCGGCAACACGACCCTCGAGGCGCTCGGCTCGTTCGCGGGCCAGGCGAAGGTGTCGCTGTTCGAAGCGGTGTACATGGGCGGCATCGAGGCGCGGCTGTCGGCGCGCCAGGTCGAGCCGCTGCGGATGTTCTGCGACTTCATCCAGCGCCTGACCGAGCGCGCGGACAAGGAGCCCGCGACCGTCGTGCTCGACGACATGATGGAGGCGATCCACTACGAGGCGTACCTGTACGACGCGTTCGACGAGCGCCAGGCGCAGTCGAAGTGGCAGAACGTGCTCGAATTCCTCGAATGGCTGAAGCGCAAGGGCACCAAGCCCGAGACGGAAGCCGTCGACGGCGAGGCCGAAGGCTTCCACAACGCCGACGGGCTCGCCGATACCGGCAAGAACCTGCTCGGCCTGATCCAGACCGTCGCGCTGATGTCGATGCTCGAGGGCAAGGACGAGGATCCGGACGCCGTGCGGCTGTCGACCGTCCATGCGTCGAAGGGGCTCGAGTATCCGCACGTGTTCCTGGTCGGTGTCGAGGAAGGCATCATGCCGCACCGCGGCGGCAGCGAGGACGACGGCCCGATCGACAACGAGCGGATCGAGGAGGAGCGCCGGCTGATGTACGTCGCGATCACGCGTGCGCAGCGCAGCCTGCACCTGAACTGGTGCAAGAAGCGCAAGCGGGCGCGCGAGACGGTCGTGTGCGAGCCGTCGCGCTTCATTCCGGAGATGGGGCTCGACGATGCGCCGCCGCCTACCCCGGAAGAGGCGCCGATGTCGCCGAAGGACCGGCTCGCCAGCCTGAAGGCGCTGCTGCAGAAGTGACGCGGCGGCGCTGTCGGGCGTGCGGTGTTTCGACGATCTGACAGTCAGCCGGTCAGCCGGCCAGGCAAAAAACAAACCCCCGCGGTGCGCGTGCGCCGCGGGGGTTTTTTCTGGCCGGCCGGTGTTACTTCGCCGAGTTGACCATGTAGTCGACGGCGGCCTTCACGTCGGCGTCGGATGCGTTCGACCCGCCCTTCGGCGGCATCGCGCCCTTGCCGTGCAGCGCGTAGTTGTAGACCGTGTCCATCGAGTCCTTCAGGCGCGGCGCCCAGTCTTCCTTGCTGCCGAACTTCGGCGCGCCGAGCACGCCGGCTCCGTGGCAGGCCACGCAGGTCGACGAGTACAGCGCCTTGCCGGCGGTTGCGGCATCGGCGCTGGCCGGGGCGGCCGCCGGTTGTTCGCCGGCCTTCGGGATCGCGGCGATCGCGGCCTGCGCGGCGGCGATCTGCGCGCTCGCGGCGTCGGCCGGGCTCGATGCGCCTGCCGCGCCGCTGGCGGGTTGCGCCGCGTTGGCGGCCGGTGCGGCCGGTTCGGGGAAGTTCGCGCCGTCGTTGTTCGCCATGTAGACGATCGCGCGGGCGATTTCATAGTCGCTGACGTCGTCGGGGCTCGTGCCGCCGCGCGGCGGCATCGCGCCCTTGCCGGCCAGTGCCGTCTTCAGCAGCGTGTCGAAGCCTTGCGAGATGCGCGGCGCCCAGTCGTCCTTGTTGCCGAATTTCGGCGCGCCGGCGGCACCCGTGCCGTGGCAGGTCACGCAGACGGCCTTGTAGACTGCCTCGCCGGTCTTGTACGTGCGGGGCGCGTTGGCGTCCTTCACTTCGACCTGCGCGAGCGGGGCGATACGCGCGGCGACCTGCTCGTCGGATAGCGCGTCCGTGCCGGCGCCGGCGCGGAACGCATGGTTCGCATAATTGGCGAACAGGACGATCAGGATGATCGGAATCGCGAACGACGCGATGATGACGGCAATCAGCTGCCCGGGGGTTTTGACGGGAGATTCGTGGGGTGCTTCGCTCATGCTTGCCTCGTCTCCGTGAATAGGAATTGTGAGCGCGGTGCAACGGCAAAATGGCAGTCCAATGAAGCACGGACGATTATAGACGGAACGTTTACATCACGGCGAGCGGCGCGATGGCGCGTGTTTACCCGCACGCAGCACGGTGCGGCGGGGATTCGTCGGGCAAGGTGGACGCGTCATGGGAAACCGGGTATCCTTGCCGTCTTGCCAATCGTGGGCGGCCTGTATATTGGGGTCGCTTCACTGTCTCACGCGCCCGTAGCTCAATGGATAGAGTACTGCCCTCCGAAGGCAGGGGTTGCTGGTTCGATCCCAGCCGGGCGCGCCAAAAAAATCAACAAAAACAGCTATTTAGAATCGAGTTGGCGCTGCCCTTCGATTCCGTACGGAAACTGTACGGAAATGCATTTGGTTGCGATGGATGCGTTCTTCCGTACCCGACAGCCGCCGTTTTACCGGCCCAGACGCCGACGACGCCGATCTCTTGATGGCGTATCGATCCCCGTCGACCCTTTATACTTGTTGCGCTAACAAAGCCAACTACCGGGGTTCAAGTGCAAGTCCGAGTCAAACTTTCGTCCGATCCGCTGATCGACTTCCTAGATTTTTCGTATGCCATTGCTGACGCAGCTTGCCCAACCGGCGAGAAGGGCCTTGAAGGTCTCGATTGCGTGACCGGCAAGCTCGTAACGCGCCATGTCCCAATTCCGCAGTCCGGTGGATTTGGGGCGACCTGGCAGAGCGTGTTGGTCTCTAACGATGGTCGCACGCTCAACGAGCTGCTGTCATCCGATCAAGCGGTCGTGAACGAACCCGCCGTGAGTGAACTCCCGTTCCATGAACCGTCGCCTCCGCAAATTGGCGAACTCACGCTTCCTTATGAACTGAGCGATGCCGATCGCGAGGCGTTTGCCAAGGTGTTGGTGGATATAAAGCGCCCCTTACGTTACCCGATGTCGGACGAGGAGCGGGCGGAGTTCATGGAAGCGTATTGCAAGCTGCCGAATCGGCCAATGTGGATGCCGGCCCTCGTGACTGAGGAGACGATCAACCGACGTAAGTCGGATCATGATGCGGTGCTGCTTCGTCATCAGCGAGCATTGTTGCAGGAGTTCGAGGCGGGGAGACTTACGCCTGTCAATGCGTACCACGCGCCCGTCGCGACATTGATGGCTGGCACGTTCATTCCGCGTGAGCAAGCCATTGCCTATCTGGAGCGACATGGATTCGAGTACGGTGACGACGCGCCTGACGCCGTTGTGCCGGACATCATGACGCAATGCAACAGCGAGGTCGGGAAGGGTGAAGCATCAGAATTGCCAGAGGGCGATTCCGAGAGGCGAGTTGGCGTCAGCAGGCATAGCGCAGCCGAACGCGCAGCCGCCGTGAAGCTGTACTGGGACCTGAAGGAAGCGCAGGAACCGGACTTCGCGGCCCAGGTCGCGAAGAAATACGGTGTCACCGAACGCACCGTCAACAACTGGGTCAAGCAGGAAGCGAAGCAAGCAACGGAGCAAAAGCGGCGCGCCGCGAGCCCATTCGCGCTCGGAAACAAAACTGGTTCCGAATGAGTTCCGACTTGTTTCCGACCTGGACATCCGGAGGCCTTGCCGCACAAGGCTAGACAAAAGCCGATTGCTCGGAAACGTGTTTCCGACCGCATTCTCCGTCACGCCCGGCGCTTGCCGGATTCCGGTGGACGAGGACAGACGCCCTCGTCCACCTTAACCCGTGACGGAGAAATTCCATGAACAAATCCACCCGTGATGTCGCCTCGCGGCATCTCTCTCTGGACTCCCAGGCGCTCACGCACGCGGCGCCCATCGTTCGTCAACTCGACAACGCACTGCGCATCCTGCGCATCAAGCAGTTGGTCGAGCGGACCAATCTGTCGCGGGCGACGCTGTACGTGCTCATGGCGAGCGATCCGACCTTCCCGAAAAAAATCAAGCTGACGGCGCGCTCGATTGGATTCTTGGAGTCCGAAGTCGACGCCTGGATCGCGGCCCGTGCTGAACTGCGTAATGCGGCTTAACGTGGGGTTCGATATGAGTTCCATTGATCAAACCACGCGTTTCCCGAACATGGGGCCGATCACTATTGTGCGCCAACTGCCTTCCGACCGTACCGCTGTAATGAATCTTGTCAGGCTCGGGGCATTCTCGGCGACGACGGTGTCGATCGCCATCGCGATGTATGCCGGTTGGCATCGCGGCGGCTCGGTTGTCGAGCGGGTGATGAGCATCTCGATTGGTTGTGTGGCCGTGGTGTTCGTCCACCTGCTGCCGATGGGGCGGCGCCTGCTGAATGGGTCTGCACGGCTGATCGCTTTCGTGTTGTGGTGCGTCGGCCTGGTTGTTGTGCTGTACGGCCAGGTCACCTTCGTGCTGATCTCTCGGCAACACGCCGGGGAGCAGCGAGCCGCAACGGTGCCGATGACCACCCCGTTATCGCGGGAACAAGTGCCGCCCGGACGCTCGCTGACCGAAATTGCTCGAGACGTCGCGAAGGCCAAGATCGATCTGGCCCGAAAGGACGCCCGCCCGTGTGTCTTCGATTGTCAGCGGGTCAAGGTGGGGCGGACAGTTCTCGTGACGCAGATCGCGACCTTGGAAGCCGAAGCGACCGAAGTGCGACGGCGCGAAGCCGAGGACGATCGGCGCAGCGAGATAGCCGATCGCGAAGCGACGCTCCGCAGCGTCCTGCGGTCCGATCCGGTCGCGCGACAGATTGCGCCGTGGTTCGGCACGACCGAAGGACGACTGGAAATGATGTTGGCGGTCGCATGCGCGGTTGTGCTCGAAGGCTCTGCCATCATGGGGTGGGCGTTGGTGTCGGTTGTATCGGGGCGCGCCAGTTGTCGTGACCCGGTCGTGTTCGGTCGCGACCGTGAGCCATCGGAGCAAAGGGTGGTCGTGTCGGAGTCGGGCATCGTCCCGGACGACAGTCCTGGATCGGCTAGTGACCATGAGGCGGTCCGGACACGCGATGCACCGATTGCCTGCGACAACGCCGTAAGTCGTGGCGGTGGGGACGACGACGATCTCCGCCAGCTTCAACAAATTCATGAGGCGGTTGTTGCTGGACGCCTACGGCCGACACAGGAGGCGATCCGCAAACACTTGCGATGCGGCCAACCGAGGGCCGGTCATCTCAACCGCTTATATGTTCGGAAATTCGGCAGTACGCGTACCAAGAACAGAGACGGAACAGAGGCGGGAGCAATACGTTGTCGCGGTGAACTTTCGGGGCATGTACCGAGCGAGACGACACTGATAGTTGGATCGAATCAAGGAGGTAATCATGCCGATCATTGAGTCCCGGTATGGTGGTCCACCGTTCTATCAGCGACCGTACGCGCAGGGGCCATTTCCGCTCGATGTCTGCCCGCCCATCATTGCTGACGCTGCGGGCGAGGTGAGTTGGCGGCTCAAAATACCGATCGAGATGGCGGCACAAGCCGCACTTGGTGCGACGTCTCTCTCCGTCCAGAACTATGTCAACGTCCAATGTCCTGGCTATGAACCGGCACCTGTTTCGCTAATTTTGCTCACAATCAGCAACTCCAGTGGCGGAAAGTCTCTGACGGAGCGATGCTTTCTTCGGGCGGTGTCGACGTTAGAGCGACGACAGGACGACGAATTCAATGGTCAGATGGTGGCCTTTCAGGCCGAAATGAAAATCTGGCTCGACGATGAGCGGCAGTTAGCAAAGGAGTACCGTGCGACCGAGCGTGGATCTGACGAAGCCGAACATTTGCGCAACGAGCGGTTGCTTCACGAGCAGAGCCGACCCGTAAAGCCATCGATCCGAGTTTTCCGAATGGCCGCTACGAATCCTCAGGGACTGCGGGACACGCTGATTGCGAATGGCGCAGTTGGAATTTTCTCGGCCGATGGCGGACCGACGCTGAACGGGGAGACATTCAGCCAACCAGCAGTGCTGTGTGACTACTGGAGCGGCGAAGAACGGGCTACTGGCCTTGTCAGTGGCATGCGGCGACCCGTGGAGCCTCGGTTGACCGTCTCCGTCATGACGCAGGAGGATCAATTCTCTGAGTACATGCGGAATCGAGGCTCCAATGCCTTTGGCACAGGGTTGTTGGCTCGATGCCTGCCTGTGTTTGCGCCAGTCCTCGATATGCCTGGGGCAAGCGCGGAAGTTGATGACGTACTGGAGTCGAAGCTTGATCTGTTCAATGAGCGAATGCTGCAAATCTTGAGTCAGCCGCTGCCTTCGCCGAGAGAGCGACAGTTGCTGAAGTTTTCGGACGACGCTACGAGCTACTGGAAGTGCTTCAAGCTGGCAATCAATAACGATTTGCTTCGTGAGAATTTCGCAGACAACATCAAGTCCTTCTTTCGGAAATTGGCCCAAATGGCGAGTCGTATCGCAGCCTTGTTCCATTATGTTGAGGGATGTGAGGGCGATATATCGGGAAAGGCGATGAAGGCTGCAATCGCTTTGTGCGAATGGTACGTGTTCGAGTATTTGAAAGTGTTCGAGCAGTACGCGCCAACTCAGCAGCAGAAGGACGAGATGGCAGCGCAAAAGCTGTTGGAATGGCTTCAGGACGCAGTGGCGAGTCCGATGCGTTATCCCAGGTTGACGCCTGGCAGGTATGCGGAGCGAGACTTGAGAAATTATTCGAGCATTAGGAACGATCCTGTTCAACTGGGGCGAGCAATCGATATGCTTTATCAGCGAAGGTATATCTCGACCTTGCCAGGAAAAAACGGAGGCAGAATTATCGTTTTTCCGGCAAATGATTGGACGGTCCCGACGCCGGCAGCGAACTATTTGAGTCAAGCCAGTTCGAATAGCCATGTACCGATGATGCAGATCAATCAGTCTGTTGTCGGCGCGCCCTGTGCCAGTGTGGGATTTGCCCCACAACAGCGCGATAGCGATCCCGTGACAGATATGGAGCGTGAGCCGGACAGATCAGCGGCTGACGGAGGTCGCAATTTCGAATTGAACGCGACATATCGATTTCTTTCGGAAAAAGCCGCAAGAGCACTTTCTGATTGAATTGAACAAAAAATAAAGTAAACCTGAACGCCCGCGAAAGTGGGCGTTTTTTTATGCCGTCAAAATGCTCGCGAATAGCATGGGCTGGAGCCTCAGTTAGACTGCGTAAGCGTTGCGCTTGCGCAACGAAAACGGGCTCGTTGTGCCCGCTTTCCCCGGTTGCTACGCTGCTACGTAGCGGTTGTAGCAGCGTAGCTGCGGGGCTGTATTGTGGGCGTTCCTTGCACTGGCCTACGAAACTTGCGAAGTGACGCTGGGCGTCGATTGAACCTCCATGTGCCGTATGAATGCACAAGTGCATCCGCTTCCGAGGAGCGATGTAATTCGTCGTTCAAATTAGGGCAATGACTTGCATCGTAAGGGAATTTATTGACCGCTGCGTCTGGATAATTCGGTAGTGGCTATTTGATTGAATGTTGTTTGATGAAATGGCGGATTTGGCGTGATTTTAAGGATTGTTTGGTGGATATTTCTGGGGCTGGCTAAGTGGTGATCTTGTTCTCTCCTATAATAAGATTGAATTCTTGATATTTCGATCTATAAGGAGAGTATCCAAGGTATATCCACTTGATGGATTGGTGAGTGATCTGCTTGTCATGGATGCAATCAAGGTTGATCGTAGATCCATGAGGCTCTCAGTTTCGCAAGAGCTCGAAGATGTCAGCGGCTTTGTACGCGAAGTCTTGTTGCTTGGTGTGTCGATAAGAAATTACATGCCTCATCCATTGAATGTCCAAATAACGGAGATTCAAGATGGGTCGGAGCGTCAATCACATAAATCAGTCCGGATTCGGGTATAACGCCTTTGTAGGTAATCAACCTTCTTCAGGTTTTGTCAGGTACTGGGAGATTGGTGAGTATGCTGAGCTGATGCAGCAGCTGGAGTGCTTCTTGGAGACGGTGTTGGAGACCGATCAAGTCCCCTTTGATATTCGAGATCAAGCAGGGCAGCAACGAGCGGTTCGTAATCTTGGGTATTCAGGGTATAGGAGCTTGTCAGGCTTCATGTTTCAATGTGCACTATGGATGGATTTGTATTGGCCAGGGTATGCCTACAGTGCCGACTTACAACTCTTCTTCGATTGCTTCATGCAGCATCCATTTGCTCAAGTTTTCAGTAACGGTACGTTATCGAGTAACGTCGACAAGGCAGTAGCGGCGAATCTGTACAACGACTTTGTGGGTTGTCTACGTATGGAAGCGGTACGTCGAGGGGTGAGGAAATGGCTGTGGAACTGGAGAGGCAACCTGAGTAGCCAAGAGACCTCGATTCGCGAATACATCGGTACATTACAGGCCCGGCATAAAACGCTGTTGCCGGTGCGTGTCGACCTGTACTACGCAGACTATGCGGCAGACGACAACGATGCGTTGGTCCGAATGGGTTGGACGATGGAGCCTGGGGCTGGCTGGATGCAAGTGCTGTCGAATGCACCGATAGGGCATGGTCGGGCTGAGACGAGAGCACGTATCGATCCGCGTGTAGCGATGCAGGATCGCGACCTGTTCTTCGGGAATCGTCGTGGAGTCGACCGCACGTTGTTCGATCCGATGGTGGGCCATATCTGCAAGATGGAGCAGGGTGGCAGACATCGAGCGAATCACTTCCACTGCATCTTCTTCTTCGACGCGCAGCAGGTGCGACAGGATCAGTTATACGCGCTGAAGTACGCGATAGCGGATCGTTGGCGCCGTGTCACGCGCGGGCAAGGTTTGATGTTCGATTGCCACGAGCGGGCCGATCAAGCGAGGCTCAGGGCTCAGGGGCGCTGGGCCATTGACGCTATCGACTGCGCTGATCCGGCTCAGATCGCAAGATTGGTCGATTACGTGGCGTCCTACCTCGCGAAGGATGACGGCCAGATGATACGAGTCAAGCCGACTCTGAAGGCGTGGACATTGACGACGGGAAGGTAGTACAGGGCCGTTTCAGTTGGCCATTTGGTTATGTGTTCGAGACGACGATCCCATGCCAACATGATGAGATAATGCAAACTCTCGAGGCGGGCATCCGGTTGATGGTGGCCGCCAGCACAACCCAAACTGCTCTCCGATCACGCAAGCCGAAGGTGCGGGACGAGTCAAACAGATCGATGGCGGATACTTGACATGAATTCAGTCAATTTCACGCGCGGCACCAATGGGAAACCGGTCGCGACGCAGGCAATGCAGGAATCCCTATCGGCGATCGACGGGCTTTCTGGTGAATGCTTCTTCGGGTATCCGCTAATTGCCACGCCCGAGGGTAAATTCTTCCTTGATGCGACGCTGGTAAGTCAGGAGAAGGGGATTGTCCTGTTCGACCTGGTCGAAGGTACTGACGTAGGCGACTACCCGGCACGTCAAGACGATCTTGCCAACAAGATTGAAGCAAAGCTTAAGCTCCACAAGGAGCTGGTTAAGGGGCGCAGGCTTATTCCGAGCTTGCAGGTCGTCACCTTCGCTCCCGCAGTCGATGATGTCGAGCGCGTCTCAGTCGAAGATTACCCGATCGCCAACGAAAAAAATCTCGCGGACGTTCTCAATGAGTTTCAGTGGGGAGAGCAAGCGAGTGATGACCTTTATCGCCTAACGCTTTCGGCAGTGGAAAGTCTGTCGTCGATTCGCAAGAGTCGTTCAAAACGCGAGGTGATCAAGCCCGACTCAAGAGGTGCAAGACTCAAGAAGCTTGAGGATTCGATTGCGACGCTGGATCACCGACAGAATCGGGCAGTTATCGAGACGGTTGATGGCGTGCAGCGCATTCGTGGGCTGGCTGGTTCAGGCAAGACAATTGTCTTGGCGCTTAAGGCAGCTTATCTGCACACGCAGCATCCGGACTGGCGTATTGCCGTCACGTTTAATACCCGGTCTCTGAAAGGACAATTCAAGCGCCTCATCAATAATTTCTGTATCGAGCAAAGTGGTGAGGAGCCCGATTGGACGAAGATCCGTGTTATCAACGCATGGGGTGCACCCGGTGGTGATGAGCGCGATGGCGTCTATTATGAGTTTTGTCGGGCTACAGGGCAGGACTTCAGCGACTTCAGCGCGGCTAGTGCTCGATTTGGAGGAAATGAGAAGGCATTTGACGGAGTCTGTCAGGCAGCCTTGAATGCATTGACTACTGACGTGGGTCTTTACGATGTTGTGCTAGTGGACGAGGCTCAGGATTTCGCGCCCAGCTTTCTGAAGCTGTGTTACGCAATGCTCAAGGAGCCGAAGCGTCTCGTTTATGCGTATGACGAGCTTCAGAATCTTTCGGGAACGTCGTTACCGTCGCCTGAAGAGATTTTTGGTGCTGGCCCAGATGGGCGACCGTTGGTGTCGCTCGATGGTGACCCACGCAGGGATGTAATTTTGCAAAAGTGTTATCGGAACTCGGGGCCGGTGCTCGTGACCGCACACGGCCTAGGATTTGGCATCTATCGAGATGCGCCGGCTGGTACCGAAACTGGCTTGGTACAGATGTTCGACCATCCCGCCCTCTGGGAGGAGATCGGCTATAGCGTTCAGCAAGGTTCGCTGGGCAAGGGACAACGCGTGACGCTTGCTCGTACGAACGAAACGAGCCCGGAATTTTTGTCCGACCATTCGCCGATCGAAGACCTTGTTCAGTTCCATCGGTTCGAGACCGAAGCCGCCCAGAACACGTGGTTGGTGAACGAAATCCAGAGGAACATTTCGGAGGATGAATTGCGTCATGACGACATCATCGTCATCCACCCAGATCCTATCTCCGCCCGCACGCGACTCGGTCCGATCCGCAAGATGTTATTTGAGCGGAATATCCAGAGCCACCTCGCCGGCGTTGACACGTTAGCTGATGTGTTTTTCAAGACGGAGATGCAATCTGTTACGTTCACCGGAATTTATCGCGCGAAGGGCAACGAGGCAGGGATGGTATATGTCGTCAACGCTCAGCACTGTGACACGACCGGCCCCGGTTTAGCCAACCTTCGAAACCGTCTCTTTACAGCTATTACGCGAAGTAAAGCGTGGGTGCGAGTTATCGGGTGGGGGCCTGGTATGGCCGAATTGCAGAAGGAGTTCGCGCGACTCCAGCAGCATGCGTTCCAGCTTGATTTTGTCTACCCGACCGATAACGTTCTTGGGCAATTAAGAATCGCTTATCGCGACCTTTCTCCACATGAGAAGCGGCGTCTCGAACACGGTAAGGGGCGTGCTGCTGAATTGGCCGCGTCATTTGCACGTGGAGAAATCAAACCAGAAGACTTAGACCCCGAAACGAGAGAAGAACTGCTCCGATGGCTCGGAGGGAAAGCATAATGCCTCCCCGTTTGCCCCGTACTGTGAAGGATGATCTCACGGGAATCCTCGGGACATTGATCGAGATGGGCATCGCGGACGACCAGAATTTTCCGGTGTTGCGGCAGATTTCAGCGACTCATTGGGAGGTGTCGTTCGATGGTGCCGAGCATGTGTCCTTGGCGATGGGGGAGATCGACTATCACGATGTTCACAAGGAATTGTCGGAGAAGAGATCGTACAACGTCAGACTAATTGACGGCGGGCTATTGCAGATGATGTATCGGTTCGAGGGCGAGAACTTAATCAAGCATCGCCTAGCGTACTACCCGTCGCCGGCGCTTCGATCTTTCCGCGACGATCCCGACGCATATCTGCGTGATGAGCTCTTTCTCGAAATCGTGTCGAGGCACATCGTTGCGTTTCCATTGCGATTCGACTTCGATACTCAGGCGGCAGCGGACGTCGCTCACCCTCAGTCGCATCTCACGTTGGGAGATGTGCAGGGATGCCGCATCCCGGTCACCGGCGGACTCTCCCCACGTTGGTTTGCAGAGTTCATTTTACGAAATTTCTACCAGACCGCGAAGCATGACCTGCTTCACGATCTACCGGCGCATCGATTTGAGTTTGAACCCACGATTACGGATAACGAGCGTCGGTTGATGCATATGGTCGTTCCAGCACGATAGCTTACGTCACTCAGTAAGTGAGCCTAGCTCTTGGCGAATTCTGTATGTTTCGCATCCGTCGAGAAATATCGGTAGCATCGACGCTTGCGGAGTTGCAACTTAGGAAATTCAGGAGTAGTGGGCTTGAAAGATGAATTTTACGTTATCCGGATTTCAATAAATCCGCCGTGGGCCATGTCGTCGTTGAATAGATAGTTGAGCGGGCCCTTAGCTTCGAGGCGGTCCAGCGAGTGAGAGTGCAATGATGTTCTTGCTCGTTCGGGGTGCATGCAGTCCCAGAGTATCGTCAACGCAAAGCTGTCCTCTCCGGCCATTGTTTCTCCCCGAAAGGATGTCCCGGACGACGAACTCAAGTCGATAACGAACTTCTCACGAAACTTGGGCATGGCACGTAGCTTTTGGAACATCTCCGCTGTCGGTGTGAAATCGGTTTGCGCAACGGGGGGCTCGTCGGGGTAGAGTTCATCGATAGTTTTGCCCGTCTGGGATGATTGACCATCCTGATGAAATAGCACACGGATTCGCTGACCGGCTTGTAGCGGCGTATCGGCGATCCATGTGAGATACGATGGCGGGCCGCTTAGATGGTAGTTGCTCCCGGACACGTTCAGAGATGCAACGGCCTCGTCAATGAGCATTCCGCCAACTCTGGCGGCAAGCATGGTAAGTTCGGCGGTACTGACCGTAGCGACCGTTACACTGTCGAGCATGATTTCGAGTGCAGGCATATTTGGTACCTTATTCGAGGTGGCTCGCAATACCTAGAATTATCGGTACGGTGACTTCGACTGTCGAACGTCGCACGTTATGTTTAGCGATTTCAGGAACTGGGCAATATACGTTTGCGTGGCGCGGTCAGTATTGCTTGGACCGATGACAATTTCACGGATGCACTTCCTCAGGTCCGGCGTGCAAATGTACGGTGTCAGACCATAGCGCCCTTGTCTCCATAGCGTGGTCGGTTTTTCATTTGCGAGTTCAGGCTGGCCACCTAACCTCTCAAGTACGTTCTCGCTTGAATTGTAGATGATGCGCCATTCTTGCTCTGACGAAAAAGACTGATCCTTGTAGAATGCGCATAAGCGATCGATGAAATCTCTTGCCGGTTGCGTGCCAAGATTCTGGCCACTTCGGATCAATTTCGCGAGAGCCCTAAGTAATGATTCTGTTTTCTTTCCTGATTCTGCGTAAACCGTTGGGCCGAACAACCACCTGCTTTGCGGCTCTTCGAAATTTAGGTCTCGATAACTGGAATCCAGCATTGGAGCCCCAATTGTGTTCCGTACTTCGTTAACGTCCAATCCAATTGCAAAGCCAGTGCCTCGTTCACCGTACGCAACCCATTGAGGCACTGAATCTCCAGCTTCAGAGAAGCAGCACACGTAATAGTCACTAATGCCCTCGACTTCGTCGAAGTGGAAGCCGAGCTGTGAGAAAAAAGCACGAACGGTAACGTCGGTCTCGGCCAGTTCTTTGATGTGCTCGAAGGCCAGTTCCTTGAACACCGCGAGTTCACGCCGGTCGTTTGTTTTTCGGGCGTCGGAAACCCAAAACTTCCCGGTTTGCATTACGGAAACAAATGCCTGTGGGTCGCAGTAATGGTAGATGTTCATGATCTCTGTTCTATTCTGCTGCTTCCGTGTAGGCTTCGATGACTTCGTCGGACATATGGGCCAGATGCTTCAGGCTACCGATTTCCTTCGCGTTGTCGTACGAGATGTATGTGCACATTTCGCTCAGCGCCCGGCCTTCCAGCAATGAAAAGACGGGGCGCCGGATTTCCTGCAAGACCTTTTCCCGCTTTTCGCCCGGCGCGACGATATGCAGTTTGATGTTAATGTTCGGTTGTAGGGCTACAAGGTCGGCCATTCGTAGCAGGCCGGAGTAGACGGAGGTCGTGTGTTCGACTTCAAAGGCGCGCACGATGAATCTTTTTCGCAGCCACAGCACGTCGATTTGCTCGACGGTTTTCATCGTGGCCGAATCGTAGCTGATCGGCAATTCGTCAAGAAGTACACCGGTTTCGGGCTGCCATATCTTGAGAACACGACTACGATCCGCACGCGGGAGCCAAATGCTGAACCCCATTGCTGCACCTACACGCGCGATGAGACCTTGCATCTGCATGGATTCCCGTATCGATTCGCCATCGGCAAATTCCTCATCCCCTTCGTCCGGGACGGTGGGAACGGTCACGCTGATATGCTTGTTATCAATCCGCCGAACCGTTTCATCGCCTTTCCAGAACTCTTTGACGAGCGGATGATAGAAGAAGCACGCGATGGTGCGGGCACTTCCTTCAAGGCCGAGGTTGTGCATACCGTCCAGGATGATCTTGTTGGAACTGACGATTTGCGTGCCGATCGATGTCGTATCCCAGTCGATGTTGCAGGATAGGTTGAAATAGTCGATGACGGAGCGCCGATCCTTGAGCGAGACTATTGTCAAGTTGCGAACCGGATCAAAAGATGCGAGGTAGGCGCCGATAGCGTTCCCGCTCGGCCCCGTGAGATGGTTCTTTTGCCCCGCGTTCATTGCATACAGCTCATCGATTAGCTGTGCTTTCCGAAATCCGTCTGTCTCGGTGAGAACAGCGTACATGAGGTCACCGAGTGCCCGGTTGCTGTGGAATTCGTTGAGCATCCGTCTCCACGCGCCTTGCGGCACCATGACCTTTGCAACCGCCTCGTCGTCCCGCGTGTTTCCCTTTCCGTTGCGATCGAGAATCCGGATGATTTCGTCACATTCCGCGTCGGAAAGGACGCCTGCAGGCTTTGACAGGATGCGAGTAGTCCAAAATTGACGAACTCTCTCGCTGAGTTGTTGCCATATTTGGTCTTTCTGTTGTGCGTCGTAAGCGTTTCGGAACGCCTGTATAAGTGAGGCGGTATTGTTGGTTTGAGTCACGGTATTCTCCTGCCTGATTGGCAACAGACGTCACCGAATCGACTACAGCCCCTCGAAAAGCGTGTGATAGTCGCGCTGGGCGCGGCGGTGCACGTTAAGCACTATGAGCTTGCAATCGGGCGACGTTCTCGAGATCAAGCACTCCGCTGTCTATCCTTCGAACGGATTCTTGATCTTACCCTTCGGCGCGGCAGGCTCGTCACGGACATGTTCGGGCAGTGCCGGTTCGTGCTGAAGCACGTCTACGATACTGGCGATGGCCTTCTGTAGTGAAAGTGCAGTGGCGAGACCCGCCTTGTCGCGTGTCAACTCCAGCGTGCCTGACAGTACGATGCGGTCGGGGTCGTTGGTCACGGTGAACGCGTCGCCGTGAATGTTCACGACGGTTGAGTCGTCTGCAAACGCCTTAAACTCCATTCAAACCTCCGATGCGAGTGTCTTTCAGCGACTCCGGAATGCCTGGGAATCGCAAGCCGCTTTGTGCCTCAAGCTCGCGCACTGTCGCGATCGTGTAACGCTTGGTTGCGGTGTTATTCGCAACGACCGCGAACGCGAGCCGCTTCTGAGGGACATAGACTACCTTGAAAATCTGAGTTGGGACGATGACGCCGGATTTGCCGATCGTCGTCAGCTCTGCACCCTTGAACAGTGGCCCTGTGACGACATACGTGTCCGGCGCTTGCATGCCGATCCGGCGCACGGATTCTTCGATGTGTGCCCACAGGTGACGGTTGTTCGTCGGGTTCTGCGGCACCATGTTCGCAAGCGTAAATGACTCGGCCATTGCCCGATCATTCCAGCGATCACCAGCTGGACTCATGTGCCCGCGATCGTAACCACTTTTGCGGTAGTCCGTCAGTCGCGCGCCTTCCCCGTTCGGTAACCGCGACTCCTCGAAGAATCGGTTCGTGCGGATCTCGTTCTTCGCCGCCGCTAGGTGTGAACGGGTCAGGTGTTCGGCTGACCAAAGTGGTCCGTGTGTGATGCTCGAGTGCAACACCTCAAAATCTGAATAGCACAGGAGGCGCGTCTTTGCGGCTATCCGAGGATTGGTGACGACCGGAGATTTTCCTTTCGGACTGAACTGCGGGCAGGAGCTGGAAGCAAAGGCGTGAGTGGCAAGGGCCATCAGCGCGCAGGCGAGGATTTGTCGCATAGGAGCTGCGTCGAGTGTGGGGCTCGAAGTATACGGTCGAACCACTCCGCCGATCGCCTTATCGGAGCGCAATTTTCCTAGAGCACTTCCGCGACGGCGATACCGCAGCCGTGGCGCGTGGGGGATGAGAAGGCGAATCCTATGGCTTTCCCTTTTCTCTTCATTTCGGTCGTGTGCAATGGCAATTTCTCAGCAGCCCTTCTCCTCCTCGCTTGCTGCTCTAGGAGATGCAATTTCCGGTCTAGCGCCGGGCCTTCGCACAATTGCGAGCACAGCTGCAAACGCACAGGTTATGGCCGACGCCGCGATTCCAAAATCACAGGCTGGTACGGCTCCGGGTGACGTGGCCGTGCTCGACGCAAACGGCAGATTGCCGGCTGTCGACGGAAGTCAACTTACCAATCTGCCGTCGCCTCATGGCATCCTGCCCGTGCTGACGATCGAGCTGGGCCACGGTGCCCAAGCCAACGGTGGTCGTGGTATCGACATGGGCAATTGGTATCAGCTCGATTTCCGCATCGGCGTGACGGCAGCTAACGGATTCCAGTTCGCCGTGAATGCTGACGGGACGATGACTATTCCATCCGGCGTCTATCTGGTCTCTGGCAGCGCCAAGATCCTCGCGCCGGCAACAGACATGTATCAGTTGCCGGCGCAGGTTGTTTTCGCCGTCGGGCAGAACTATGCATTCCCTGGCATCTACCAGTATGCCGTTCAGCAGTACCCGGACGCTCCGGTCGGCAGCGCTATGATGTCCGGCGTTCTCGGTTCATTGCGCATGAGTGGTGTGCAGGCGAGTTGGGGTAGTAGCAGTCCCCTTTGGATGGGCTTTGCGAAAGTGCTGGGTTCGCAGAATCAGACGCCGCTCGCGCTGCAAGGCTACATGTCGATCGTCAAGATTGGATGATCGGTCAGGTTTGTTCCGGCCACCAAGGCTGTGGCGCCTCGCGAATGAGATAGTCGTCGAGGTTTTTGTCCTCCAGCCATTTCGGCCGAGAGCCTTTCCCGGACCATGACCTTCCGGAGTTCGGATCGTAATACTTGGCTGGAGCTTTCTGTCGCTTGGCCTGAATGAACCCGGCGGCGCGTAGCAATTCAATCTCGGTGATGCCGTACTCTTTCACGTATTCACCGATCTCGGCGAGTATGGCTTGCTTTTCCCGTTGCTTGGCTTCTTCGACAAGCAGATTCAATTGACCAAGTTGTTTTTGCAACTCGCGAATCGTTGGGTTGTTCATGATGCGTTTTCTCGAAGGGGATTACGGGTCGAGTGTAGTCGCGTACTGGGAGCTTACGTGCTGCTGAGCATGGTGCCGCGACAGGCGGGCACGCCGCAGCAACAGCGATAAGCGGCACGATCGTAATGCGTTGTGCTGTCGTCAAGCTCGAGCGCGTAGTCGATGAGAAGTTCCTCGCCGGTCTGTATGTCACGCACGGCATTGACGAATACACGGCCATCCATTTCGATAGCTTCGCAGTTCGGTGCGCACGCATGATTCAGCCACCGTGCGCTGTTACCGTCGCGTCCACCGTCAATCACCATGCCATCCGACAGGCCGAACAGGAAAGTGTGGCCGTCATCGCCCCGACGCTCGTAACGCCGAATCGCTGATCGCCAGGTTATGACCTCACCCTTGTATTCGAAGATGCGTTCCCCGGTGCGAAGGAACTGGGCCGCGAAAACACCGCGCCCGTGAACTGTCGATCGTCTGACGACTACACGTCGCATGCTTGTTGCCCTTTCGATAGTGGCGACTGGCCTAAGCAAACCGATCCAAGCGCGGCGTCGATCAGAGGATGCGTAGGTGGCGAATCTGCGCGATCTCCGGCGACCGCTTCAGGATCAGGTCTGCGATGTATTCAGGCAATAGGGCGCGCGGGATGTTGGCCGGGACGTCGGTGATCAACTGCGCGGCGACCTGGCCGATGAAATCGTCCGGTGCCTGTCGCAGGCTATGCTCGTAGGAGACGCGGTAATCCATGATTGTTCGTGGCGTGGCGGCGGGCGAACGCGATTCTATCAGTGCATGGCTCAGGGGCAAGAGGCCGGATTCGTGTGTCCGCCGAGTTTCGGGGGCGGAGAGACTTCGCGTTGCAGACTGCGGGATCGATAGAAGGGCGTCATCGGCACTTTGCCGAATGCCGGCTCGTCGACTATCTTGAAAGCTTTTACTATTTCAACGCGTGTCCGAATCGGAAGGTGTTCGCCATGATCGCTCCAACGGTAGAGGCGCTTTCGGCCGCAGCTCGTGCGGGAATCACGGTAATCCGTCCGGATGGTAGTACCACGCGGGTACATGGTGCTACTGCGTCGGTCGGAACGTCGGTGATCGATGTCCTCTACGATCCGGAACACGGCACGTACGATTGGATAGTCGACGGTATCGAGCGAAATGTTGATTGGGTGCGATGGTTCTTCGAGATGGAGTAGTGTTTTGCCAGGCTGCGGCAATGCGCTCAGGTCGCCGCCCGGAAGTAGTTCGACGGCCTGTTGATCGGATGGCGATCGTTCTGTCCTACTGAAAAAAAAGAAAGTCGCGACGAGCGGGCATGCCTACTGGCACGCCCGCTCCGTACTTATGTTGTCAGTTGCAGTTGCGCAACTCCTGGAAATCGAAGTCCGACAGTTTCGCCCAGCCGATCACCTTGCCAGCGACGCTGTCCGGATTCGGCAGATCGTAGTTCGGCACGGTGACGAGCTTCACGAAGCCGCCGGGCGCTTCAGCTTTGACGGTGAAAGCTGCGAACGTGGTTAGTGCGCGTTTCGAGGTGGTTGCATTTGGCGCATCGAGGACATAGATCGGATGCTTGAAAACGAGGTTTCCGTTCGCCCCGATCTTGGTCTTCGGGTAGACGCACTGACCGATGTTGCTTGCCGCGTGTGCGGATAGAGAGAGAACGAGGGTTGCCGAAAGGACAGCGAGAGATTTTTTCATGGCGTGATTCATCAATGAAGGGCCATCTGCTTTATTGGAGCAGCCGGCGAGGTTGTGCGCTTCGAGGCGCGGAAATGGATCTGCGAGTAGTGACGGGCACCGAGCCCGTGCAGGACGGGAGTCGGTCAGGCCGCTTCGAGCAGCGAGATCACGAAGAGGACGATCCACGTCCAGAAGTAGGCGGGAGATTGATGAAGCGATTTCGCTCGCTTCCAGAGATAGACCGGCACGACGAATACCAGCTTGCCGAACTGGGATGTATCGACGCCGGCACGCTTCAAGCGCCGTTCGTCGAACCAGCTCAAGCCGATGTTCAGCAGCAGCGTGACCCACCAGTAGCGACCGGACTTGACGGCCAGTTGGCCGGCCAGTTCGGCCATATCGTCAGTCGGTGCAAGCGCTCCGCCGATCATGGCTTGCAACATCAGACCGATGATGGGGGCGAGCGCTAGTATCCAGACGACAGCATTGCTGATCTTTGTGGTCGGCAATGCGGGTGGCATGGAGGACGTTTCGAGGTGAGAGGCGAGTTCCGTGTCGCCAAGCGTGCGCCAGTCGACAAACCCTTGCTTCCAGACGAGCGTGCCGAGTGTGATGGCGCGTTCCTGAATCAGACGCCGCATTTCGTCGTTGGAGACGGGGCCGAGGCGTTGACCATCTTTTTCATAGTGCCAGGTATTCATGGGGGTGCTCCTTGTAGCGGAAGGCAATGAGGGGAAACGGATGGAAACTGGCCGCGTCACCAAACCAAGATGCATCGATTGTTTTGGCTGACGCAGCATGCTGAATAAAAAGCGCCGACCGGCGAACCGGCCGACGAAATGGTTCTGGCAATCCGAGGCGGGTGTGTGCCAGAACCAGACACGAAATAGCGGGACGAACGGAAGGCGGCATTTCGCGATCACTGGCGCAGCAGCGGCAGGAACTGTTTTGCGACGAGTTCGTTTCCGTAGTCGGACAGGTGATCGCCGTAGCTGTAGAGGTACTGGCGCTCCCTTGTCATCGGGCAGGTGTCGCGGCGGCTGTCGCAAAGTGCGCTCGCCGGGTCGTAGACGAGCAGCGCAGGATGGCGGCGCTTCAGTTCGTCAACGAGGGCGGTGAACGGTGCCATGCGGATAACGTGATCGCGATAGCTGATCGCGCAGCGTTGCGCCGCGCTCATATCGGTCACGCCGAGCGCGTACCGAACGAACGGCCACGCGAGCGGCCGGCGATCCATGCACTGTCGCGGATCGCGCAGACGCGGGTTGTCGAGGACCAGTGCGACGCGTCGGCCAGCCCGCTCAAGTGCCGTCACGGCGCGGTCGAGCCCATCGAGCGCAGCGGTTGGGCGTGGCCTGCTCTGGTCGCGATCGGCGAAGGTCTGGCCGATCACGTCGCGATCCGTCATGACGAGCACGACCGTCTTGAGTTCCGGTGTGTCCAGCAGCATGCGAAGCGCTACGGAGTTGGCGTCGCGGCACAGGGCCGGGTCGTCGCCGGCATTCGACGACGTGCGCCAGACGTCCGCCATCGGGGCGCAGCTCGGACGCGCGATCAGCGTCCAGCCTTCGCCGGGCGCCGATTCACGCACGAGTCCCCAATACAGCGCGTCGGCTTTGCTGTCGCCCCACACGGCGAAATGGGAGCGCACGCGCTTGTCGGTCGCGCAGAACGGAAACAATTGCTGTTCGTCGGGCGACACGCCGCACATGGCGTTGACGAACTCATGACCTGCGCCGAGCTTGGCAGTCGTCACGTCGGCGTCCGGGCTGTAGCCCTTGCGAAAGCCGAGCCCACCGCGCACGTACGTCATGCCGCCGAGATAGACGACTCCGATCATCAGCAGACACGGCGCGACAAGCTTCCAGCGTTTCGTCGGCCCGAACCGGATCGGCCGCTCGATGATGGCGGTCGTTAGCCATGCCAACGCAACGCCGATGACCAGCAGGCCACCGCGTACCGCTGGCGATGGTGTCCGGCCCGCTACGATGAACGCGAACGACAGCAGAGGCCAGTGCCAGAGATACAGGCTGTAGCTGATCTTGCCTAGCCACACCGGCACTGGATGAGCCAGTACGCGTCGGTTGATCCAGCCGTCCCGACCGGCCGCGATGAGCGCAACTGCTCCACTGACCGGCATGAGCGCCCACCAGCCCGGAAAAGCGGCACGTGCGTTGAGCACCGCAAACGAGGTGAGGCACAGCAGAGCGCCACCGGCCGACAGTATGTTGGCCCATTTGCGAGTAACCGGCCGGAGCTGACCGGCACCGATCGCCAGTGCTGCACCTGCCAGCAATTCCCACATGCGCGTGATGGGCCAGTAGAAGGCGGACGACGGGTGATCGGAAATGAGCGCGACATTGGCGGTGAAGGAGGCGAGCCCGATGACGGCGCACGCCCAGCCTATCCGCTTCCCCTTATGCGCTGCCCACAGCACGAACGGCCAAGCGATGTAGAACTGCTCCTCAACGCCGAGCGACCACAGGTGCAGCAGCGGCTTGGATTCTGCCGCCAGGTCGAAATAACCGGCTTCGGTCCATGACGCCCAGTTCGACACGAATCCGGCGCCGGCGACGATGTGCTTGCCAAGTTCACGATATTCGTCGCCGTAGAAAGTGAACCAACCTATGGCATAGACGGCGAGCAGCACGACGACCAGCGCGGGGAAGATTCGGCGCATCCGCCGCGCGTAAAAGTGACCGAGTGAGAACTGGCCTGCATCAAGATCGGCCAGCAGGATGCCGGTGATCAGATAGCCGGAAACGACGAAGAAAACGTCGACGCCGATGAAGCCGCCGGGCAGCGCGGCCGGAAAGGCATGAAACAGCACGACGGCGAGCACAGCGGCGGCGCGCAGGCCGTCAATGTCGGGCCGGTAGACGAGCGTGCCGGCCGCCGCCGTGGCCGGTGCTGAAAGGGTTTTGGTCATGGTTGTTTTTGTCAGCTACCGTGTGTTTTGTGGTGTTTACTCTACAAATCGGGGCGTGATGATTCACTCGGTCGCGTAGCGGCAGAGGTCAATGGCACCTATCGGAAATCAACGGCGGTGTGATTGTAGAGTAAACGCTTCTAATAACGTAGTGTATACAGCGTCGTGAATCAGTCGACGGGTGGGCATCCTGCACGCCATGACTGCCAAGCGCTCAACCCCACCCACTGCACGCCCAGCTCCGATCTCGATTGCACTCGGCAAGCGGATCAAGGAATGCCGGCATGCGGCGGAAAAGTCCCAGGAAACGCTCGCTTTCGAAGCGCTCGTCGATCGCACGTACATTTCAGCCATCGAGCGGGGCATCGCGAACCCATCGATCGAAACGCTTGCGAACATCTGCTATTCGCTGAACGTGACGTTGGCGGAGCTATTCGCCACATTGGACGGCGTGTCGCTGAAGCCCACCGGCGAGCGCCGCGCGAATGCTGCGACTCCGCCGGAGATCAAGCGCCAGCGGCTTCGTTGACGGCGATGGCCGTTGTCGGAATAGGATTCGTTCTCAATGCGACTTAATCGTCGTTTTAAATGATCGTTTTCCACTATTTGGTGGGTAGAGGCCGAATCCTAGACTACCTCTACGTCCACCTCGTGCCTGAGTACGGACGGTTTTCTTACCCCGGCCACGGTCCTGCTGTCGCCGGGGTTTTTTGCAGCACCTTCTCTTACGTGGGGCAGTTCGAATCCATTGCCGTTGGGTGGCTGCGGCCCGAGCCAATCACCTAACGTCGGTGGCTGTGTCGACAAGGGGGCGGATCGATACGGCGCCTTCGAGCGTGACCGCCCGTGCGGCGGCCGGAGATCGATAGCGAACCTGTTCGCTGGCATGCCGCTCGAGACGGGCATTGAATCCCGACAGACCTGGCGCGTCCCCGGCAGGATCGAGCAGCAATAGAGCGCATGGTTCGAAAGCTTTTCTGGTTTGGTGCCCTTCAACGCCGACGGCTAGCGCAGCGTGCCACTTCACCAGATGGCGTTGTCGCCAGCCGACGACGACCGGTCGACCAGCGTGCAGTTCGCGGGAGCCGAAGCGCAGAATGTCGTCATCCTGTCCGGAGCGGATCGTCGGCTGCACGCCCACGTTTAGTTCGGCCACGAAGCTCGCCAGTTCCGACAGCGTGAGCCCGTGCAGATACTGGCGCCATGCATGGTCCCATACGGCTCGCTCGGTGCCGCTCGCGTGATACGGCAGGTACACGGGATCGGTCAGCTTGCCGAGCAATGCGAGCGCCATCGCGACGCAATGCAGACTACTGCCGCCGTCCCAATGTCCTTGTCGGCTGAAGAGCGGATTACCCGAGTCGGCGATGGTGGGTTGCTGGCCGAGCCGGACGTTCGGATGGAATTTATGGATCAACATGTCAGTAGTCGCCCGGCAACAGGAACGTGGTTGAGGACCGATCCCATTCGGTGATGACCCAGACGGTTTGCCCGCCGGGCAGGACGTAGCTGGACAGCAGGCGTAGCCCTGCGTCGATCGACAACTCGTTTTGCTGGCGATCGGATTCGGACAGATCGCCCCAGTCGCCACGAACGTGACGGATCAGCAGATCGATAATCGAGACACGTGCGTCGCCAAGGACTTCCAGTGCAGCCGGCGTCGCGAAGATCCGGCCGAGCTTGAAGCGCGGACCGGCGTGGAGGGTGGAGGGCAGATTCACAACAGACTCCAGGTAATGGACGAGCACGGGCCTCCGGATGAACCGGATACCGAGTTCGCTGAATGGAAAAGGGAAAGACGAGACGCAGGACGCGTCCCGGCACTACCGCGCCTCGGATGCGAGCGCGTGCGGGTAATGCTTCGCGAGGATCTTGTTCATTTGGTCGACCAGATCGGCGCGCTTGAAGGTGAGATGGCCGTTTCCGTTCTTGAACCAGCGCAGGTGGAAGTAGGCGTTCTCGACCTCGGTGTGCCGCGCACGCTGGGCGTCCGCGATGAGGCAGTACGCGCCGTGCCGGTGATCTGGCTCGGGCTGACGATCGAGCACGCTGAACACGCGAATGAGATCGTCGAGTTCATCGGTGGTTCGGTGATTCGTACTGCCCTGCGAGAGCAGATACCTCACGATGATCCGTTTGCCGAACTTGAACGGCTGATTCGTTTTGTAGTTCCACGACAGTCGCCGGAAGCACTGCAACACGCCGCGCTCGAACATGTCGCCGCGCGCGCTATAGAGCTGTGCGAAGGTTGCTTCGATATTGGCGGTGGTCAATTCCGGCACGTCGCCTTCGGCAATCTGGTTGCTCCACTGGTCGCGAGCCTTGGCGTCCATGAAGGTGCGCAGGCCCGATTCCGACAGCAGGTAATCCCAGCCGCGCACGTCGATAAGACGCACCATGGCGGCTTCCGCTTCGTCGCGTT